>JAHEGY010000016.1 GCA_024644875.1 Cyclobacteriaceae bacterium
GTTTATAACGGAAACGCAAACATGCTAATTGCCAAATAATCCATTCATTATAAGGGCTATGCCCCTTAAGTATTGACTAAAAATCCTTTATATCACAAAAGATAAAGCGATAGCTGCCGGGAAAGATATTATCAAAAGCCTGTAATCATTCTTCCAAAGAAGGATGAAATTAAAGTATGTTGAACCTAGTTTGTCGTCTTTTTGTACATGCTATAAAAGAAAACCGGTAAAAAGCCAAAGTTTAAAACGATAAGAGCTACTCCGAGGAGAACGGCAGCCCCCGGTAAATGCAGGATCTTAAATACGGCTCCAGTAAGGAACAGCGCCAAACCTGACAAGCCCAGGAGGTATAGTTTTCCTGTAAAACTGTTGGCGGGTTTTGTTTTGATCTCTGATCCTTTATAGGAACGATAAAAAAGTATGGGTAAAAACCCGAAGTTTAAAACAACCAGGGATATTAGTAAGGTCCATCCGCTACCCGGAAGATGAAATAATTTTAAGACGGCGCCGGTGAATAATAATGCTAATCCAAGATATCCCAAAATATATTTCATTTTGTAGGAAAGAAATGTAGAATACTCAGATTTATAGAAATAAAGAAATACCAGTGGTAAAAAAACAAAGATCAACGTCGCAGCTGCTGCAAGCAAAATTAAACCTCCTGCAGGCCAATGCTGAATTTTGAAAAAAATTCCGGTTAATAATATAAAGACTACCAAAAATCCGGATGCAAATAATAGCTTTTTCATGATTTTAATTCGTTTTGATGAGAGTAAGAATATCGATTCCTGATAAATTTCATTTAACCCGTTCGGGCATATAGAGTAGTAGGCCTTTTTATATGATTCCTCAAAGGTATTGCCCTGACGCATATTATCTTCTACGATACAGCAAAAGTGGTCCACAAGATCTTCTTTTAATTCCTTTGATTCTATCTGGCTCTCATTAACCTCCCTGACAATAAAATCAATTTGTTCATCCGTTAATCTTTTCATATAACCTGAGCAATTAGTTTGAAAGATAAAATATTACGAATAGTGGTTATAAAATCCTCGATCTCAGTAAGTTTTTCTGATTTCATCAGCACCCCTTCTGAGGTTAACCTATAATATCGCCTTACTCTTTTACCAATATTAACAGTTTCAATGGTGACCAGGCCATCCTCCTTAAGTTTGTGCAATGCGGGATATAAAGAACCTTCTTTGATAAGAATTTTCCCATCAGATAACTCTTTTACCTTCTGTGCAATCTGATAACCATACATTTTCTCGTTCTCGGCCAGAAGTTTAAGAATTATAGCTGACAATGTACCTTTTAACAGTTCTTTAGAATACATAGTTTAAAGATACATAGATTTATGATGCATTGCAAGTAACACATTGATTTTTTATTCTGCATCATTTGACAATTTTTCTAAGACCAAGCCTGAAAATCCAAAATATTTGGCATTTTATTCGTGGACAATTGCACGGAATACCTGATTGAGAAGAAGGGGATATAATGGTCAGTTGATGTGAAATTTCAATTGCATTATTGAATAGAATGTCTATTGTAAATCCCTTCGAAATAAAGTAAAACTATCCGAAACTGAAGGATTCCTGATTTCCGCCTTAAGAATATAATCCGATCAGGGTTTCTGATATTTGGAAACCATTCCCACGATCGACTCATGAAACTTTCGCCCGCATGCAATGACTGCGTAATTTCTGAGGTAATTATCAATAGTGAGGTCAAATTCAATATCCTTGCCATCCAGTTCGCTCATTACACCTCCTGCCTCTCTGATAATTAAATAAGGAGCAACGATATCCCAGATCTTGGTTGAATGGTTTATATTCCCTCCAAGTCTTCCGTCAGCTACATAACAAAAGTCAACAAGACAATTTGTTGCCCTGATGTTTCTTACGTTCTGAATGACCTCAGAAAGAATATCAGTTTCGTATTTTGTCTTTACAGGATTTTTAGAGAAATCCGTAGCATAAGAGAATAAAACATTTTTCAATGAATTTTCCTCGGTTGCCCGTATAGGACTATCATTACATGTGGCTCCTTTCCCTTTTTCTGCATAATACATCAAATCGTAGTATGGCAGATATGCTCCTGCTGCATACGGCCTGTCATGCTGCAATACGGCCAGAAGGGTACCAAACCAGGGAATACCTGCTGCATAATTCGAAGTGCCATCAATTGGATCAATAATCCAGGTAAATTCTGATCCGGTCATAACAGCTCCTGTCTCTTCACCTACAATACTGTGATTTGGATATTTGGTGGAAATAATATGTTCTATTTTCCGCTCAGCTGCCACATCCATTTCAGTGACGATGCTGCTCTGATTTTCTTTGAGTTGTTCCTCAATCATACCTCCAAATTTGGACATAATTATAGTGGAAGCTTCTTTTAAACATTTCTTAATTATTTTTTCAGGGAATATCATTTTAATGGATTTTTGATTCTGTTAAATTCTTTCCAGTACATCCTAAAACGAATTACTATAAAACAATCTGAATTTGTATCGATCCACCCCTGACGAAGGCTCGAAAAAAGCATTTTAAAACCAGGTTATGGATCTCGCTAAACATTTTAAAGGTTTGATTACTTTATAATCATTTTTCTCTTTGAGATCGTGGTTTCCCTGCCATCCGTACACAGGGATTTTGCTTCAAGCCAATACATACCAGGAGTTTTAGGGGTAGTCATACTGTAACTATATGTCATAGCCCCTAAGGATTCTATAGCAAATTTTGCTGATTTATAAGATAGAATACTACCATTCATTCCCTTGATCATCAAGTCAAGATCACCGTCAAGATCTTTATATTCATCATTAACCATCATCACCGGAATTGTAATTTCTTTTCCGGGATCTTCCTGGGATTTACTATAATTGATATACAATCCCAGAGGTTTGAATACCTGTGTAAAATAAGATTCATAAGCAGGATGAATGGTCAATTTATCAATATCATCAAACAGGTCGCCGGTGATTACATTCTCGAAATTCCCTGTCAGGAAAGTAAAATGCAGCACACCTGCATAATTCCGGTGTGCACGAAAATATTCCGTTTCCATGCCCAGCAGATAAGCAGCGAGTTCAATTCTCTTCTTGTTAGATATCCCCAGGGCAATAGAATCATAGACGCGCTTTGATAGCATTGTGGTACTGCCGTCCCTTTTCAGCCATAACCAGCCATATTCATTCAGCACGCAGGCATGAGCGGTGGGGTGTGGCGAATTGGTGGTTTTCGGGGCCACTTTGTCTTCATATTCAGAATATTTCCAGCCATTCCAGGCAATATTGTAATGGTGGTCCTCAACGGGATCATTTGGTCCGACAGGTAAACCATAACCATTATCCCAGGCCCTGTCGGAGAGGTCTAAATGCCGGACTTCCCTGATTATATCCCGTAGATATTCAGTATTCGTTTCATTACAGATATCCCACCAACCGAGAGAAGCATGATTCCAGTTATCTTCCATCCATTCCACAACCTGGTTTTTCAATTCAGTACTGTCCCAGTTGGAATGATATTGCCAGATAAAAAACTCATTCTGTATGATAAGACCCGTTTCATCAGCTATATCCAACCACATATCCGGCACCGGCCCTATGCAAAAACGAAATGCATTCCAATTGAACTTCCTGGGCCAGGATACCAGCAACCTTCTTACCCAATTCTCATCCCAGGGCTGGAGTCGGCAACTATCATCATCAAAAAACCTGTGCAAGGTTATATTTGAACCACGCAGATAATATGGTTTCCCATTTAAATAGGCCAACTTTGTTTTAGTATCGAATTTGAATTCCCGCATACCAAAACGGGTTGAAAGATCATCCTCTCCTGTACTCACTTTGAGCTTGTACAAATTGGGTTCTTCAGGAGTCCATAATCGTGCATCGGGGACTAAAATTGTATCCAGAACTAAAATTGTATCATTTTCATTGATCAGGATAGCCTCCATATCATTATCCGTTGCCATGAAATCAAATTTGAATCCTTCTAAGGAGTAATCTAACTTCAAAGCCTTAGGCTCCCCCTTATTCACAATCCGAGATTGTACAATGATGGTGGAACCGTATATATCTGGAGCAATCTGAACATTTTCAATGAAAGGATAGCTGGAGGTTATAACAGATACATTATCATATATACCCGGTGTCCATTTAGGTTTTTCATAGTCTGAACCAGAAGGGGCCCAGTGTGGTAAGGCCCCCGGATGTGCTCCTATCCTTACGATCAATTCATTTTTTCCACTATACCGCACAAGATCAGAAATATCAAATTTCCCGGATGTAAAACATCCCAGATGTGTGCCGGCTTTTTCACCATTCACCCAGACTGAAGTGCCGAATTGGGCTTTATTGATCCTGAGTATTACCAATTCTTTCTTGTCCTTAATTTCAAAAGTCTTCCGGTACCAGAAATAATTCCGGTCCTGATGCGGGATCCCGACTTTAACGGTATCGACATTGACTTTCTTAATCTGGGCCCTCACAAATCCATTTTGGAGGTAATCCAACCCATCAAATTGATCCACATCCGGAAAAGGGGGTATCGATTGATTGGCCATACCGGGAACCTGAACAATATGCTCGAATGTAGCAGGAATAGCATCGGGATGCATACTATCTTCAATCTCCCATTCCCCGTTCAGGGAAATAACTGTTCGCTGAGCAAAAATCAGGTTTACCTGAAAAATAAAAATGATGATTAAAATGTGTTTCATTGAGGCCATTTAAAAAATTTATCACATACAAGTTGTAGATCGTAAGTTACAATTTTTTGGCTGAATCAGAATACCATTCTGGCCGAAAATCATCAAAAAATAGTAAATATCAAGCAGGCATAGCCAAAGAGAGCAATGCTAATTATATGGATGACCTGGGATCCAGTGAACTAAAAATATAGACAGATATTTTACCTGTAGTAGTGACTTGCGAATAAATAGTAATTCTTATCATTATTTTTTCTGGTAATTCCAGGAATTGAAAGATAAAATCAGAACCAGGATAGAAATGATCAGATTCATTGTAAGCCAGATCCTACTTTTTCCTAAAGTGCTTTTTATGCTTTTTGGTCCCTGAGTGGAATTTCTTTTTATGCTTCTTGCCCCATTCCGGTTTTGGATCATATGCCGGTCCCTCACCAAGGAATTCAGGAAGTTTAGCTTTAGATACCGGCTTACCCAGCAATTTTTCAATATTACTGAACTTCTGTTGATCTTCCTTATTGATAAAAGTAAAAGCAGCACCTTTGGATTCAGCACGGGCTGTTCTACCGACCCGGTGAACATAATCCTCACCATCAGAAGGGACATCATAATTAATTATCAGATCAATATCATCCACATCAATTCCCCGGGAAACAATATCTGTAGCGACCAATACCATATGCTGCTTATTCTTGAAGCTCGTTATAACCTTATTCCTTGTTTCCTGGTCAAGATCCGAGTGAATGTCATAGGAAGAAAATCCAGCTTTCTTCAGCTCACGATTCAGTTCCTTAGCCATTACTTTTTTTGAACAGAATACAATAACGCTTTTAAGATGTTTAGCATTCAGTACATGCTTAAGAAGTGAGACTTTCTGATTATCATAAATTACAAAGCCTACCTGTAGGATTTTATCCGGCGGTTTGGAAATGGCAATATTCACTTCAAGAGGATCATTGGCAACTTTTTTAGCCAGAGACCTGAATTTATCAGGCATTGTAGCTGAAAACAAAAGATTCTGACGCTTTTCAGGAAGGTGGGAGATAATATTCATTATATCATCATAAAATCCCATATCCAGCATCCTGTCAGCCTCATCAAGAACGAGATACTTCAAATCCTTAAAGCTCACATAGCCCATTTTCAGGTGCGCCTGCATTCTGCCAGGTGTACAGGTCACAATATCAGCACCATGTATCAGTGCCTTTTTCTCCCTGAGAAATAAATCGCCGGCACCGCCACCATAAACAGGTAGTGAGCTGATGTGCGTAAAGTAAGCCAATCCCTCCAGATTCTGATCAATCTGAATGGCCAATTCCCGTGTCGGAACGATGATCAGGGCTTTAATGTGGTCGTCATGCTTTGTGGTAATAATTTTATTAACAATGGGCAACAAAAATGCAGCCGTTTTTCCGGTACCAGTCTGAGCGGTGGCAATCATGTCTTTCCCATCCAGGATTGCAGGGATAACCTGTTCCTGTATTGGGGTAGGGTTTTCGAATCCCATAGAGTCGATTCCCTGGATTAACCGGTCATCTAATTCAAATTTTTTAAAGCTCAATGTTATATACTGTTAAGACTGAGAATAGCTCAGTTGACTTCTTAAAATGAATAGGTTAAAATTCAAATCAAACTATTTCCTTGATATAAACTGAAATAATTGTTAAATTCTTGATTGAAAAATCTATCTTGAACAAATGATTTTTTGCTAAAATATCCATTTCGGAGTGCAATAATGTAAAATTTAAAATAAAATTAAGATGATGAAAAGAAGACAATTCATAAAAACGGCCGGGGCGGCACCCCTTGTTTCATATTTCCCGGCTGGATTAAATGATATTACACGGGTATTCACAAGAGGTAAGATAGAAAAAAGATCTCTTGGAAAAACAGGTGAAAAGTTATCAATGATCGGTTTTGGTGGAATTGTTGTGATGGATGCCACACCAGAACAATCTTCCCAAAGGGTTAAAGAGGCAATCGATTATGGTATCAATTATTTTGATGTAGCCCCCTCCTATGGTGACGCTGAAATAAAGCTAGGCCCAGCATTGGAGCCCTACAGGAAAGATGTATTTCTGGCATGTAAAACAGGAATGAGAACCAAAGATGAGGCCCGAATGGAATTGGAGCAATCACTGAAACGATTAAGAACAGATCATTTTGACCTGTATCAGCTTCATGCGGTGACAAAAATGGAAGATGTTGACACCATTTTCGGAAAAGACGGGGCTATGGAAACCTTCCTCGAGGCAAGGGAAGAAGGCAAAGTGCGTTATCTTGGGTTCTCTGCTCACTCAGTGGAAGCTGCTATGGCTCTAATGGATGGATTTGATTTTGATAGTATATTATTTCCTATAAACTATACGACCTGGTACGCAGGTAATTTTGGCCCACAGGTACTTGAACGTGCAAAAGAAAAAGGAATGGGAATTCTGGCATTAAAAGCCATGGCTAAGCAACCCTGGGCAAAGGATGCTGAAAACAAAGTACCCAAATGCTGGTATGAACCCTTGACTGATCCGGAAGAGGCTAAACTGGGATTAAGGTTTACACTGTCCCATCCGGTAACCGCTGCCCTGCCACCTGGTAATGAAGATCTGTTCAGTATGGCGTTGGGATTGGCGACTGGTTTTAAACCCCTCAGTAAAGTTGAGGTTGAGGATATCAAAGAAAAAGGGATGGCTGGTAGTCCTATTTTTAAGTATCCTATGGCCTGATTCTACTAATCATAAGGCGCGATCCTGATCTTTATAATCAGCAACTCCAAGGTTTTATTGGTATTCATACCGGATCTGGGTTTTGATGTTATCGCTAAAAATATTTTTTAACTCCAACAATAGTTCGATTGAAACTAAGTTTTAGTATTTGTTGATACTTTTATAATAGAAGGCACTGATCACCAGATTTATTTTGATTGATTTCTATTATACTATGTTCCTATTGCATATTTTTACGTTTGATGCCACGATGGTTATTTTTTGAATTTTAAAATATCAAATGTATATTTTCCCCGGTTAGGTAGGTGGTGTAGGATACATAGTTTTTAAATAACACAGATTAGAACAAAATCAATAATGAATAAAAATATCAATCTATTCCTGATAGGCATACTTATGCTTACACTTATTTCCTGTGAAAAAAAGTCTACTCTGGGCATTTTTACAGCCAACAATGATATTGGAAATGTTAAGTATCCTGGATCGGTACAATTTAATAGTACCGATAGCTCCTACATGGTTTCAGGGGGAGGCACAAACATGTGGTTCAATAATGATGAGCTTCACTACATCTGGAAAGAAATGTCTGGAGATGTTTCTATCAGTGCCGACATTCAATGGGTTGGCGAAGGTGTCGATCCACACCGGAAAGCCTGCCTGATCATTCGGCAAAATCTAGATGCAGGATCTATTTACGTAGATGCCGCAGTTCATGGGGATGGATTGACATCCATACAATACAGGGAAATTGAAGGGGGCGTAACCAGGGAAGTACAATCGAATGTCAGCGGCCCTCACCGTGTGCGTATCGAAAAGGAAGGGGATTATTACTCGATGTCAGTTGCTTACGGAGAGGAAGAACTGAAATCCTCCGGAGGTACTTTCAGACTTTCAATGGAGGAACCTTTCCTGATTGGATTGGGTGTGTGCTCTCATAATAATGACACCATTGAAACAGCCATATTCTCGAATGTCAAAATTCAAAAGATTAAATCCAGGCCAGATTCATTGAAACAGGTAGAAAGTACCCTGGAGACAATTCCCATCTCATCCTTCGACAGAAGGGTTGTTTTTCATACAAAAAATCATATTGAAGCACCAAACTGGACCCCTGATGGGCAATCCCTTATATACAATAGCGAGGGGTTGCTTTATAAAATCTCATTGGATGGTGGGGATCCTGAACTTATCCCGACTGGTTTTGCCAAGAGGATAAATAACGATCATGGAATTTCTCCTGATGGCAAAACGCTGGTTATCAGCGACCAGACGGAGACCGGTCAATCAATGATTTACGCCCTCTCAATTCATGGTGGGGAACCTGAAAAGATAACACCATTAAGCCCAAGTTACTGGCATGGCTGGTCTCCCGATGGAGAGACATTAGCATATTGTGCTGAAAGAGATGGCAATTATGATATATATTCTATCCCAATTGCAGGAGGTGATGAGGTACGCCTTACAACTGCGGAAGGTTTGGATGATGGACCTGATTATTCTCCCGATGGTAAATACATTTATTTCAACTCCGAACGATCAGGGATAATGCAGATCTGGAGGATGAATATAGATGGAAGCGATCAGGAACAAATAACTAACGATGAATTTAATGATTGGTTCCCCCATCCTTCTCCTGACGGTAAGTGGCTTGCTTTTATTTCCTTTGATCCGGATATACCAAGCAATTCACATCCACCCAATAAAAATGTGGTATTGCGCCTGATGAATCTGGAAACAAAAGAAATACAAGTTATGGCAAAACTCTTTGGAGGTCAGGGCACTATAAACGTCCCTTCATGGTCTCCGGATAGTGAGCGTCTCGCATTTGTGAGCTACAGGCTAAAATAAATATTAATTGATAAAAGAAACCTGTGGGTGCAATGTAGTAATAGCTTATTGTATCTATGAACTCTTGTTCCAGGATGCTTCCTTCTCCTTCGACCGTTTTTGTAAATACTCATAGATGGCGACATTACCCAGGATTAACAACATACCATAAAAAATATCTTCTACAGGAATAGTTAAAATTCTGAGATCCAGATTAAAATTATCATTATACCAGACCACGGGCTCTGAAGTCAATGAACCTGTCAGAATACCGTTGACCAATAAGAAAGGGAATAAGATAATTATATAGGAGCTAAAGAAACGGCCCAGGTAATCGGCTTTTGAAATGGATAATAGAAACAGAATAAAAGCCAGGGTAATAAAGGTTATATAAGTATAATGCTTTCCAAGGTTCAGCAGTGCAAATATTGCTAATATTATTCCCAGAAAAACAGCAATAATATTACCCGTATTCGATGTTTTCCAATTTGGCAGATAATATTTTATACAATCATAAATAAATACTGAGGCATATGGGACAGTTATAAAAAAAAGCCATTCTTCAATTGGAAGGTTGAAAATTGGGAAACCTACCAGGTATTGGCTATTGAATCCCCAGATGCCATAAGCCGTGAAAATAATGTCCCAGATAATGAATATTGCACCAACAATTATTATAGAAGGGAAAAGAAAATGCCACCTTTTATAAAAATGGACTTTCTTGTCAAAACTTAGCAGAAATGGCAATGAAATAGTAAATAAATTTATGAATAGGTATAGATACTTTGTTTCCAAGACGTAATTTATAAGGTGTAAGATAAAATGAAAAAGAAAATGTACTGAATTATAAATAAACCCACAGCAATTCTATTCATTTTTTTTAATCCAAGTTTATGAAAGTAAATAAGTAAAATTAAAGCTACGACAAACCATGCCACATAATTCTGTATGGGGATAATTCCGTTTTCCCAGGTCCAGAAATCCAGACTAACTGCTACCGGTTCAAGGGAAAGATCCAGGATAACCATAAGGAATGCACCAATTATGGATTTCAGGAACACTCCATACCTGAATAGATTGGCAACCATGCCGCATGAATAAACCATCAGAAACCAATTCAATCCCATTATAACTGGAACCCCATATAATTTGTACCCCAATGTCTCACCATAACTATAGGTCCCAAAAATAATTTTTGATTCCACTCCAATTAGTTCTATGAGGTATCCGGAAATAGATGAAAAAGCCACAAAAATGACAAAATACCTGTTCCACTCCCTATGGTTAAGAAAAAGTACTAAGACTGAAAGGCTTAAGGTATAGGGTGTTAGCGCAGCGATCTCATCCCTCCAGCTGGTATTCAATCCTACAAGTCCTACAATGTAGATGATAACTAGAAATACCAGGGATCCTATGTATAATTTACGGTTATATTCTAAAATCATTCTGAACTAATTCTGAGACAATTTTTCCAGATAAAATTGATAATGGAATACCTCCTCCGGGGTGCACACTCCCCCCACAAAAGTAAAGACCCTTTATTTTTCTATGGAAATTAGGATGCCTGACAAATGCTGACAACCAGTGATTTGAACTGGCCCCGTATAGAGAACCCCTGAATGAGGATGTATTGGCCTCAATAGTCCTTGGGTCCAGAACAGACTCGCTTTCAATATGGCTTTGCAGATCAATGTCTAAAATTTTAGACAACTTCTGAATTATTCTTTCTCGTGACAAATCAATTAACTTATCCCAGTCCTGCCCAACATTTCCGGGCGCATTGATCATTACAAACCAGTTCTCTTTTCCCGGTGGCGCATCACCTTCACAATATTTGGAACTTATATGTACATAAATCGTTGGATCTTCGAATAAGTCGTGTTCTCTAAAGATAAAATTAAATTCCTGCTTATAATCCTGGCTGAAGAAAATATTATGTAAATCAAGTTCCGGAAACTGACGATCTACCCCCCAGTAAAATATTATTGCTGAGCTTGACCGTTCCTGCTCAAGAACCTGCCTGGGTTGTTTAAGCTCCGGTAAAAGATGCCTATATGTTGGTACAATATCCATATTACTGACGACTATGTCAGCTTCCACCTGTTCTCCCTTCACCTGTACTCCCTTAACCTTTCGACCAATTACATTAATTTTTTCCACTTTTGAATTATAAACAAAATCAACCCCCCGGGATTCAGCCAAATTCACAAGACTGGTAGTGATTGAATGCATACCATCATCAGGGAAAAAAGTGCCGAGATTAAATTCAAGGTGCGGGATTAAAGTAAGCACACCCGGAGCCAGATAAGGACTCGATCCGTTATAGGTTGCATATCTGTTAAATAACTGAACCAGTTTTTCATGACCTATTTTCTTTTCGTTCACCTCGTTCATGGTGGATCTAAGGTTTAAAGTATTCAGTCTGACAAGTGCTTTTAGGGTATCTTTTGACAGATAACTCCCCAATCTATGCAGACTTTTCTCAAGAAAGATCCCAGATGTAAGGTTATAGGTTTTTGCACAATCAGAAAGATAATTGATAACTTCCTCACCATATCCTCCAATTTGTTGATTGACCTCATCCCTGAGCTTCTCCTTATCAGAATATGCCTTTATAACGGTGCCATCATTGTAAAAATAATGACAGATTGTGTCCACCTCTTTATACCTGAAAAAGTTTCTGGGATTCAATTCAGATACTTCAAAAAGCTGATCTACAAGTAAGGGCATAGTAAATAAGGAAGGCCCCGCATCAAACCTGAAACCATTTTCACTAAAGGATGTCAATTTGCCTCCAGGATAGTCATTAGCCTCATAAACTGTTACATTCAATCCCATAACAGCCAGCCGGATAGAGGCAGCTATCCCGGCAATACCTGATCCTATTACTATCGCTTTTTCCGGTTTTGCCAATTTTAATTAATTATATGTTTTGTCAGCTCTTTTAACAAATATTTATCCAGCAATGTTTTGGAATTCTAAATAGATTAATCGAGTGAATTTATCCATTCTTCAATTAATTCAATCCCCTCGTGATGAATAAGACTTCTTCCCAGTTCCGGCATCATTATCCCCGGATTCTCCGACGTCATACGAAACACCAATATTGATTCTTCCGGATTCCCCGGCACTATATCATATTGCATCCCCCCAGATCCTGCTCCTGCAGCAACAGGAGCTTTCATTATCCCCAGGCTGTGTTCACTGGAGGCAAAAACTGTCAGATCAAGTCCGGAGTTTTTACCAGGGCCACCAGGTCTGTGACAATGACCGCAATTAATCTCCAGATATGACCTGGCCCTCTCTTCCAGGCTGAAAGCTTTCTCATTATCCCACACTGCCGCTAAGGGCCATTTGAACTGGTCTTCGTAATCATCAAGCCAGCCTAGTTCAATCATCCTTTCCAACTGGTTTTGGGGACCTTTTGGATAATTATTATTCCTATTTAGTTGTCGAACGGTTGGCCCGATAGGAACGATCTTTCCATTTAATTCATGACAACTTTTACACTGCATCATAGTAGGTACACGATATTCAAAGGGTTGTAACATTCCGGTAAGCTGAACCGGAACTGTCCCCCCAGTAATTTCCAGGAAAGCTTCCGTCTGCTCTTCATTCCAGATATACGGCAAAGCGATCCATTTGTCCTTTTCTTTTATCAATAAGCGGGTTTCTATGATCTTTCTGTTTTCCGCTTCAAGCTGCTGATTTGAATAGAAGAAATTTTTCACCAATATGGTACTGTCCGGAAATTCAAGAACTGCCTCAGTATTATATCGTGATGAACTACCTTCCGGGATAAATATATACCTTTCCTTTCCTGCATAATCGGTAAATAAGGGGGTATTTAGATCATACAGCATCATTTTTCGTGCAGGGTTTAGCTCATTTAATGGCTGTTGGAACAACCCATAGTCGGATAGTTTCAATTTTCCAACCTTACTGTAGGCCACATTCTCGCCAACATCAAGCATAATATTCTCTATGACCGGTGATGGTTGTCTTTTTTCACTATCAGGGGAAATACACGATGTATTACCACATGTGAGAAAAATAACAATAACGATAAATGCGAATAATCTAATCACAGGATAAAGCTTCAGGATCAGCAGTCAGTCCCTTAAAATCATTGGCCGCGTCAAGAATAACACGTTTCACGTCCTCACTCTCCTCAACACATATCCGATAGGCAGGATTCTCTCGTCCATCTGAAAGCAAATAACCTTCAGGTTTGATCCCATCCCAGGCAATCTGTGGTGGTTTAAATCCAAACTTCCAAAGAAAGATCTTTCCGAATGGATTTCTCAAATCAGGAATTAAATACCTGCTTGAAAAGTGGTTTTCATAAATAAGGATATCTCCAGGATAGGGATCGTATTTCAGGTCCTGTTTATATTTTCTATCGACACCCTGCCCGGATCTGCCTCTATCCCGAGAAGAAGGATCTTCAGGCCTTTCCGAGATGATATCTACAAGTTCATAGCTAATAATTCCAATCCCAATTGTTCTATTGTCTTTGATCTGATTATCATGGACATCCACTTTACGTGTGGCGAGAATCAGCATACCAGTACCGGGGGGTACAATACCTACAATATTCCCCGGGGGAGCGAAATTTCTTAAATTGTTTTTATAAACTTCGTTTGAGTATACTTCTATATTTTCCCCAGTCATGGTCAATCCCGGAAGGTCAAAAACAAGGATCCCGCCTGTATTCTCAAATGCTCTGTTGCCATATATCTTTACATCAACCGAATTTTCACTTTCAATACCTGCTACATTCCAATAGGCTATATTTTTCCTGATTATCACATCATAAGATTGCCCTACATATATCCCCGCATCACTTGCTCCAAGAACTTCACACTCTTCTATCAGAACATTCCTGCAAAGGACAGGATATAAACCATAGGCCCCGTTTTTCTCATTTACAATACCAGTCCATGCTGATTTAATCTTACGAAGTGTAATCCCATCCGTATCGGTAACCTTAATATTATCACCTGCCGCATCTTCAATGCTAAAATCTTCCAGAGTAATATTTTTGCAATTTGCGATCCGAATCCCTTCAGCTCCATCTTTCTGGTCTTTAAAGGACAAGATAGTCTTAAATATTCCTTTTCCTCTTATGGTAACATTTTCCTTACCTTCAAGTATGAGACTTTTACTGAATTTATAATCTCCGGCATCAAGCTGTATGACTGAATTGTTTTCTGCAAGTATGAATTTTGTCTGAAGATCTTTTTCAATATTTTGAAAATCCCTAGGTGGATCATAAGTTTTTACCGAATCGCAGGAGATTAAAATAAAAACAAAGAAAAGTAATGCAGGTAGATGTTTCATTCTTTATTGTCAAGCAATAGCGAATATATATTATGTAAGATAAAATTAATAATTTGTGTGGCTTAAAGTCAAATAGAATGTAATTATCCCAGTCGATTTAATATTTCCAGACAAGCCCTGCCGTTATGATACGGACATTTCCACATCCCGGCCTTATCTTCCTCCTTATAAGGTTTACCTGACTTATCCACCCTGAAATACCATTCGCCACCTATTTTATCTAATGCCTTATCCTTTATAAACTGCCATGTATGTATAGCCTGGTCCAGGTATTTGTGATCTTTGCTATCCTGGTAAGCATTAACAAGACCAACCATTGCTTCAGCCTGAGGCCACCAGTGTTTATCAGTATCTAAAGATCCATCAGGCTTCTGCTCATTAAAAAGGCCTCCATCCTGATCAAAACCCTGAGTGAAAACAGCATCGACCATTTTGGTAGCGATTGACTTCGATTCGGCTATTATTTTGTCGTCCCCCAGGACTTCTGCTGCTTCCTGCAACAGCCAGCTTCCTTCGATATCGTGGCCAAAGGAGATCTCATTATCCCGGGGAATCCATTCGTTATTAAAAAACAATTGAAAATGCCAGGTTTCCTGGTCAATGATCTTATTGATGAATACTTCGATCAGGTTTCTCAATTGTGATCTGAGTTTTTCATCTTTCCAGATCCTGTAGAGATTGGCATAGGCCTCAAGTACATGCAAATGAGTATTCATAGTTTTCTTCTCATTGGCATCTTTTTCACTCAACCTGAGATCTTCCAGAATCACCCAGTCCTTATCAAAAGCCTCGAAATACCCATTCAGATCAGGATCGAAGCTATATTTCTCAATTGAATAAAATAGCATCTTTGAATACTCAAGTGCCTGTTTATTTTTCGTGGCCATATAATATTCACTCAGCCCATAAATCATAAAGGCCAGGGCATAGATCTGGTTTTTGGTTTCAAGAGGACTCCCTTTATGATCCAATAACCAGTAAACCCCCTTGTTTTCAAGATTGATAAAATATTTAATACAGTATTTATAGGCCCGTTCGGCCATTTCAAAGTATTTCCTTTCCCCGAAGCGATTATACGCTGCAGAAAAAGTCCACAGAATTCTAGCATTTAACACACTTCCTTTAGGAGCGGATTGACGAAGTTGATCTTTCCCGTCAATCCGACCGTAAAAACCTCCGTGATCCTGATCAACCATCCGGTTCATCCAATAGGGTAGAATTGCCTTTCTTAGCTCATCATCTAATTCCCTGATGAATATTTCTATCTTTGAATCCATCCTGGATTTTATTTATACATATCTATAGGCACCTCATCTAGAAACAGCATGTAGGGGTCTTCCTTAAATTTCCTGAAATCAGCAGCACTGGGATGACCTTCATAAGGTGCATAATGATGGTCAGGCCAGGCATTTCTCCACATCATACAATAAGATATTTTGCGTGCAGTTGTATCTGATGTAAGGCCTTCCAGAAGCACAGTTGTCCACCAGTCATCCACTGGAATGGTTTCAAATCCGGATTCTGACAAAGCTGCAATTTTACCTTTTTCCTCTGCAAGCTTCACAATAGTCGTCAGTTGACGTATCAATTCCGGCTTATCATCCAGGGTTTTTATCGAGTGATAGTCATCATAGGCAATAACATCAACAAAATCATCTCCCGGGTAAAATTCCAGGTAGTCTTCTTCTGATTTGAAACGGTCGGTGGAATAAGCATATAAAAGATTGTGAATTTTCTTTACATTCTTAAGATAATTTACCGTGAACTGCCACAATGCAGTATACTCTTCAGCCGTGCAATTGCCCCTGCCCCACCAGAACCAGTTGCCGGTATGTTCATGGAAAGGTCTGAAGATTACTGGAACCTGAATGCCATCGACTTTGAGGTCATTTAAGAAATCTGCAAAGAGATCCAGTTTCCCTATATACCATTCATGATTTTCACCGTCAGGCAGAATGGAATAAACAGCTGGTGTATTATCCCAGGAATCACCGCCTGTGACCGGATTATCAATATGCCAGCTAATAGTGTTGATCCCCCCCATTTGATAAGCCCGTCTGATCCAGTTTTTCATTTTTTCAAAATTAACAGAATCAATATTAAAAGGTCTCTGTCCTATTTTACTGATATCCCAGCCAAATACTGCAGGATATGATCCACTGGCGTCTTTTACGTCTGATCTGCCAGGCACATCCTTCCAATAAACACCATAAACAAGATCATCCTGGTGGCCAAATAAGATCCCCTCATCGCCAATGGTTATAAGATTGCGGAACAAGGCTTTGGTTTGTGAACTTGCTTCTTTATCAACAGGTTCCGGGCTTGAAGCGATACTTTGCTCTTTTGATGGTGGGCTACATGATATAAGAACAGCGAGAACGAACAACTTGAATCCGGGGGTATATAAAATAAATCTCATGCGCATAAAAATGTTTTGTTAAAAAAAATTGATCAGGGTATATTAATTGAATCTGAAACAATAACGAAAATATTGATTTTTAAAGGATTATATTAATAGGTTAAAAGAAATATTAAGGACAAAATTATTTTTTAGATTTAATTTGTGATTTTTTATTTCAAAGTTCTTCAGTGTTTTTTTCAAGGAACCGGGGCTTTGTATATATTTGAAGCTTACCTGAATACAATTATGATAAAAAATACAATTCTCACAGCAATTCTCCTGCTTGCCTCAATATTTGTATATGCACAGGAAGAGCAAATGGACTTTGAAAAGTACAATCCTGTTTCAACCCTGGTCGTACCGGAACACATATTAAGTGAGTCGCGCTTTCCATTCATTGATGTTCACAGCCACCACTGGCGAATGGGCACCATGGATCTTACAGAACTGATCACCGAAATGGATAAGATGAATATGGCTGTTATGGTCAACCTCAGCGGTGGGAACGGGGACCGCTTAAAGGAAATGATGGATAATGTTAACCAGAATTATCCAAACAGGTTTATCGTTTTTGCGAACATAGATTTTAAGGGTATCGGCGGAGCAAACTGGTCAGATAATGCGGTAAAACAGCTTGAAACTGATGTTAAAAACGGTGCCGGAGGATTGAAGATCTACAAAAGCCTGGGATTTAGTGTGCAGGATAATGAAGGGATAAGGGTGGCCGTGGATGATCCAAGGATAGACCCTATCTGGGCTAAATGTGGTGAACTGGGGATACCCGTTCTTATCCACTCCGCAGATCCGGAACCGTTCTGGTTTCCGCATGATGAATACAATGAAAGATGGCTGGAGTTAAAACAAAGACCTCGAAGAAAAAGATCGGATACCAATCCGGCTCCCTGGGAACAGATTATCCAGGAACAACATAATGTATTCAAGAAGCATCCTGAGACCAAATTTATAAACGCACACCTGGGGTGGTATGGAAACGACCTGGCCAAACTGGCTGAACTGATGGATGCCATGCCAAATATGTATTCTGAGATTGGTGCAGTATTGGCAGAATTAGGTCGGCAACCCCGGAATGCCAGTGCTTTTCTCATAAAATATCAGGATAGGATCATGTTCGGCAAAGATTCCTGGGCACCAGATGAATATCCCGTTTATTTCAGGGTATTGGAAACCTCTGATGAGTATTTTGATTATTATCGAAAGAGACATGCCTTCTGGAAGATGTATGGCCTGGACCTTCCTGATGAAGTGCTTAAAAAAATATATTATAAAAATGCATTAAATATTATACCGGGTATAGACGAAAGCCTTTTCCCCGATTAAGGTCTTATAACATTTTTTTGTAGATTGCAGAGGATAAAAATATTTTCTGATATGAATGCTTCCAGAAGAAAGTTTATTAAAAGATCCGGACTTATTTCCTCAGCTGTAGCTTTAAGTCCATTTGGTTTACCCAATCCGCTATTGGCTGCACCAGGTAACAAAATGAAATTAGGACTGGTAACTTATTTATGGGGCAAAGACTGGGACCTCCCTACACTTATTGCCAATTGTGAAAGATCAAACTTACAGGGTGTGGAACTCCGGACTGAACACGCTCATGGTGTGGAGATCAGTTTGAGTAAAAGCGAAAGATCTGAGGTAAAGAAAAGGTTTGACGACAGCCCTGTTGAGGTGGTCGGTTATGGTTCGAATTACCAATATGATAATCCGGATCCAGATGTTCTCAGAAAGTCCATCGAGGATACTAAAAAATATATCATTTTATGTAATGATATCGGCGCTACCGGCATCAAGGTAAAACCCAACCAGTTTCACGAAGGGGTACCCAAGGATAAAACCCTGGAACAGATTGGAAAATCGCTTAATGAAATTGGGGAATTCGGTGAGGACTATGGACAGGAGATCCGTCTTGAGGTTCATGGCCCAGGGACTTCAGAGTTGCCGAATATCAAAAAGATCATGGATGTTGCTGATCATCCCAACGTAGGCGTTTGCTGGAACTGTAATGATGTGGATCTTTTTGGAGAAGGTATGGAGCACAATTTTAATCTTGTAAAAGACCGGCTTGGTTCTACGGTGCACGTAAGAGAATTAAATATTGGGGATTATCCATACCAGGAACTGATAAAGCTTCTGGTTAGTATGGATTATGAAGGATGGATTCTGCTGGAATGCAGGACTGATCCGGATGACAAAGTAGCTGCAATGATTAAACAGGAGAAAGTTTTTAAAGAAATGATCAAGAATGCCCAATAACTATCTTCTATGAATACCGTTCTTCGTTACGCTCTGATTTCCTTATTTATCTCGCTGGGATTTTCTGGATGCAAAAAAAAGACGGATGGCCCTCATTTTGCAACGGGTATAAAAATCGGCGAAGTCACCGATAACCGTGCCATTGTTTGGGTCCGGTTGACGAATGATTCGCTGCCTGCCGGATTTGGTAATCCCATGCCTGAGATTGTATACAAAGAACCAGAATCCGGAGAAATTGTAGAGGAAATATCCGGGAACAGAAATGCATACACACCTGTAATAAACTTCCCGCCAGAAGATGCTTATTCAATGCTTGAAGGAGCCACTGTTGGTGTTGAAGGAGATATTATGATCTATTATAAACCAGCAAAATCAGATCACTGGGAACATACAAACTGGGTTTCAGTAAATCCAGACAAGGATTATACAATACAATATGAACTGACTGCCCTGCAATCTAATCAGACCTACCAGATAAGAATTGTTTCGAGATATCCCGGAAGCGATGCCATTGGGGAATCCATAGATGGGAAATTTAAAACTGCTCCTTCCCCAGATGAAATTTCAAATGTGATGTTTGCAGTTTCCACGGGCCAGGCATATGTTGACCAGGATGCTCCGGAAGGAGGATTCAAAATATATTCAGCTATAATGAGATTAGGTGTTGATTTTTTTGTCCATACAGGAGATATTCTTTATTATGACAATCTCGCCAAAAATGAAAAACTGGCCAGGTGGCACTGGTCCAGGACTTATTCCTTGCCTACGAATTTCCGGTTTCATAAAAATGTAAGCAGTTATTTTATCAAAGATGATCATGATACCTGGATCAATGACTGCTGGCCCGGCTATGAAACGAAGTTCATGGGAGATTTTACATTTGAGCAGGGACAGGCTATTTTCCTGGAACAAGTACCCATAAGGGATAAGACCTACAGAACCTATCGCTGGGGGAAAGACATGCAGATCTGGATTATGGAAGGACGGGATTACAGGAGTCCGAATACAGATCCTGACGGACCTGAAAAGACGATCTGGGGGAAAAAACAAAAGTCTTGGTTATACGAAACTGTTGCCAAATCCGATGCTACATTTAAAATTCTGGTGAGCCCCACCCCTATTGTAGGTCCCGACAGGCTGAACAAGCATGATAATTATTCCAATAAAGGCTTTTCTCATGAAGGAAATCAAATAAGACAATTCATCGCCCGACAGGAAAATATGTATGTCGTTTGCGGTGACCGACACTGGCAATATATTTCCCAGGATGATGAAACCGGCGTCCGGGAGTATTCCTGCGGTCCGGCAAGCAATGAACATGCCGGTGGCTGGAGTAATGATATGCGCATGCCGGAACATCAATACTTAAATGTTACCGGGGGATTCCTTACTGTCAAATCAACACGAACTGATAATGGGCCGCTCCTGATCATGTCACATTACAGTGTTGATGGTGAAATATTAAACAGTGATACACTATCCCTGCAATAGAATTGATTTACCAGTAAACTTAAAAATTTCAATTCCTGAGCGCCTGGGAAACAGTATAGTAATTCCATATCGTACATTTATCGTTTTTATTTGTTCACAATTGAACATATAAATCGCTTCACTTTAAAATCAAACATTTAATAAATATCTGGTAATCAAGAGTTTATTTTTTTTGGCATGCTATATGGAAAACGTTATGAAACGCTGTTACTATGGAATTTTTATCAACAAACAACATTACGATTACCTACCGCCATACTCAGGTGGTGATTATTGGAGATTTGGAATTCAGGCTGGTATTAAATTAATGCATATAGAGAAATTTTTACCATCATTTCTTATAATTTGAATAATTAATGTCAACCCCACTAAAGGAGGTATTATAACCAAATATGATATCACCCGGGAATTGAAGGACGTTATCAGGAAAATCGATTCAAATTAGATCAAATTCATCCTCATCAATATATTTTTGATATTCAACTCACATTTGAAGGCCCCATGATTTAATATCAGAATCTTCAACATCCGAACAAATAAATAACATGGTCAAAACCGGACAGTTTAAAACCCCGGATCCTGTTTCCGGACTTCAGCGCTTATAATACTCATCACAATCGATACACTTTTTGCCCACCTGTACGTTTTTGAAACAACATTTTTAGATTAAAATTTTTTAATACTCTGTAAATCTGATAGTTATAATTTATGGCATGCGCTTGGCATTACATAGGGTAATAGAATAATTTGAAACCTGATATACTTAATATAGCCATGAAAAATATTAAACTTAACCGCCTCTTGATCTCGTCCCTGGTCATAATATTGACGGGATTCGGCTATGCCAATGCTAATAGTTACGCTCAGGAAGAAAAGAAAAATGTCGATGATCCAACCGAAAAAATACTGGATCAAATAGACATTGAGGACGTATTTTGTACAAAAGCTGATCCGAACCGGATTTTCGTTATACTTGACCATAATGACCGCATCATCACTCAGGGCAGGTGCAATGATGTCATGGTAAAATTCTTTCTGAGTATTTCCGATCCACTTCTTCAAGTGGACAATGTAAAGTATTATCGTTTGGAATATGCAAAACGCAATCTACTTAACCATGGATTAGAAATTAAAGATTAAAGCTTCCTGAATTTCAAACAAACAAGTAAAAAAGGCTATCTGATGATCGGATAGCCTTTTTTTATAAGTGATTATCAGGTTACGAATAAATCATTTTAGCCGGATCCCACTTTACGATCCGCTTATTAAAGTAGCTTTCATTGGCTGCCAGAGAAGGCCCTGCTGCCTTTAAACCATAAGTTGCATTTTCTACAATCGGCTTATTATCTCTTACCGCTGCGATCAGGTTTGCCCAGTGGTCGCTCCTGTCATCATATCCTTCAGGGGGACTGTAAACTACTTCACCCGGTTCACTGATCATATCCGGCACATTATAATATTTCAGATTATATTGATTCACAAATTCCTCCTGTACAGCTTTCGGGAAGGTAAATAATGAATCATATCCTCCGTATTCCGGTTTGTTCTGGAAGGGAGTACGAGTTAAATAGATGCTGTTACCAGCGAATTTTATAGTACCTTCCGATCCTACAAGTTTGAGGGATCCTTCACCGCCTCCACCGGCGACAAAATTCACCCTGATCTGCATATTAAAGGCGTTATGAGTAGCCGCTTCCGGATAATCCACGACGCAGGTCAGTATATCCGGCACATCTCTTCCATCTTTCCAATACCTGGTCCCTCCTGATCCATATACAGTATTTGGACCGTCAGAACTAATGATATAATGCAGCCAGGAGAAAAGGTGAACAAATAAATCACCTGCAATACCCGTCCCGAACTGCTGGTAATTCCTCCATCTGAAGAACGGAATAGGGTCAAAAGGCATTTTCGCAGTATCCCCAAGGAAGGTGTCAAAATCAACATTTTCCGGGGATGCATCCGGCGGAATAGAATATTGCCATGCCCCCAATGAGGAATGCCGGTCATAAGCTGCTTCAACAAGTATCAATTCCCCGATTTCGCCAGCTTCGTAGAGTTCCTTAGCTTTTTGCATCTGGATTGAACTCACACCCTGGCTTCCAACCTGGAATTTCGCATTGTGTTTCTGTTCAGCTTTAATCACCTCATGCCCTTCTTTTACTTCCTGGACCATAGGTTTCTCACAGTAGATTGCCTTACCTGCTTTCATGGCATCAATGGAAATAATATCATGCCAGTGGTCAGGAGTAGCTACAAGAACTACATCGATATCATCCATTGCCAGGATCTCCCTGTAATCCCGGGTAGTTTTGATCTGGTCTCCATAAACCTCTTTTGCACGGGTAAGTCTGCCGTCATACAGGTCACAAACCGCAGCAAGTTCGACGCCACTAACTGACAAGGCAGATTGGATATTGATAAACCCGATAATTCCCGAACCTATAACACCAAGCCTGATCTTGTCGTTGGCTGATACATTTTTGCTTTCTTTTATATTGGCATGTTCGAGGATTACCGATTCCTTGTAAGGTTTGCGTGTTATAATGAAGGGAGCTGCCCCGGCCATCAATCCACCCTGGGCCAGTCCCTTCACAAACTTTCGCCTTGAATAACTTTTCTTTGTTCCCATAATTTAATTGTGTTTAAAAAGTACTTATATGAAATTTCTATTATTCCTATCGAGTGTATAGTCTAATATCCTTGTGATCAATATGATAAATTAAAAATCAGGTGTATTAACATTTACTGATCAAGGATTTATTGATTATCTCAAATTTAAAAATATTTGGGGAAAGTCTTATTTTATATCAATCTTTTATAGCTCTTCTTGAGAAAGGCACAAAATTTATCAAACCTGATCCCGGTTGAAAGCAAGCATATTTACAGGGATAAATAATCATCTGATTAATCAAGCCAATAAAATTCAGATCTGGATGAGTTTTATTTGTTTTATTTCCCCAGAAAATTATAACTTGCCTTTTAATATTAAAAATATTCCATCATGAGAAGCATTTTTCAGAATTTAACTGTTGCTGTAATTTTTTCTCTCGCATTTTCATGCTCAGAAGTTAAAGAAAAAGCTGAAGTATCACCTTACCTGACTATGGCTGATACTCTGGAGAAGAGCCTATACAATGATATCATAGATTTATGGTACCCAAGGATCATCGACCTGGAACACGGTGGGTATCTAACAAATTATACATATAACTGGGAACAACTTCCCAATCAGGATAAATACCTGGTATACCAGGCCAGGCATATCTGGACACTTTCCATGTTATACAAAAACTACCCGGATCAAAGAGAATTTCTCGATTATGCCAGTCATGGTTTTAAATTCCTTACTGGTAAGATGTGGGATGAGGAAGAAGGGGGATATTATCTTGCCGTCGATCAAACCGGGCTTCCCCTCGAAGAGAACATCCATGAGAAAAGAATATATGGCCAGGCATTCGCTATCTACGGACTCGCTGAATATTACAGTGCTTCTAAAGAACCTGCAGCACTTGAATGGGCAAAAAAATCATTTCAATGGATAGAGGATAATGCACATGATCCTGTTAATGGGGGTTATTTTGAATTCCTGCACCGTGATGGATCACCAGTCTTGTCATCAGATGAATATCAGACCGGACTTAATGATCGTGTTGTGGTAGGCCTGAAAGATTACAACAGCTCTATTCATATTCTGGAAGCACTCACGACTTTGTACCATGTATGGCCGGATGAACTGGTCAGGGAAAGGCTTGATGAAATGTTCCACGTAGTTCGGGATATTATGGTTACAGATCCCGGGCACCTTCTTTTGTATTTCACCGCTGACTGGACCCCGGTAACAGGGGGCACCCTTGATGAAATTGCCGGCGAAAATCTATGGTTTTCCAGTCATGTTACTTTCGGGCATGATATAGAAACCTCTTATTTACTGTTTGAAGCGGCGGAAGCATTAGGAAACCATGAAGAAAGAACCATCAAGGTAATCAAGCAACTGACTGACCATACCCTCCAGAAAGGTTGGGATGAGGAGAACGGAGGGATATATGATAAAGGCAAGTATTTTAAAGCTGACAGTATGGTGATCATCGATGAGAAAAAAGCCTGGTGGGGTGAGATAGAAGCATTTAACAGCATGTTATTACTTCATTCCCTCTATCCGGATGATGAAATGGATTACTACAGTTACTTTTTGAAGCAGTGGGATTTCCTGAATACTTTCCAGATCGATCATGAATATGGTGGTTGGTATAATGGCGCTCTGGATACCAATCCGAAGAGTAAAACAGCAAACAAGGCACATCCCTGGAAGACTACCTATCACAATTCCAGAGGGATGATGAACTGCATCAATATTCTGCGAAAACTAGGGAATGCAAATTGAAGAGGATAGATACGGATTAATTAATCATCACTTGCAGTTTCTAAGAATAATTGAATTAACACCTGACTTACTATCTATTAACTGGTAGAATCCATCGATATAGTTGATCGGCTTATTTTTACCTCCTTTATCGAGGTATGGAGAATCAGCAAATAAAGCCTCAAATTCGTTTCTTTTTTCATAAAAGATCTTAAAGGCTTTTTCATATTCCTCGATTTCCCTGCAGATTCCCATATAAAATCTATCCGTCACCTCTTCAATGGGTAGAATTTCATTAGGTATGGCATATTGGGCATCAATAATTCCGCAATAATCAAAATCATAGGGAACAGCGACAGGCATTGGATATTTTGCGTCCGCTACCCTTAAAAGTTTTATATTATGCATTCCCGGTATGCTCCAATCGGTATTACCGACCAACAACTGGAACAAACCCATGATCGTAGAGATATTTCGGTCAACACTATGATTCGAGATCCCTTTCCTGTCAAATTCCCTGGCGTTCAATCTGAGGGCCATTTGATCGGTAGGTTCCATAATAAATGCATAATTATCCCTGGGTTTCTTTTTGCCGGAAGCATCAATATACTCCACACGCAGCAATCGAACCCTGAAGCTGAATGGAGTTAATAAATTATACATCTTATAGACATAATATTCCTGTAAGATATATTGATCATACAATGCCCCGGACCTACAATTCCCAACCAGTTTGATTTTATCGAATTCCTGAATCTGAGTAAAAATAGCTTGTTTCTTCGGGAAGTTGAGCTTTAAAGGTGGAAAGGAACATGTTCTTTTCCGATAATTACCCCTCGCTTTTATCTTTAATTCTCGTCTTAAGGTTATTGTATCAAATAAAGTGGTTTCGAGGATAGCTGGCTGATATTCATCCTGATATTTTCTTTTTATCAGGTTCCTGAAATCTGATATGATGCGGACATGCATGATTTCATCATTACTGAACAAATCAAAAGTGTCTTTGATATTATCAATGGCAGCTTTGAATTGAGGAGAATTCTTGTAAAGAGAATCCAGATCGTATACCTGGCTGGAGGAATTCTTATTAATAGATAAGAACAAAAAAATAATTATTAATGTCCTTAAATGGAATCTCATTATAAGCGGGTTTATTAAATAAAATTAAAAGAAATTTAAGCAAAAAGCTTAGATTCATAAACATTTTATATACTAATTTGCGTTAACTATGTAAGTATAATTTGCAAATAGCATACGATAGATGAATATGAGAAGAATTTGGATTGTGTTATTGGTATTGGTTGTATTCTCCTGCGCTGAAGAAGAATTGTCTTTTGTCCCCACAGTCGAATCATTATACTTAAATCAATTTAAAGTATGGAGCAGGACTGACATACTCTATGATCCATCTACTGAGGATTTGATCAGTGAAAACACATACAGGGATCTTAATCTGCAATATATTTTTACGCCGGATACTGTTCGGTCCTCAGACAATGGAGGAGAATCTTTTTTTATATTTCCGGAAAGCTATATTGGCCTGGATTCCATTTCATTTACTGATGCGAGCGGTGAAGCTAAGGTTTCTTATTATGTGCTGGAAGTCTTCAGGATGAAAAATGGTGATCCAAGGTTTCAAAATTTGAATAATCCCAGGGATCAGGTATTTCCCGAGCTAGATGGATTCTATTTGTTCCTTCATCTTGAAAACAAAAACAGGCCTGAGGTGGAAGACGGCAGGTTGATAGAGCGAATTCTAATGTATTCTGAGGGATATAAATAGGTTCCCGCTGATTATTCAATAACCCGTTGCTGGCAATAAGCAATTAGCTTACGCCGGGTATTTCAACAATATAATACTGTTATTCCCCAAAAACTGAAGCCCGCTAATTCTTATTAACAACTAAATCTCTGATCCAGTGTAAAACAAACTGTTTAACTCCTAAACAGTACAAATCTTTAAGGCATCCTCCAGCGCTTCCAGTTTATCATCCCAGGTCGGAATAAACTCCTGGGCAACATACCCTGTAAAACCTGTTTCAGCGATAGCCTTCATTATAGCCGGGTAATATAGTTCCTGTGTATCATCTATTTCATGCCTGCCGGGAACACCACCAGTATGATAATGTGCTATATACTGATGATTCTCCTTAATCGTTCGGATTACATCCCCTTCCATGATCTGCATATGATAGATATCATAAAGAAGCTTGAAGTTCTCGGATCCGATCATGTTACATAATTCAACACCCCAGACAGTATGATCACACATATAATCTTTGTGATCAATCTTACTGTTCAGAAGTTCCATCACAATATTTACCTTATATTTTTCAGCTTCTGACATGATCTTCTTCAGGCCTTCGGCGCAGTTTTTCAGTCCGGTTTCATCATCCATACCCTCTCTATTACCTGACATGACGATGATGTTTGGTATTTTATATTTAGCAGCAACGGGAATAAGGTTTGAAAAATCCTGTATCAGTTTCTCATGAAAAACCGGGTTATTCCATCCTCTGGCTATTCCCATTCCAGCACCATTACCCATAGCACAAGTCAACCCATGTTCCTGGACAATTGGCCATTCCTTTGGCCCCACCAGATCGATGGATTGCAGGCCGAATGCTTTACCCTTTTCACAAAGCTCTTCCAGGGGTATGTCATTGTAACACCATTTGCAGGCGGAATGGTTTATTTTTTCGCTTAGTTCCATTCCCATAGCAGTATTTGCAGCTTCAAGCCTGTTATGTAATAGTCCGGGTAAACTTAAAACCGATCCGCTGGCCATTATTTTCTTAATCGTATCACGTCTTGTCTTAGAGAATTTCATTTTATATAATTTAAAGTTTTCAAAGGACAGACTTACCCGTTGGAAGGTAAGCATATATGTGTATTGTAAATTGGATGCTCATAAATACTATTCAATGCATCCTGCTTTTCATAATTTTAGAAAGTCAAAGGGGAAATTAAGAAATTTTAGATATTTAACCAATAGATAAACTTAAATACAAGGGCCCGGTTCTTACTGTTGAAATCAGTATGCCAGTAGTTTTCAGTATATACGAGGTATATATCAGAGGCCGGTATGAAACGCCACCTGAAGCGTGCATTAAGGTTTACGTTCTCAGCTTGTTCATTAAACTGCACAAAGGTTGTCAGGTATATATTTTTTGTAAAAGAAACTTCCAGCCTGGGGCTTACAAGGAGGAATGAGGTGCTGGTATAAGGCTCCGGAAGCCTTATATTATTATATTCAATATCTACATTTATATTGGCATAGGGTTGAAAACGGTATCCGGCGCTTCCTTCAAACTTAAACAGATTCCCATTGAAATATCCACCGTAAGTTGATTCAAAACTGAATGTAAATAGTTTGCCCGGTGCACTTGTATATCCAAATCCCGCATCCCACCAGGCATAATCCGATCCGGCCGGCAATTCCTCCCCTCCTGAATTGGTCGGGTCAAAAGGTTCTTGAAGCAGGACATAGCTATAACCGGTTCCAACACCTAGGGAACTTCTGTCGAGGAAGGTTAAATCATAAATGAAAGTGCTTTGGATATCCGTTAATGTATAATCCGTGTTCCAGAATAAATCGGCTTCCAACATAGGCCCGTGGGAATTGATTTTCTTTGAGTTAGGGAAAATGCTATAGCGGAATTCCGGGCTGATCCTGTGTAAGCCTTTCCTGGGAATATATCCTACTTCAGCATTGTAATTTTCGCCTATATATTGCTGGGTTAACTCTAATCCAAGATTCCGGGTATCATATTCCAGGCTGGCCGCCTGTAAAAAATCATCCCCGGATACATCTGGTGTGAATGATTTATGGACAAGAAATTTCCCTGTCCATACATTATCTTTAGAGGCCAGGTTATATTCAAGGCCCAGGTTACGGTTATATTTTTGAACACTGCTGTCATGTTGCGAATAATCCACATCAAAAGATTCTTTATTGATGAAAATGGCCTGGATATTAGATCGTGAAAAGACTTTCTGTTGTATGGCAGCAACAAAGTAATTTTGATCCGGAATACCCCCTTCAATCATATTCCCTTCTTCATCGTATTTAGGGCTAATACTACCCGTTTGAATATCCATCACACCGATCCGGAGATCTTCAGTGACCTTTCCACTAAGTCTGCCCCCGTATTTTATGGGTGCTTCCAGTCCTATTCTTCTGGAGAAGAAGGGGCGATTACTTCTGAATCCAAAGTTGGCAAAGAGGTCAGAGTTTTCCAGGAAAAACTGCCTTCTTTCAGGGAAAAACAGTTCGAAACGGCTAAGATTAGTCACCTGCCGGTCGACCTCCACCTGAGAGAAATCAGGGTTAACGGTCAGGTCGAGATTAAGGGATGGTGTAATAGCGACTTTCGCGTCCAGCCCAACATCGTAATCATATTCAGTCGATTCACTGTTTTCAACATCCTTAATTGCAGCCGCTGTGCCATATGGGATCAGGGAGATGTTTGTTCCCTGTTTTGGAGGCGGTTCTTCCCAGATAAGGTTACCGGTATATGCCAGTGATGCGGATTGAAATTGCCTCGGTACCGGTGTCCATGCAGATTTTTCATTATAGGAAAGATCGAGACGGGAAAAATTTATTCCCCAGCTTTTTAATCCCTTTTTATAGCGAAGCGTTTTGAAAGGGATGGCCGCTTCGAAGATCCATTTATCATCATAGTTTTTCACCGTGGACTTCCACTTATTATCCCAGTTCAGGTTGATCCGACCACCGTCTGCCTGGTCACCATCCCACTCCCCTCCTGCGGCATTGGCTCCGAAGGAGAATCCATTTGTCAAGTCATTAAAGGGATCTATCACACAGAAGAAGTTATCATTCAGCCCAAAACTAAAATCCCGTTTCATCGACGAAACCACTATGCCACTGCCTGGTTTCAGATACATGACAGCAGACATATACAGGTTCTTATCATCATAGGCCACCCGTACTTCCGTTATGGCATTTGCGAGGCTGGTATCCATGGGCATCATCATATGGAAATCATCTGCAACATCCGCTTTCTGCCAGGTTTCCTCATCGAGTACGCCATCCAGTATGATTTCTTCATTGGTTTTATTGCAGTAGAGGTTGAAGTCGTTATTAACCTTGTTAATATCCTGTGCCATTAGAGATAATGGCAATAGCATCAAATAAAAAAAATAAAAAAATCTCTTCACTATCCTTCAGTTTAAACAATTTGGCAAAGATATTCAAAATCAGGCTATTTTTTTTGCCAGATAAAATTCGAATTCTACTGGTCACAAAATAATCCACAAAATTGAAGAAAATCTGAGTTAGCAATTTTGGGACTCGCAATCAACAATATAAGGAAAATCGCTGATTTTATCGCCCTTTGAATAAAATGGACACGATTAAGTACGCAACCCATAAAGAATTCGACTTGAAGAATTAGAACAAGCTCTTATTGCAATTAATCATTGATTTTGATTATTAATTACACTAAATTGAATGTTCTGATTTAATAAAGGACATGATTTTTAAACCGTTAAGGCAGTTATCCGGCTTTTGCATCAAATGGATTTTTACTTCAATATTGATCTTTATTCCTACATTGCTTTTTCCAAATCCCTGTGAACAATATCCATTCGATAAATTAGAAGAAGTTTTGATAGCAGACTCACTATTTTTTGACGGATTTTATAAATCAGCTGGTGAATTTTATAAAAAGGCCTATTCAGTATACAGGAAAGATAAGAATTGGGAAGGTGTTGTTTATACTTTAAACAAAATTGGTTGGTCGAAAACCGCTAATTTTAAGGAGGAAGAGGGGTATGACATTTTGGTAAAATCTTCAAAGATAATAGCTGAACATAAACTCCACGAAAGCATTCTTACGTCTGACAACTATCTATACAAAGGCATATCTCTTGCAAGATTATATAGATATGATTCCGCTATCTATTATCATGAAAAGGATATTTCACTAAGAAAAAAATTATTAGGTGAAAGGAGTGAATCTCTTGCAGAGAGTTTTCGCCACTACGGGCAGTGTCTTGCAGATTATGGGAATCTCTCTCAGGGAGAGAAATATCTTAGAGAATCAATTGACATTTTCTCAGATTATTATACCTGGGATGATCAGATTTTCGGAAGATTATATGGGACATTAAGTTCAATTCTTAGAAGGAAGTATGACTATGAGAATGCGGTTCTATATGCCGAGATGTCATTAAATATCTTCAGGAATACTGAATCAGATATGAAATCAGTTGTAACATCTTTAATTACACTGGGCAATATACATAATCACTTTAAACAATACGACAAAGCCTTACACGCATACAATCAGAGTAAGAACGTGTTGGAAAGCAATCAATTAATCATGGATAATTATTTAAGGATTTTATATGGAAATATGGCTGCCTTTTACAATGAGCTTAACTATTCCGATAGCACGCTATATTTTACGGATAAGTACTTTAAACTTTTAAATAATTATGGACTGTATGATAATTATGCTAAATGCTATGTTGATATAATTAACAGTGATGCGTACAGCAGGGCGGGTGAATTTGATAAGGCAAGGAATACTGCCGCTAATACATTGATAACTTTCACAAAGGAATATGGCGAAAATACTGGATTTCTTACAACTATTTATCACTTTCTGGGCAGGATCTATCAACGGCATGAAAATTATGATTCTGCTCTTTATTTTTATCAAAAAGCTATTATGATTTATGTCCCGGGGTTCAAAGATCCAAATATTTTTTCAAATCCGGCGGATATCAGTCAAACTAATGACATTCTTTATATATATGAGCTATTGTACGAGAAAGCGGATGTTTTACGAAAGTTTTATAATAAAAACAATAACGAGGCATATCTTTCGGCTGCCATGAATATCCATAACATAATCGATAAGGTTAATGACGAAACCAGGAATTCGAAAATAGCTGAAGGTTCAATTCTAGCCATAAATGAATTATTAAAGGCTGGTTATGAACAAGGAGTAGATTGTGCTTTCGAACTTTATAAATTGACCAATCACAGCAAGTACCTGCAAAACGCTTTTAAATTGATTGAAAAGAGCAAGTATATGTTACTGCTCAAATCCTTATCCACTGCCGAATATTATGATGCTACAGCTCAAGAAGACCTTAAAAACATTGAAGACAGCTTGAAGTCTCAATATATTAGTTATCAATTACAGTTCGAAACTGAAAATACAAAGGATAACCCTGACTCCTTTGTATTGACTAAACTTATCAAAAAAAGAGATCAATTCGGAATTGCGCTTGATAATTTTAAAACAATGGTAACTGAAGAGTATCCAAACTATGCAATGGTCAAGTATGATACTTTAATAAAAACGTATAATGATTTTAAAACTTATTGCGAAGAATATAGTTTCCTAGGCATCGAATTTTATTGGGGGTTAAAAAACATATATGTCATCACGACAAATCAAAATGGCCCAGAATTTTATAAGGTTGAATTAAATGATTCGCTAAAAAATTCCATATCAGTTCTGCAAAAGCAATTATCCATAGGATTTTCAATGTCAACCAGTAAAAATGATTTCAGTGAATTCACAAATAACTCTTATTTTGTATTCAAAGAACTATTAATGGAATCACTGAAAGGGTATCCCAAAGATCAACAAATTCTTCTTATTCCTGATGGACCACTATCTCAATTACCATTTGAAATACTTTTAACTGAGAATGTTACCGGAGATTACGTCGATTATCAGAACCTGCCCTACCTGATAAGAAGTTATTTTGCCGGATATGCATATTCAGCAAATCTGCTATTGTCAAAATCAATAATAAATGGGCAATCCAACAACAATCTGCTAGCTTTCAGCTATTCGAAATTAGATGCTGACCAAGATGAAGAAGGAAGATCCGGAGACCAGGAAGAATTACATCATGCGGCCGTAGAACTGCGTGCCATAAGAAAAGAAATGGGACGAAAAAAAAGCAGATACTATTATGATATTGATGCTACAGAATATGAATTTAAAAGAATAGCATCAGATTATCATATTATTCACCTGGCAGTACACGGGGAAGCTGATACTACAAGTTCTATGAATACCAAGTTGATCTTTAAAAATGAGCTTGACACTCTGGAGGATGGAGAATTATACATGCATGAATTGTTTGGTTTGGATCTTTCAGATACTGAATTGGCTGTTTTAAGTGCTTGTGAAACAGGAATTGGCAAATCTTATACTGGAGAAGGGGTTTTCAGCATGGCGCGCGGATTTGCATACGCAGGCTGCCCATCCATTGTAATGAGCCTTTGGCGGGTAGATGACAGATATACAGCACTGCTAATGAAAGACTTCTATAGAAATCTTAAGAATGGTGAAAATATTGTTGAATCCCTAACCAGCAGTAAACGACAGTTTATATCACAATCAGGAGAAGTTGGAGCTCACCCATCTAATTGGGCTGCATTCGTTTCTGTGGGCAAGAATTCAGTGATAGTCAAAAAATCCTTTATCCTTTATTATTTATTGGGCGGTGCTTTAATTTTTATAATACTTTTTTTCTTTTTCAGATTAAAAAGAAATCTCATTTTGGGAAATCACACTTAGAAATGATTTAATTTTCCAATTAAACTACAAATAAAAATACCCTTGGATTTTTCCAAGGGTTTAAGGAATCTAAAATGTCAATTTGACTTCCAATATCTTTATTATGTCAATGGATAAATTCGATCTCCATCTACTTCAGATACAGGATATTTCAATTGGGAGTTGAAATGTTCATGGCCTCGAAGACACCTTTCTACAAATGCTGTTAATTCCGTTTCGGGTCCAATAATTGTAATTTTTGTTAGCTCACTTCTTATTTTGAATCCACACCAAATGAATGGTTTTTTCGATCCATTGTCATATTTTACCAGTTCTCCTTCAAGCAAGTATCCCGCCGGCAAATGTTTTAGCTTATCGTTTTTTTCGTAAACCGCCAACTCACCTTTTTTGGGGTTTTCTTCATCTGGAATCCAGATAACACCATATAGTCCTTGTTCCTGATTGTGAATGGGATCTCTAATTACTCCGGGCATGATTTTTAATGTTTTGGTGAAAAATATATTTGTTTTGGTTATAAATTTTAAAATATCAATTATCTAAATTTCTATATTTTAGAAAGAATTTTCCCAGCTTCCTTGTTTTTGTATTTCCCAAAATCCCTTATTTCTTCCAATAAAGGTTTTGCTTTGTCATACTCTCCATTTTTTATATAACAGAGACTTAAATACCATTTTGCATGTACTTCAAATCCGGCATTCTCATTGACTATATTTTGGAACATTATTTTAGCATTTTCAATCTGCCCTTCATGCAAAAGTGCATTCCCTTTATACATCCAGACAGATATCTTATTTTCTGAATTATCAGGAATACTGTTAAATAATTCAATGGATTCTGCATAATTCGCTCTATCATATTCTGATAAGGCTTGTCGCAATAATTCTGCCGCTATATTTTCCGCATTTTTTTCGCCGCCTCTTAAAGCCATACTGCTCTGATTATCAAATGGTTCATAATACTGTACAAATAGTTTTTCGGGGGTAGGATCATTAACGATATTAAATAAGGTGAATGTGGCAATTATTAATAAAGTGAATCCAGCAGCTATTGCCACTTTATATTTCTGGTTAGTTTTACCTGAAATTGCTGCAGTAAAAGCGGCTCCATATTGGGTGACAGTACTCCAGATCGGAATAACAGGTGTTTCTTCTTCAATCTCTGATTCTGTATCTTTTAATGGAAGGGCTTCCTCAAGTTTAGCTAGTTTTTCTTCCACAGTGGTTTTTTTAGCTGATCGCCGGATCCCGTCTAACAGGTGATCCATCTCGTAAAAGAGCTTGTTGAACTCGGTATCCTGTCTCAGTAGATCATTGAAATATTCCAGTTCCTCCTGGGTCAGATCATCGTAGAGATATCGTTCAATCAAGTCAATATGTTCATCGATATTTTTCATAATGCTTTATTGTTCTGCTTTTTTAGTTCCTCAATATAAATCTTTCGTAACCGGTTGATGCATTTATACTTCAGGTTCTTAGAAGTGAACCGGTTTTTATAATTCATCCGATCTGCAATTTCTTCCATTGACATACTATGATAATAGTATAATTCCAATAAGCTTTTACAGGGTTCGCCCAACTTTTCAAGGCAATTTTCTACCAACTGCAAAGACTCTTCATACATTTCGTCATCCCACTTCCCTACTTCCGGAATGTCGGCGATCTGCTCATCAAGCTTGGGGATGAACCTTACAGAAGCTTTCTTTTCTTCAAGAATTTTATGCTTGCCAATCGCGAATAAATAGGTCTTAATGCTACTGCTCAATTCCGACAACCGCTCACTTTTGATGTTTTCATATAGCGTCATCACGGCAAACTGGTAAACATCCCGGGCTTCTTCTTCCGAGCAATTGAACTTATTGGTAAGCCAGCTTATAAATTCAAATTTATGTGACTTATAAATGATCTCGAGTTGAGTTGTGTCGCCGTTTCGGATTTTTTCGATTACCAATTTATTCGATTTTGCTTCTGTCCTTAATGGATTAATTCGATTAAGGTAACCCTGGTATTTGGAAAAAATATCCGGCATTTAATCTGGTGATCAGTCCTTAGAACATACAATATATAAAAAAACATCAATACATTAAAAATCAGGCCAGTTTTGAATAGTAATAAATTTCTTAAATGGGAACAGAAAATTTGAAACAGGATTTTTTAATTGATTAGGGATCATGTACACATTATAATATTTATCAACATTATAAATAATAATGGGTTACCATCTCCAACCCTGTCAATTAAGATCATAAACCAATAAAAAATGATGGCAACCAAATTAACCGACCATGAAAATCATCATTTACATCTTTGTCACTTTCCTGTTACCCACCTTTCTTCCAGGACAGCAATACATCACCATAAAGGGTCAGGTAACAGATGCTGTAACACATGAACCACTGAATGAATGTCATGTGTACGTATCCTGCAAACATTTAGGTACTGTCACCGATGCAGATGGAGGTTATACGCTTGAAATACCAACCTGCTGCATGACTCAATGTTTGATCATTTCCCATATGGGTTATCAGAAATTCATTATCCCTGTTCACGATGTTTCTAAAGAGACTCTAAATATCCAATTGGAATATGGTGTTATAGCCCTGGCTGAACTGATCATTACCCCTGATCATTACAGGGTAATATATCAATCAAAATTTGAACCATATAGGTCCGGGGACAGGGAATTATTTATCGCTGATGAAGTATACATTCAAGCTTTGTCTCAGAAAAAACTTGCGAAATTATATACCATGTTTTGAAACCAGGCACTTTACAATCCAATCAGCCGGTCGACTATAACTGGTTTCCCGGCTGATTTTACTAAACCACAACAACAACTATAAAACTCAGATTATGAACTTCGATCCACAACAACTTTTAGATCTTATTTTAAGATTAAGCCTGAATATTTCAGTGGCAGCAATACTCATACTCTGGATATTCAACAGCCTATCCACCAGAAAGCCATTTGTTTTCTCCTTATTCCTTTTCAACCTGATCATTTTCATTATCGGGCATCTTTTCAATAACATAACACTGGGAATAGGATCCGGTATTGGCTTATTCGCCATATTCGCTATGCTCAGGTATAGAAGTGAAACACTGAACCTGAAGGAAATGACCTATCTGTTCATTCTGATCGCCGTGGGGATGCTTAACTCTTTCGGTGGAGAAATCAATATTGTTGAACGATTGATCTTTAATGCCAGCATCATAGGTTTGACTTTCATTCTTGAAAAAAAGATCTGCAGCAGGATCCTCGAGTCCAGAAAAATCAAATATGATAACCTGGATCTTATCAAACCGGAATATCGAAGACTTTTAATGCATGACATCTTTCAGAAAACAGGAATAAAACCCATAGATGTTGATATTGAATCGGTAAGTTTTATAGACGAAGTAGCTATAATCACCGTATATTTTGACCCTAAGGATAAAAAGAAATCATATTTGATCGATATCAAACAGGATAATCAATTCCAGGAGCAAAAGTCTTTCAAAATTTTCAATTCCAAAGTCAGGAGAATGCAACATGTAAATAACTGATCTCTTTTTTATAAACTAAAATATTTAAAATTCCCCTAACAGCATCAGTTTTAATTGGTGCTGTTTTTATTATCAATATTGAACTCTTTTTTTTAACTTGAATCAGATAGTCCCTAATAAAAATAACGCCGTTATGAAATCATTTACTTCAATTTTTGCAATTGTCTATAATAAGCACTGAATAATTTTAATCCTGAGAAATTACCTTTTAATACATTGTCTGAAAATGTCGTATTAGTTACGGGAGCTGCTGGATTTATAGGCTCCTCCCTTGTTGTTGCCTTATCTGAAGACTTTCAGGTTATAGGTCTTGACAAGAGAAAACCATCTGCCGCACTTATTAAGGGCGCAAAACAGGTTAAATGGATTGAACTAAACATAGGTGACGCAGCAGCCCTTAATTCAGCATTTCAGCAAATTTTCAGTGATTATGGGAAGATTGATTTCGTCATTCATCTGGCAGCATACTACCATTTTGGTATTGACTGGCAGAAAGAATATGAACTTACCAATATTAAAGGAACCCAAAATATTTGTAATGCAGCTGAGAAATTCGGAGCTCAAAGAATAATATTCAGCAGTAGTGTTGCGGCTTTGATCCCTCCTGAAAAAGGGCATCATTTAAATGAGGGATCTCCTACAAGTGATTATATTCCTTATGCCAGATCAAAATCCGAAGGTGAATTTATTATCAAAAATGTATCTTCTGTTATTCCCTGCACCATACTAAGACTTGGAGGCGTTTTTAGCGACTGGTGCGAACTGCCTCCGCTCTATAGTCTGATCAGGTTATGGTCGTCTTTTAAACCCATATCTAATATTATCCCTGGAAAAGGAGAATCTGGCATCCCCTACATCCATATTAAAGATGTTATTCGGGTATTTCTACGATGTATTGCATTACATAATAAACTTTCGGATCATGAGATATTCATAGCTTCTCAAAATGGGGCTGTATCACATGGGGAACTTTATTCTATCATCAAAAAAGTCTTGAATTACAGGGGACCTAACAATCCAATATATATCTCAAAATCCATTGCAAAAATTGCCCTACGTTTTAAATCGAAATTCGGACACCTTGCCGGGGGAATAAATTTCGAACAGCCCTGGATGTTAAAATATACCGACCGACCATGGATTGTAAATAACGACTATACACGAAAGAAACTTAGTTGGGGTACTAATCCGGATCTGGATATTCTGGAAAGGCTTCCGGTGATAATGAAGTTCTTTAAAGAGCAAAAAAGAGAATTGATATCCAGAAATGAACGAAGAATTTCAGGAAAATACATTTATTTATCTGATCAGAATTGAGTTTAGTTTACCTGACAAAAATTTAATACAAATCAGACATTTTACGAGATTTTATTCTGACTTCACAGTATTTTTTCCTACTGTACTTAATAAAAGTACGATTGTGAAAAATGCTACATGGCAGATAATATCTTCGTACAATGGATTATAGCTGATATGAAACTTTTTTGTATTTTCATATGTTATTCAAGACATGTTCCTTGTTAATAAAACTCATATCTATTATGGATGCCATCTCTAAAAAAGATACTGGAAAACATTTTGTTGCAATATTTGGCGGGGCTGTTGCTGGTTCTGAAGCTGCCTATCAGTTGGCCTCAAGAGGTATTGTCGTTACTGTATTTGAACAATCTACCTTACCCTATGGCAAGATAGAGGATGGATTACCTAAATGGCATCACAAACTTCGTGACCAGGAAGAACAGAAGATCGATGGTAAGATCGATCATCCTAACATATGGTATGTGCCAAATGTCCGGCTTGGAATTGATATTTCCTTTGAAGAACTCAGGCAATGGGGTTTTTCTGCAATTATTCTCGCTACCGGTGCCTGGCGGGACAGGCAGCTTCCAATTGAAGGGCTGGAAGATTATGTTGGTAATGGGATATATTATCAGAATCCTTTTGTTTACTGGTTCAACCATAAACATGAACCAGGATTCAACGGTCCAGCTTATAAAATACAGGACGATGCGGTAGTGATTGGCGGCGGCCTGGCTTCATTGGATGTAGTCAAGATCCTGATGATAGAGACAGTCGGTGCTGCGCTGGAAAAACGTGGAATAGAAAGTGATATGTTTACCCTGGAGAAAAAAGGTATCGGTCCTACCTTAGAATCGATGGATTTAACACTAGATGACCTGGAATTGAAAGGCTGTACCCTGTATTACAGAAGGAGAGCAATAGATATGCCTTTATCACCTATGCCTGCCGATACACCTGAAAAGTTGGAAAAAGCACAAAATGTAAGACAGAAGATCCTGGATAATTTCCAGAGAAAATACCTGTTCAGGTTTGTACCCAACAGCACCCCTGTTGATAAGATCTTACATGAGGGTAGGTTAACTGGCATCAGATTCCAGAAAACCCGTATTGAAGGTGAAAGAGTAAGACCGATAGAAAATGAATATTTCGATGTGGAAACGCCAATGGTCATATCATCGATCGGCAGTATCCCCGAAAAAATAGAAGGGCTACCCTGGCAAGGTCAGGTTTTCAAAATCACCGATCCGAAAACCTGCCTGATCGAAGGTTTTGACAATGTCTTTGCCATCGGTAATGCGGTTACCGGAAAAGGGAACATTAATGAATCGGTAAAACACAGCAGGGAGATCTCCACTGGCATTATAGATAATTTTTTTGAATGGCAGCAAGGGGAGTATGAGAACTGGCACCATCAGACAGTATCCAAAGTTGATCGTGACATCGATCAGATCATCGGAAGGATTGAAAATCAGGAAGGCCTTCCGGAAAATGTGTATAATGAAATTCTGGAGAAAGTCAGCAGGATGCAAAAGAAAACCGGTTATGATGGCAATTATCGCCAATGGATTGAAAAACACCTGCCTGTTAGACTGGAAAATGTTTCAGGGTAAAACATTTGAAGATTTAATTTCAGGGTTTGGATTTTATTGGTTCATAAGCTGAATACTCGTGGATTATTTGGATCCTGAAATTGCATCATTCGTGTGAAGAGTTACAATTGATCGACAATGAACTTTAAAATTTATTTTATTGTTATTTAGTCATAACTGTAAATAATTTTTTTATCGAGCCATTCATCATCAATACAATATAAAGAGACAATTACATGAGCAAAGTAATAATTTTGAATTTTCCAACCCATGGCTGTATCAATCCCCTGCTTGCAACAGTTACTGAATTGGTAAAAAGGGGAGAACGGATTGTCTATTATTGTACCGAAGAATTTAGAAATAAGATTGAGCAAACAGGAGCAGAATTCCGGCCATATAAAGGATTGATCAATAATTACAAGTTAAAAAATTATGATAATTTATTTGAGGGCCTGAAACGTATCCTTGAAATGACAATCGATAAGTTAGAATACAATCTGGAAGAGATTCGCCAAGAAAATCCGGATTGTATAATTCACGATTCTTTGTGTACATGGGGAAAGTTTACAGCTTCTATCCTAGGTATCCCTGCAGTTAACCTGATGCATTCGTATCCCATTACAAATTCCTCAATTTCGTTAACTGCCCACTCCATCCCCCTTTTGATTAAAATTGGATTGTATAAGTTCAGCAACAAGTTCAGAAAACATGATGTTAAAAGTTTAATTAAAAAACGGTATAATATAAATCTATCTATAAGTGATGTCTTAATTAATGAAGAAGACATAAATATTGTTTATACATCAAAACAAATGGCATTGAGTATATATCATATGGAAAATACGTACCGTTTTGTTGGCCCTTCATTATTTTTTAAAAATGAACAAAACAATTTTCCGTTTGACAAACTGAGAGATAAAAGTGTAATATATATATCACTGGGAACCCTGCATAATAAAAACTCTGATTTTTACAGAAAATGTCTGAAAGCATTTAGCAATAAAAAATACTATATAGTAATATCGGTTGGTTTTAAGACAAATTTGGATGAATTCAAAAATATACCCAAAAACTTTCTGATCATGCAATCTGTGCCCCAACAGAAGCTCCTGGGATATGTTGATTTATTTATTACACATGCCGGTATGAATAGTGTAAATGAAGCCATATGTAGTGGCGTCCCCATGCTTTTACTGCCTCATCATCTGGAACAGGAAATGATAGCCAGGAGGGTAGAGGAAATGGGTTTAGGTTTGAAAATGAATATAAAAAATATCTCACCTGAAAAATTATATAAATATTCAAGTCAATTAATTTCGGATTCAAACTTTAAAAACCAGGCATTGAAGTTCAAAGCAATATTTGAGAGTGAGGAAAAAATATCCCATGTCAAGGCTTCCGATGAGATATTTACCTACTGTAAGTATTGAATTATTTGATATATCCAGATTTGTTAATAGGTTATAGTTGAGATGCAGACTATTTAGAGCAATGATACCCTATGATACCTCCCGGGTATCAGGGGGAGCAAACAGTTAAAAAAGGCGGAGGGATATGTCCTCCGCACTATGTTCAGATTGTTATTCTTTAGTTTTGTCTCGAAGTAACGCTTACACGCAGCATGTCCGTCACAGCCGGATAATCAAAACCATCATTCACTAAATTAACCATACCATTTTCCGAAGTGCCCGTATCGGGCCCCGATTGTCGTGGTGCCTGATTAATTCCTGCACCCGGATATTCATTTACTTCAGTCATAGCATCATACAAGTGCAATTGCGAAGTAATATCTCCTGAAACTGGAGGTCCGTTCTGAAATAAGTCAATCACACCCCCTATAAATAGATCATTGGACTGAACAAGCATGGTTGCGAATACCAGTTTGTCACCGGGTTGGGCATCAAACTCAAAAGTATACTGCTCACCGGGAAATATCGGAGCAGGACTTGCCCCACCCATGGGTGTTGTAAATATATCGAAAGACTCAACACCGGATACTCCATTCAGACTGCCTGGAAATCCTGAAGGATCACCATCTTCTGCCAGGGATTCCAGATCCACAGAAGAGGACTGGCCCACCGAATAAATTGGGTTTGACATGGTATATACTGCCCATACACCCGGTGCAAAAGGTGTTACGAATCCACTGTTTTGTATAAGACCATCTGAAATTGGTCCATTTATGCCATCCTCCGCCAGGTCTTCCAGATCTCCTGAAGCTACAGCACCTGATGAGAAAAGGGGTTGTGCTTCTCCATGTACAACCCAGGTGCCAGGTGCCAGTGGAGTTTGAAAACTACCGGCATCACTTACATTATTAATAGTAACTGTGAACATCGTTCCGCCATCATGTTCGATGACCAATGAAAGGATCTCTTGATCGGATGGATAGGAAAATCCGTCATTGACATCAACTAGTAATATTACATTACCGTTTTCATTCATGCCAGTATCGGGCCCGGATTGCCTGGGAGCCTGATCACTTCCAAAGCCTGGTTCCTGGTTTACTTCAGTACCTGCATCCCATAAATGAACCATGCCGGTTACATCTCCAGTTAAGGGTTCACCAGCGGCGTTGTACAGTTCTATTCCTGTATCTTCGGGTGCATAGAATAAATCATTCGATTGGACGAACATAGTAGCAAAGGACAAATAATGCCCTTTACCCGCATGGAATGAAAAGGAATAATTACTCCCGGGAAGAATGACATCAGTCATCCCAGCATCAAAATACGCTTTACCTTCAGATATATTCTGAATGGTAACGGTAAAAGAACCTGTAGGATTCATTTCTTCATCTTCTTTACATGATAATAACAATACCGTAAAGAAGACAGCCATTGATAAATACACTGTTTTTTTCATGTTTTTACTTTTTTGGCTAAAAGTAGAATCCTTATTTGCCAAAAAATGTGTGCGATTTCACATTTGAGATGAATGATAAAGAAATGTCAAACAGACGACAGATTCAAGAATGCCTCTTTCTTTTTTATAATGATGTTTTTTCTGGAATATTCAAGCAGCCCATCCTTTTTGAACTGGTTGAATAGTTTTGTGACGGTTTCACGAGTTGTGCCAATCAGGTTGGCTATATCACCTTGGGTGTAGAAATGTTTAATTTCAATTCCTGTTATAGATTGTTCACGCTCCTGTTGCTCAATCCTCTCTTTTTGCTCTTCCAAAAGATCCCGTATAAACTCGATCAAGCGGGTTTTTGCATCTTTAAACAACAATCGCTCCAGGCGTCTTTCCATCTTTCTGAGCCGGAATCCAATAATTTTGCTGATTTCAAGACTGAATCTCCCGTTTTCACGCATTAGTTCATACATTTTATCTACTGATAACGGGCATAATTGCGTGTTATCCGTCATGGCAATCGCCTGTTCATCGCTTCCTCCCTCACCCAGAAGAGCCTTTTCACCGAACAATTCACCTTTTGTCAGTATCGCTTTTATGATTTCATTTCCCTCATCAGAAAATTTAACAACCTTTACTTTTCCTTTACTGATTAGATAGATCTTTTTTTGAGATGAGCTCTGGTTATATATAATATCATTTTTATGATGATGGATAAAATGTTTTTCTGTGTATCCCTTCACTTTATGGGGACATAGAATATCATAGAGATTTATATTATCCAAATACCACATTTATACAAAAAACACCATATATTAACGAATCGTTGGAAAAGAAGTCAGATCGACTTTGTTTTTTACTAAGTTACAAATAATGCAATCATTTTAATTTAATAAGCCATCAGATTATACCAGTCTGAATCAACGATGCATTTTTATTCCCTGTTATGCAACCTTTTCGGAATATTGATGTATTTAAGTAAATACTATTTTTTAATTATGATAAGACATCACCTCATAGTTGCCTTTAGAAACATATTCAGAAATAAAGTTTTTTCACTGATCACCACCACGGGCTTATCCATCGGCATGGCTACCTTTATTTTGATCCTGCTGTGGGTAATGGATGAGATGAATTTTGATAAATTTCATGCGAATATTGATCGTACGTACTGCATTATTGAGCGACAGGATTACTCAGAGGGTCAGATGCTTCATACGAATAATACACCTTTTGCGCTCAAAGAAGAACTACAGACAAATTATCCTGAAGTATCCTATGTCACCCGGACATTGTGGATGGGGAACCGGCCAATGAGCTATGAGGAAAAGGTGATTACTACCGGTCCGATAGCATTTGTTGATCCGGAATTTCTTGAAGTATTTTCCTTCAAACAATTATCGGGTGGCCCAAATGCTCTGAAAGAACCGGACAAGATATTAATCACAGAAGAAGTCGCTCAATCATTTTTTGGTGACAAGGACCCGGTAGGGAAAATTTTACAAATGGATGGTGCTTTTGATTTTGAAGTGGGTGGCGTTCTTCAGAACGTCCCGGAAAATTCCACATTTCAATTCAATATCCTGGTCCCATTTGTGCAGATGGAAAAGATATTTGAGCGGGATCTGAACAGCTGGAATAACAACTGGCCCAGGACTACGCTGGTATTGAAAGAGGATGCTTCTCCAAAAGCTTTTGAAGAGAAAATAAAAGATCTATGCAAAGAACATGACCAGGAAAACACAACACTTTTCATCAAAGCCCTGGCTGATGATCATTTGTATTCCAACTCAGGAGAAAATAACAGAATACAATATGTTTATCTATTTCTCGCAATCGGCTTGATTGTCTTATTGATTGCCAGTGTAAATTTTGTAAACCTTTCCACAGCCGTTTCTGAGAGAAGAGCAAAGGAGGTTGGGATCAGAAAAGTGATCGGAGCAAACCGCTGGAGTCTGATCCACCAGTTTTTTGGAGAAAAAACAATACTTATTTTCATCAGTTTACTTTTTTCAATACTCCTAACTATATTGTTGATCCCTCTTTTCAACGAAATATCCGGGAAAAAACTTGAGTTCAATTTATTTGAAAATCCAACCCTTATTTTCCTGTTTCTTGGCGTTGGGATAATATCTACCATCCTTTCGGGTATATATCCATCATTTGTGCTTTCTTCCTATTCACCCGTTTCAGCACTTAAATCTATAATAACTGTAAAGCAAAAAAGCGTCATCAACTTACGTAGTTCCCTGGTAATTTTTCAATTCTCATTATCTATTATATTAATAGTAAGTGCCATCGTGGTAATGTCACAACTGAACTATATTAAAAGTTTTAATCTTGGCTATGAAGCTGAGAACCTCATTTATATTGATTTACCGGGGCAGTCGAAACAGCATCATGAACCTTTTTCTAATGAATTATTAAAAATTCCAGGAGTAGCGAAACTAACAAAAGCAGATAAACCACCGTTCTGGGGAGGCAATTCTTCCTGGGGATACGATTGGGAGGGAAAAGATCCTGAATTAAAAGTGTTGATCTGCGCGATGTGGGTAGATAAGAACTATTTCGATGTTATGGGAATCCCATTAAGGGATGGTAAAACATTTTCTGATCGGTTTGAGAACTATAGCCTGGAAACCGTTGAAAATGTAGATGTCATACTCAATACTGAAGCCAGAAGAAGGATGAAGATGGAAGACCCGGTCGGGAAATATTTTGGCAGGGGTGATACTAAAGGCACTATCGTCGGGGTAACAGAAGATTTTAATTTTGAATCATTGAGAAGAGGTGTTGAACCACTTGTATTATTGCCATTACAAAATGAACCGAATGTGATCATTGCTAAGATCCGGAAGGATAATATTCATGCTACGATCGAAAGTATCGAACAGGCCTGGAAAAAAATGAATCCAACTTCTCCTTTTTCATTTGGATTTTTTGATGACCGACTGGAAAGCAATTATCAGGGAGAAGTAAGAATTTCAAAACTGTTCAGGTATTTTACTTTTATTGCCATTTTCATTGCCAGTCTAGGGCTTTTGGGATTATCCTCATTCTCTATTCAACGAAAAACAAAGGAAATTGGAATAAGAAAAGTAGTAGGAGCTCCCGTCAGCAGTATCCTGGTTTTACTTACCAGGGATTTCGTTCGATGGGTAATATTAGCTTTTGTTATAGCATGCCCAATTGCCTGGTACACCATGCAACAATGGTTGGAGAATTTCGCCTATAAAACTAACCTCAGCTGGGGAATATTTGTTGCTTCAGGTCTGCTTGCCCTTTTTATTGCACTATTTACTATAAGTTTTCAGACTATTAAGGCTTCACTGAAGAATCCTGTCGACAGCCTGAGGTACGAATAATTGCTTAGTATGTAGTTTATTTTGAGAACAGGGTGAGCGGTTCTGTCTTGTTAAAGGTAACCGAAATAGCTCCATTTTTTGCCCTGTTTCCCCATATCGCCTGAGCCTCCCCTTTATCAATGACATCAATTTCCTCGATTTTCTTATTGGTCAAGCTATTAAGGGCCATGTACATGTCCCGGTTGGGTATCCCATTTGTTAAATAATATGCCGGATTCTCCTGGTCAAAATATTTCAATAAGCTTGCATCAACCAGGTCGACATATTGCCCTCTTAGAGGTTCCACATCAAATAAGGTGATACTGATCACGCCTTTTTTACCCAACGACCCGTAAAGTTTATATCCTCTCTCAGGTGATATCACTTCACAGGCTGTAAACTGAAGGGATAATAGTTTACTGAAAAAAGGATCGTTTGTGTTAACAATAGAAAGATTATTTATTAAAACCAGTTTTCCATTTACAAAGTCACTAATTAAAGAGTCCTTCAGACATCCCTGAGATCTGGCCTGAACTGAAATGAGAATAAAGATTGAAATTAATATTTGTCTTATCATCCTCTAAATCTAACACTACAAACCAAAATTTAAAACTCTTTGATCAATTTGCTTTAAATTTTAAAACAATGCGATTGGGATGGGAGAAATTCCTGGATATAATTGTCTTTATTCATGTATATTTGAAAATTGGGTTTTATAAAAATAAAAAATATGGAGACCATCCGTGAAATCGTTCAATATGAGATTCTCAGTTTTGGAGATAATAAATTAAGAGCCTATACCCTCCTGATCATTTTGAGCATTTTCCTACTTACCAAAGTATTATTATGGGTAATAAAAAAAGCACTATATCGTAAAAACAGATTTAATGAATTTGACAATGCCAATACATATGCCATATTTCAAATCATACGGTATATTATCTGGATTATCGCAATAGGTTTTATTTTAGAAACAATCGGGATAAAAGTTACAGTACTTGTAGCTGGATCAGCAGCATTACTTGTTGGAGTAGGCTTAGGTTTGCAACAAACATTTAACGATATTATTTCGGGTGTTATTCTTCTCGCTGAAAGGTCAATCAGGTTAAATGATATACTTGAAATAGATGGAGATATAGTAAAGATCGAAGAAATTGGATTGAGAACATCCAAAGGATTAAACCGGGATGATATTTCTATCATTATTCCAAATTCCTTAATTACTACAAATAAGGTCATTAACTGGAGTCACCAGTCAAAGAAAACCCGATTTAAGATAAATGTTGGTGTAGCTTATGGAAGTGATGTTGATCTCGTATTAAAAGTTCTTAAAGATAGTGCGGTTGAACATCCAGAATTAAAAGATGACAAACTAGTGGATGTGCGATTTGTTGAGTTTAACAACTCTTCCCTCGATTTTCAGATCCTGTTTTTTAGTGAAAATATATTCAGAATAGAAAAAGTAAAAAGTGATATCAGGAAGACGATCAATAGAAAACTCCTAGAAAATAACATCACAATTCCTTTCCCTCAGATGGATCTTCATCTAAAATCCAACCATACGGATATTTTTAAAAATCAGGGAAATTGAATTAACATATTGACAATCTTATTACTAATCAAAAATAAGTAAATTCAACTTTCCAGGGTTTTCTTCATATTCCGCCTTAATCCCACCAAAACGGTAAAGCTTATCATGATCATTGCAATTGATAAGGTAATGAGCAGAAAATTCAGGATGGCTTCTTCTGCTGGAGAGCCCTCTTGACCCTGAGCTGCAATATTCAATATTTTTCCAGCATTAAAAACACTTGCAAACAGGATCCCAAACCAATTGGTGAAGGTACCATAAATTGCTAACCAGAATGTGATCTTCAGCCATTTTTCTGACAAATCCAGTTTATGCCATATCAGACCCAGCAACACAAGGAACATCCCATTCAATATCCCTTCCAGATGGCTTGATACCCCCATTCTTGGATTGGCCAAAACAGGCACAATAAGCCCAACAATTAATCCTAAAAGAAAGAGCAATATCCCGTAAAAGATCAGTTTATTTCCCTGAGTCTTAATTAAAATTGATTTTTCCATGGTGTAGAGATTTTGAATGTTTGATATTATAATTCATCAGGTATCTTAATGAATCCCCAAGGTAATAACTTTTTGAAATGATGTCCCCCTGAATCAATTAAATAGATAGCAATAACTGTTCTTATTCACTAACAATTTCCAGCATATCCCGTATATCGCCTGGGGTTGACATGATCTTCGTGAAAGTAACCATTTTCAGATCCGGAAAAGAAAGTGCAATCCTGTAGCGTCCATGCAACATGATCACCCGGCCTCCCATGATCAGCATCTCATAGGGCAGGAAAGCTGTGTGTTTTGGTTCTGAAATATCAATCTTTGCGAGGAATTTTGATTCCCCATCTTCACCTGATAACCCAAATCCATACAATTTAAAATCTTCGCCGGGAATTTCAATTGAATAAATAAGGCTGACATTATCCACACCATTTTTTATATTGGATTCAATTTTAGAGACAGCAGCTTCAAAACTACTGAATTGGCGCAATTCAACTGGATCATCAAACCTGGGCATCCCCATCATATACCTGTACTTAACCAAATCGTCCACCTCTATGCCATCCTCAGATCCGAAATCTTTCCCACTGTATTGCCCAGACTTCTTCATAACAATTTCCAACTTGCTGCTCAATGAATTATAGTTCTCTTCAACATCCTTATAATTATCTCTAAAATAGGCCGTTCCCCAATATGCCGGGTTAGTATAACTTATCAAGGTCTGATTACCCGCTTTAGTTAAACCAATTCTTAATGCAGCAGCAAAACCGGTTTGACCTTTTACTTTCTTAACTGCCTGAATCAAGTCTTCTGAACTAATGACCATCACCCAGCGATCAGCATCGTCAGCGGGCATGTAACCCCCCAATACATTGATCCCTTCAGCCTCAAGATTTTTCTCCAGATCGGATTTTACTTTTTCAATGGATTCACCCGAAACAGCTCCAAGAATGTAAGGCCGGAGTGTTTGTGCCTGCAGGTCCTTAAAAAATGGAACCATCATTATTAGCAAAAAATATTGTATCCTTTTCATGTTATAACGAATTTAAACCGGCACAAAAATCACAGATGAACCCAATGTTTCAAAATAAAATAATATGATATATAACATATTAAATATTTGATGGAAGCGGATAAAATAAAGTATACATCTCCCATTGGGACAAATAGTTGACCCCTTGAATATTAATTCTGAAACATATTTACGAAATTGAGGCTAAAGACATGATGAATAAAGAATACATGAAAACATTGAGATAAAAAATGAATCGATTTATTAAAAGATTTCTTCTAATCATTGGCATACTGGTAGTAGCGGGCATAATATTTTTTCTAGGTGTATTTCTGAAATTAAGGACCGAAATAGGAAGAATGCATCCAGTCGAAACAAAATTGATAACAGACCGGATTTATTCAATACATGATACCATGGTTAATGCCTATCTTATCCGATATAATGGAGGTTATATTATGATCGATGCAGGAAATGATCCGGAAATTGTAAGTCAGGAGCTCGAAAAGCTAAATATCAACGAAAACGAAATTACTGCTGTTTTTCTTACACACTCTGATTATGATCATGTAGCCTCAATACCTTTATTTGATAATGCGGAGATCTACCTGAACAAAGAGGAATTGCCCATGATCAATGGATCACAGGCCAGGCTACTAATTCAGTATAATAAGATAGACACCGATCAATATAACCTGTTTGTTGATGGACAATCATTTAATTTCCAGGATATTACAATCCGGTGTATCCATACACCCGGACATACCCCGGGTGCTACCTGTTATATTGTAAATGATCAGTACTTATTTACAGGAGATGCGCTGAGCCTTCACGACGGAAAAGTAAATGAATTCATAAAGCTGGCGACTATGGACCTGGAGACACACAGGAATTCTATTAATAAAATAGGTTCCATTCCGAACATCGAATATATTTTTACCGCACATCACGGTATGTCAGATGATTTTGATTTTGCGTTCAGTGATTGGCAGGAGAGCGAATAAATTTGGGTTTTCAACATGAAATAATACGATGAAATTAATTGTAAGCATTTTACTGGTATTTTCTCTGAACAGCCACTTAGCCTTATGCCAGGTAAAGGAACCAGCAAGCAGTACATTAAAAATCCTCACCTTTAATATTCTTCATGGGGCCACTACCAAAGGGGATTTCGACCTGGATGCAATTGCTCGTGTGATCATTGAAAATGATCCGGATCTCGTAGCCTTACAGGAGGTGGATTTTAAAACCAACCGCGCCAGGAAATATGATCTTGTAACCGAACTAGGCTGGAGAACTAAAATGGCACCGATTTTCGGAAAAGCTATGGATTTTGATGGTGGTGAATATGGCGAAGGGATCCTGTCGAAATTTTCATTTATTTCAACGAGGAATGTTGCATTGCCCTACACGCCTGGGAATGAACCCAGAGCAGCGCTCGAAATCTTGACCCTTTTACCTACGGGTGATACCATTGCTTTTGTTGGCACACACCTGGATCATTTGCGGGATGAAAAAGATCGGGTGGCACAGGTCAGAAAAATAAATGAGGTGTTTTCAGAGAATAAATATCCAACCATTCTTGCCGGAGATTTAAATGCTATCCCCGGCAGTACTCCAATCAATATTCTAGAGGAACATTGGATCCCTTCCTACAACAAGGATAATCCTACTCCAACTTTTCCTTCTAAGGAACCCAGGGTGAAGATCGATTATGTAATGTATAATCCAGGCAAAAGCTGGAAAGTTCTAGACACCAAGGTTATTCAGGATGCGGTTGCCTCGGATCATTGTGCATACCTGGTAACGCTGGAAATAGTTAATAATTGATTGATTCCAAGGAATACTAATAACTGACAGCCACAAGTGTACGTGGAGGCAATTCAGATATTTCCAACTTGTTGGAACCAAGATCACCTCCTATGCTTTGGCCAGATGGAAGTGTCAGCTGAATTTCCGGATTCATGGTAAATTCACTTTCCAGTGTAATTTTTACCGGCACATCCTTAAAATTCTCAATAATGATCAGGTCCTCCCCCATCAGGTAAAGTGAAACCATGGTCGGTGCGTTAAATTTAATTCCGAATGGCTCCAGCATTCTATTTCTCATTTGGGTTACTTCTTCCCTGCTGAGTCGGAGGATATCCCTGGGCTTACCATCTACCTGCAAAACTTGTACGTTATCAAATTGATCCAAATCTCCTATCTGACCTGCTAATCCATCTGTTACCAAAACAGGTTTCCCTTCGGCAATAAAGTTTTCAAGTTTGCTATTAAAATCAGGATCCTTGACCATATGGATAGGAAAAAATGCCGCCTCTGCATTCATATCTATTTCTCCTGTAGGTACGAGAGGAATTCCCAGCATCCCGAGGAAATTGTATATATACGTTTCATCCTTTCTGCTGATTTTTACTCCTGCTGAATCATAAAAAATCTTCGGAGTACTGTTTGGAGGTTTTGTGGCCAGTATCCCTTTAATCGGTTTCCCATCAATCAATTTTGCCAGTTCAAACAAACCTGGCAACTCCTTCTTAAAAGCTTCAGTATTCGCTATGCCTGTCCCCTTACGGTTACCATACTCATTGCTTTCCCTGATAAGTCCTCCGTAGGAGAACAACATCAGTTCAGTCGCATCCGCAAGTACCGTTTGACGTGCCTGTTCCAAATAAGTCTTTTCAGTAGTACCAAGCGCATCGAACCATCCTCCTGCTGTTTTTGCGCCACCAATATCTTTCAGCCAACGCATGATATAGTAAGCTCCGTACTGCGGAAGATTCAGGCCTTCCGTATCGTTCACGAAATCGTTATCCCTTGTTTCTGTTCCCACCCAGGTAATGTCATAGGATTCTACTTCACCGATCACCTCGTATCCACGTTCATGAAAACGGTCATACCATTGTGGAAACTTATTAATTATCTTAACATTAGGATTAACTGCCCGGGCTGGTTTCTGAATATATTCCCTGCTGATCATATTCATCATATCACACCGATACTCATACATATCCTGGTCCCCACAGGCTTCCAGGCATTCTTCGCATTCACAATCCGTAAACAGGAAATCATCGATCATTATTACATCGAAGATCGATGCCGTATATTCAAAAATTTCTTTCAATTCTTGCCGGGTTTTTTCACTGGTATAACAGGCGATCAATTCCCATCCCGTAGTTTGCTTGCCAAAATTAACGGTTGTCACACATCCCGAAGCTTCAATGCCTTCCGCTTCAAACCGTTTTTTTGCATTTTCCAACACTTCCCGTTCAGCTTTATAGCCCCTGAAAGACTCTATAAATACCCGGGTAACGCCCACTTCTTTACACCAGGCAACGGCACTATCGAGGCCCGATTCGGTAGCCAGTTTATACCGGACATCACCGGAAGCAGTAAAAATTGTCGATACCCGTAATACGTCCTTATTTTTATTGGCCAGCTCCCAGTTACCTGGACTTTGGGGCTCACACGCGACAAATAAAAACATAATGCTCAGAAAAAGAGATGAGAGATAGTTTGCAGGAGTCAATGCTTTCATAATTGAATTTTGTTTTTTTAAAAAATGTTCTGAGGTTATCTTAAAAATGAGAATTACCTGAAATTGAAGTTATGAACCATACTTAGATAATCCTAATATAATTTCTCAAATTCAACTATGGATTGAATGTTGTAAGAAATTAACAATTTAGATATTGAGCAAAATCAATATCTCTCTGGCAAATACACCAAAGAACAATTGTCTTAAAGATCTAAAATTAAAAGACTCTGAAATACTATTTTTTCAGATTAGTATTGAATGGGCAGTCAATTAATCATTCTCATTTACACAGGGACAAACCCAGTAAATATAATTGGATGTAGAATTGAAGGATGGATCATGAATTCCACGGGTTTCCGCCAGGTGTTTCTTCGTATGTTCCAGCTCCATATGCTTATCATGATCAGCTTTGGAAGCCCAGGCTTCGGTAATACAAAACAGGGTTGGATCAGTATAAGATTGAAACAGAGAATATTCCAGGCATCCGGGTTCTTTGGCGAGGACATCCACCTTACAAGTTGAGAATGATTCTTTCAGAAGATCCACTTTATCCGGCATAACTTTGATCTCAAAGCGCATAACCACCTTCATGGATTCCTTTTCATGTTCGCAATCAGGATCTATTTCTTTGTTTTCTGTTTTTCCGGTCAAGGAACCCATCAGGGTAAGTGTCAATATTCCAATTAAAAAGTTTTTCATCGAAAAAAGTATTTTGTTTTTAAAATTGATTTTAAGGATCAGCAATATTATTAAAAGTTTTAATTAAAACCGGTATAATAAGTTATTCTAATAATTTATCAAAGTATACTAAACTAGTTATACTATAATTTACCAAATTGAGAAAAGTATTGTAACTTTTGAATTAATGCATTTCAATTCAATAATAAAGATGAAAGGGGAGCTTTTGATCGTATATTCAATCTTGAAATTTTAAAGAAAATACAATCATGCTGGAAATTCCTGAATCAAAAACGATCAGCAGACAGGCTTGTACATCGTTGATGGGTAAAACAATTTCCGAAGTGTTTACCGCCACACACAAACATAAGTTCGCTTTCTTTAATGGAGATCCTGCAGGATATGAAAAGCTTTTAAAAGGAAGAAAGGTGAAATCCACGAAAGGACATGGAATGTTTGTTGATATTTACTTTGATGAAGATATATGCATGACCATCAGTGAGGGCACCAACATTAGATATTATACCTCTACTGAACCTCCTCCTGAAAAATATCAGCTGCTGATAATATTTGATGATGGAAGTTTTACAGCCTTTACTGTAGCAATGTATGGTGGAATATGGGCATTTAAGGGTGTTTTTGATAATCCATACTATCAGGGCAGCCTGAACAGTATCTCTCCCCTGGAAGAAGAATTTGATAAGCCATACTTTGATAACATTTTTAATAATGCTACAAAAAACCTTTCAATGAAAGCTTTACTGGCAACTAAACAGCGGATACCGGGACTCGGGAACGGTGTTTTACATGATATTTTATTTAACGCGCATCTTCATCCAAAAAGAAAAAAGTCCGCCGTTAACGATTCCCAGAAGGCTGAACTTTTTAATAGTCTGAAGGTAACTTTAAAAACAATGACTGATTCAGGTGGGAGAAATACTGAAAGAGATCTCTATGGAAACTTCGGGGGGTATGAGACAATACTCTCGAAAAACACTTTGAAGAATCCCTGCCCGAATTGCGGTGATACAATTGTTAAAGAAGCATATCTGGGAGGCGCTGTTTATTATTGTCCTGGCTGTCAGCCACTTTAATTGTTTATGGATCATGTTTATAAATTATTGGCTATTAAGATAATCCACACCCTGATCTGGATATTCTTCGCTGGTGCAATCTTTTATATACTATATGCCGGGATCAGCAATAATATAAATATTTATACCTGGATCGCAATTGGACTGGTAATAGGTGAAGGAATTGTATTGATTCTTTTCAATATGTTCTGCCCTTTGACCATCCTGGCAAGAAAATACACTAATTCCGATAAAGATAATTTCGATATTTTTCTTCCAGAATGGCTTGCGCGAAACAATAAAATAATTTTTACTATCATTTTTCTTGCTGGATTAATAATCGTGGTATTGAGAGAACTTATTTAAACCTATGGATATATTTATTAGGATCAGTTCTTTTTAAAGGATACTAAAGGTTCTTCTATCCTGATTTTGGCAAGAATGTCAACTGATATTTTTGTATATTTCAACATGAATGACCAGGAAATCACAGAATGGTTGCTGCAAGGTGATGTTTCAATCCAATATCAGTTGTACCGGGATTTGCTGG
>JAHEGY010000017.1 GCA_024644875.1 Cyclobacteriaceae bacterium
TTATATGATACCTGGGAAGATCCTTATGAAGTGAATAACCTTGCCGCTGATCCAGGGTTTCATGATATTCTCGAGCAGTTGCGTGAAAAACACCTTCAGTGGAAAGAGGAAACACAGGATTGGGGACTTATCCCCGAAACCGAGTTAATCATGGAGTTATGGCCGCCCGATGGTATTCAACCCATAACCCGGGAACCGGATATAACACTGGAGAATCTTGAAGATCCCGATAAACTTAAAGTTATAATTAGCTGCGATACAGAAGGAGCCTCAATAGGGTATATGCTGAATGACACAGGAAGGTGGTTACTTTATTCAGGTCCCTTAGAAGTTCCTGGAGATACTAAAATGTCTGTACAGGCAATCCGGATCGGATATAAACCGAGTCCAGTAGTTATTAGAGAATTGTTAACCTCCATCGATATGTTATAATGATGAAGACATTTCCAATAATTATTTATCCAGTTCCTTGATCTTCTTTCTGAGGAATTCAGAAAAAGGATCACAGAACTCTTTTCTTTTAAGTCCGTATTCCACGATTGTTTTAAGGTAATCCATTTTATTACCGATATCATACCTTACACCTTCGATGATAGAAGCCATTACCGGTTCACGTTTGGTCTGATACATCAGGGCATCTGTCAACTGGATCTCATTATTTTTTCCCCTGGGGGTATTTTCAAGTGCCTTGTATATATCAGGAGTAAGGATATATCTTCCGGCTATGGCCAGGTCAGAAGGCGCCTCATTAATTCCGGGCTTTTCAACGAACTCACTGATATCCAGGATCGTATCACTAATTTTTTTACCACCAACAATTCCATATCTGGATACTTTATCCTTCGGTACCCGCTCCACAGCCACTATTGAACTTCTGTATTGAGCGTAGGCATCAATAAGCTGCTGAGTTACCGGCATTACAGAATCGATGATCGTATCACCCAACAATACGGCGAAGGGTTCGTTTCCAGTATGAAACCTGGCGTAATAAATGGCATCGCCCAATCCATTTATTTCCTTTTGGCGGATATAATGTATATTGGCCATCTCCGCAAGATGCCGGATCTCATTGAACAATCCATTTTTATCATCTTCCTCCAGACGGGCCTCAAGTTCCGCGTTCCTGTCGAAATGATCTTCAATGGCACGTTTTCCTTTTCCTGATATGATTAGAATATCCTCTATGCCGGAATCAACAGCTTCCTGTACGACAAATTGGATTGTTGGTGTATCAATAATTGGAAGCATTTCCTTTGGTTGAGCCTTGGTGGCCGGAAGGAATCTTGTGCCTAATCCTGCTGCGGGTATTACTGCTTTATTAATCATCTTAAAAAATATGTGGTTTTATTACTCTTGCATTTATTGCTTTCAATTCTATAATGAGTTTTTTAAGCATATCGTCGTCCTTATAAATACCTATGATCGAGCCTCCCGAACCGGTAAATTTAGCTGATGCACCACAGGTCCTTGCAGTTTCTACCATTTCCAGGTTGCTGTCACTGATATTCATTACTTTTCGCCTTTCATCAAAGTTTTCATTCATCAAGAGGAACAGGCGTTTATGATCATGTTTTAGTATTGCTTCCCTACCCTCTTCTGCCAGAGCTGCAATCCTGTTTAATGAAGACAAAGCCACTTCGTCTCCTTTCTCATACCTGGCCTTTAGATCATTAAAAACCGCTCCTGATACTTTTCCGAGATCTGTCTTATAGGCTATATAAAGTTTGGGCAATAACCTGGGGTCCAGCTTCTCATATTTGCCATATCCACTTTTTTCGAGTGACTTGCGTTCGAAATCCATAAAAACACAGCCTTCATAAACCTGGATTACCCTGTCCTGAAGGCCTGCGTTAATGCCTAATTCTTCAACCTCGGTAGCCAGAATTATAGTAGGGAGCAATTCATCAGGAATGGATACCTGGTAGAATTTCATTAATGCCCGAAAGGTCGCAGTTACAATGGCCGATGAACCTGCCAGGCCAACCTGTCGTGGAATAGAGGAATGATATCTGACTGTAAAATTCTTCCCGTTCAGTTTGATGTTGTTCTGAACGCAGTACTCTGCGAATTTTTTAATAGAGGCTTTTACCAGTCTTGAAGCCCCGTAATAACCAGTCAGATTTACAGATTCAACAAGGTCATGAATATTTTTGTAGATATTCAGATCCTGGTCCATAGGTTCAATATGCAGCTCGGGAGTCTCGTATAAAGATATATGAGCACCAAAGTTTCTTACTACTATGGAAATGGTCTTGCCGAAGTATCCGTCTGAAGGATTTCCCAGCAGACCTGCTCGTGCAAATGCCCTTGTTTCAATGATCATCCCTTGATTTTCTTATTTCCTCAACAATGCTTCCGCCTCTTTATTAAAGCTTAAGGTTGTTTGTGGGAATGGAATGTTTATACCTTCTTTATCGAAAGTAACTTTGATCTTTTCCTGAAGATCAAAATAAATATTCCAGTAGTCAGAATTATTAACCCATACCCTTAAGGAAATGATCACAGCGCTATCAGCCATAGAGAGAACCACTACTTGAGGCGCTGGTTCATTTAATATCGATTTATTGGCAGCTATAATATCCGAGATCACTTTCTTTGCTTTTGAAATATCATCTTCATATCCAATGGATGCATCTATCACAAGGCGTCTTGTATCCTGGGCTGAAAAATTGACGATAGTAGAACCAGCCAATTGACCATTGGGTATATATACCACCTGGTTGTCGGGTGTATTAAGTACTGTGTTGAAGATCCTGATCTGGTCAACAGTACCCATTTCGCCAGCGGCTTTTATGAAGTGGCCTTTTTCAAAAGGCTTAACTGTCAATAAGATCACTCCCCCTGCAAAATTGGCCAGACTGCCCTGTAAGGCCAGGCCAATGGCGAGACCAGCGGAACCCAGAATAGCCAGGAAAGAAGATGTGGCCACCCCTAAAATTCCAATGATCGGGATCAAAACAATCACTTTTAAGGTAATACTGATCAGATTGGTCAGGAACGGACGAAGCGATTCATCCATTTCTCTCTTCTTCATTACCCGATTCAGGAAAGCCGTAATTCTATTGATGATCCAGAATCCTACAATGAGTAGTACGATGGCAAGCACAAATTTACCGCCAAATTGAATCAACAGATCCTGAGCTGAATCCCAGTATTGTTCAAGTTTGCTTAATTCAAGTTCTTCCATAATGGTTTCAATTTAAAGGTTAAAGGTTAGTTTATTTATTAAATTAATCTAGCGAAAATACTGTCTTAATCATAATCAAACAATTAATAAATGGGTTAACTTGCGGGAAATAATGTACTATATCCCACATACGAATAGATAATGAATGTCATTTTTTGATGATATATCGGGTAGACTATTTCCAGTCAATAAAAAGGTTGGCATTTATGAAGTGCTCAAACAGGACCAGGGTTTTATTAATAAATACCAGGAATGGACTTCAAAGTCAGAATGTATAAAGTTGAAAGAGGATATTTTAAAATCCTGGGAATTCAAGTTAAAGGATTTGAGTCCACCCCTGGATATAATCACTTATCTTTCAGATTACGCTAACGGATTTACCCTGTATCCAGGGAACGATGATCATAGTAATGCCATGAGCTATTTAATGGAATATATGAAAGATATGCTAATAAGTACTTCTTACCGGCTGGTACATTCGACAAGAAAGATAGATGAAAAAAAAGAGGGTATTGAGATTGTTGAGAAATATTATCTAAAACCGCCTTTTCCTGTTAAAATTCCTTATGACCAGATGTATGGAAATATTGAGATTGAGGTATTAAAGCACGATCAGCAAGAAAAGAGATTGAAATTCCTTGTTTCGGTATATTCTGACAGGAAGTATACCAAAGCCCTGCCTTTCCGGGAATTATTAAGCTATTTGTTTGACAATTGATATATTATCATAATTTTTAAATCCTTCCATCGTATAATAATTAGATAAAAATATGATCGCTATGAAAAAATATGTTACACTTTCTTTTTTACTATCTGTATTTTTCCTGAATGCCTATGGCCAGGGTTTTTTGAAAACCTCACTGGAGATTACAATCCGTGATCGTCTGGGGAATACTGTTGAAGGGGTTAAAGTGAAAATCTACAAGACTTACGAAGACTTTCAAAGTGATGTTAACTTTATCCAGGAGCCCCTTCAAACCAATGCTAAAGGAAAAGTTGTTTTTAAGAATCTGGAGTCGGTCCCTTATTACATAAGTGCGGTTAAGGGAGATAATAATAACTATGGTGATGGCGAAATGGTTGATACCCTGGTGGAGAATCGGAAAAACAAAGTCACAATTATTATTCGCTAATCTTTTCTTATAGATCCTCTTACTTTTCGGCTGCTATCTGATCCCCGATAGGTACTGCGTATTATTCTTTTATCGATGAGCGATCAGCAAGGGTATTCGGCGGTTTTCAATGATCCGGCGTGCCACACTGGGAATGATCAGGTTTGAGATCGTGCTCCTTCCGTAGGCACCCATTATGACAAGAGGATCTTCCACGCTTTCTGCAAAATTCAATATCTCCCTGGACGTATTATATCCATTCAGTAATTGTAATCCTACATTTCTAAAATGCTCCTTGACCAGCTCCATGAGCAATTTTTCATTGCTTATCTCTTCATCAGCACTTGGGGACACGGTCAGGATGGTAGTAATCTTATCCTTAACAGCAAAATCAAATAGGTTACTGAAGGCGCGTATGGCAAAAACTGATGATTCTTTACCGTCATACGTCAGCACAATGTTCTTAATTGGTTGAATATTCTCGGGAACGATCATGACAGGGCAACGGCTCCCTTTAAGAATCTGATAAAGGAGTGAGGTGTCCTTTTTTCTAGTTACATGGTTGAAGAAGATTTCATAACTGAGAATCAGCAGATCGGCGTATGTTGTCTGTTTTATCAATTCATGTGCGGTGATCTTGAAGTTGTTGTATATCTGATATCGTATCTTCGCATGTCTCACGCCTTTCTCGAAAGAAGAGATAACCTCTGCTTTCTGACTGTCCTCCTCCGACAAATGATCAATATTTCCCGGATTGATATCGACCATCGATGCTTCTTTTACATAACTGCTCACTTTTGAGGTGTATGCCAGGTCTTTTACAACAAAGGCAAGAAAGAGGTGATCTGATAATTTGGGAAGAAAATCGTTGGCTACTGTAACGATATCATTGACGAATGATGATTTCTCCTCTAATGCGACTAAGATTTTTGCCATTTCCTTCTCCCTAAATTTTCAGTTTACATGTCCAGACCGGTCTTTTGGCATGATTTACAATATCTTCAGCAATACTCCCGCTGAGCAGATGCATGATGCCTGTCCTGCCATGTGTTGCCAGTGCGATCATATCTGCTCCGATATCTTCACAGAAATATATTATGCCATCCTCCTCTATGTAATCATTATAAACATTTAATGAATAATTGCTGATATTATATTTCTCGACAAAGGTTTTCATCTCTTTAAAAATAGTCCGGTTTGTTTCAAAATTATTGGGAGTATTGATCTTGACGAGATGTAATTTGGCTTTAAAAATATCCTGTAGCTTAAACAACTCTTCCACCACATGAGCCTGGTCACCTTCAAAGTTAGAGGCAAAGGCAATATTATGGATCTTCGTATAATCGCGTTTCTTTTTAATTGTGATTACCGGGCATTTTGCATGCCTTACAACCCTTTCCGTATTCGAGCCTATCAAAACTTCCTCCAGGCCGGTGGTGCCTTTTGTGCCCATAATCACCAGATTTACATTTTCCTGCTCTATTTTCTCGGTAATAACAAAATATGGATTACCAACTTCCACGACTTGCTTTATCTTTACAGATTCCGTTTCCAGCCTCTGAGTCAAGGCCCGGATCTCATCCTTTGAGCGGTTCAGCAAGTTGTTAATAAAGGATTCATCCAGATTATCCAGGGGAGGTTCTGCCCCTCCGATAACATTCATCCCGCCACCCCATACGGAAGATAATCCGGGATAATCGACAACATTGATGAGAATAATCTCAGCCGTACTCTTTAAGGCAATCTGATTTGCAAAGTCCAGTGCATATCCTGCCTGTTCAGAAAAATCAGTTGGAACTAAGATCTTTTTCACGATTAAAGAATTTATAGGATAGACTAAACGTACCTGTCCTGTTTTGGTGCAAATTAAGGAAAATCACAAAAAATATGTAATGATGGCTATCAGCGCAAAATATGATTTATGTCATATGGGCTGAAAGGCTGGAATTTAAATTCCGTAGAAGTCCGCTTCTTTTACAAGTCCCTGAGGGTCAAGTACTTTTATTTTCTTTCCCTGAAGGGATATCAATTCCTGGTTTTTAAATTCTGACAGTAACCTGATCACTGTTTCAGTAGCTGTACCGATAATATTGGCCAGGTCTTCACGGGATAAGGCGATATCGATCAATGTACTGTTTTCTTCACCCTCCAATCCGTAGGATTCTTTAAGCATAAGCAATGTGGCAGCCAGTCTTTCCCTGACGGATTTTTGAGCTATAGTGACGAGTTTCTGCTCCATAATACCCAGGTCATCGCAAAGTCTCTGCATCATACGCTTAAAAAACCTGGGATTGTTATTCAATATACTTAGAAAATCAGCTTTGGGGATATAGCAAATGGCCCCTTCTTCAATTACCGTGGCGGATGCGTTATAGAACTCTTCAGAGATCAAGGCCCGGTAACCAATGAAATCACCTGCCTTAGCCAGGTTAAGGATCTGCTCTTTACCATCCGAAGTAATCTTGTATACCTTTACTTTCCCTGAATTCAGGCAGAATAAACCCATCGGACGGGTTCCTTCATAATACAGAGTCTGTCCCTTCTTGTACATGATGCATGATTTATGAATGTCCAGGGATTCGAGATCATCCTTGTTCAGGTCAGAAAAAAGGGAATCTTTTTTACTGGCGCAAAAAGCGCAGCTTATTTTGATGTTCTTTTTTGTAGCCAAGTTTTTACTGATTTTTCCGCAAATTTACTCACTATTAAACTAGTATCCAATAAGATATATGAGCTAAATTCCAACTTTTAGTAAGTATTTCATATATGTCCTATTCAGCTCTTATTTTTAAATCCAATTTTAAAAATAATTCTATTATCGGAATAATAATAACTGCTTGAGTGAAAATTTTGTTTTGAGAAAGAATATTCAGGCAAAGTGTGAAATTTACTTTATCAACAGTCCAAGCCCAAATAAAAGTGTAAAGATCAAACTGGATATGGCCATTTTTTTAAGACTGGGATCTAATTCAGAGGCCATTGATTTATTTTGTACTTCCAGACCATTTTGAATGAATAATGGCAAGGAAATAATAAAAAGAAATTGAAATGGCGATTCATACTCAATAATCACATAAATAATTGCAAGACTGAATCCGGTACCCAGCAAAAACCAGTGATATATTACAGCTTTTTCCCTTCCGATCCTGACAGGAACAGACCTTTTGCCGGCGAGATCATCAGATTCAATATCACGGATATTATTGACATTCAAAACGGCAGTTGCAAATAATCCGGATGTTAATGCCGGAAGCATATGATACACGTTAAGATACCCTGTATATAGAAAACATGTACCCAGAACTCCGAGTAATCCGAAAAAAAGTAATACAAACAGATCTCCAAATCCGGCATAGCCATATGGATTTTTCCCCATGGTATACCCCATGGCAGCCAGTATAGCTGCAATACCGAGTAAGAAGAAGATAAAAAAAGAGGCATCCAAATTCTCAATGGCTGTGAGAAGAAGCAATGTGCCGGACAATAAAGATAGAATAGCGGTAATTGATATCGCTATTTTCATAGACTTTGCTGAAATACTCCCTGATTGAACACTCCTTTTAGGCCCTTTTCGATCAGTACTGTCTGCGCCATGCAAAGAATCACCATAATCGTTTGCAAGATTAGAAAGTATTTGCAGAAATATGGTTGTTATTGCCGCTAATATGAAGATCAATACATTGAAGAGGCCTTCATCTGCTGCAAGAAATGAACCCATTGCAATACTGGCAAGTGCCAGTGGAAGTGTGCGTAATCTGACAGCCTGCATCCAGGCCTTGAATTTTGGTGATGAACTCATCTCTATTCGATCAGGATAAAATGCTGAACCCAGGAAATTTACTTTTTAATTGGTATGAAGCATTAAACAATAATAGAGGCAGACTTTATCAGTGAATGCATATCAGGGTTGCCCCTCTTGTATCCTGTTATTTTATTTTTGAAATGATGTCGTCAGATAATGGTTTTACCTTTGAAGGGTAGAATGCCACCAGTTCTCCCTTCTCATTCACAAGGTATTTGCAAAAGTTCCAACTGGGGGCTTCATTATTCCATCCATTGTACTTTTCTTCTGATAACCAGTGATATAAAGGGTCCATATCATCTCCTTTTACTGAAATCTTTTCGAACATCTGGAAGGTTACACCGTAATTCTGAGAGCAGAAAAGTGCTATTTCATCATTCGTTCCAGGCTCCTGTTTGCCAAAATTGTTGGCTGGGAAACCAAGAATGGTCAATTTGTTGCCATAGAGCTCATGCAACTTTTGCAGGTCTTCATACTGTGGTGTATAACCACATTTTGATGCAACATTGACTAGCAATACTTTCTTACCTTTGAAGCTATTGAAATCAACTGTAGAACCATCGATAGCCTTCATTTTAAAATCATAAAAGCTTTCAGGCACGTCAACAGTCATTTCAGGACCGGTAAAAGAAAATTGAAGTATTGCGATAATAATCAAGCTAAGCATAAATCTTTTCATAGTTTTTAATATTTACATTCTTTCTGGGACAACGATACCTAATAAACTCATTCCATGCCTAATTGTTCTGGCTGTGAGACCTGACAATGACACACGGAAATTTCTTCTATCTATATTATTTTCTTTAAAGATAGAAACTTCTGTATAAAAACGATTATAATTTTTAGCCAATTCAAAACAGTAATTTGCGATTATTGATGGGGCAAAGTTCTCCGCTGCCTCCGTCATGTCGTTGTTGTATTCATTCAGGGTGGCGATCAGGTCCCGTTCTGTTTCGTGCAAATCCCACTCCAGGTTTACATGCGGCTGATCCGGATCAATGTTTAATTCCAAAGCTTTTCTGAGAATTGCAGATATTCTAGCATAGGTATACTGGATGAATGGGCCAGTGTGCCCCTGAAATTGTATAGATTCCTCCGGATTGAACATCATTCTTTTCTTAGGATCTATTTTTAACAGAAAATACTTTAGTGCTCCAAGTGCAAGAACTTTGTATAAATGCTCAGCCTCTTTTTCTAAGAAATCATCGATCTTGCCCAGTTCAGCGGTTTTAATTCTGGCTGTTTCAACCATTTCATCTACCAGGTCATCAGCATCAACCACAGTTCCTTCTCTCGATTTCATTTTCCCACTGGGGAGATCCACCATTCCATAGCTTAGATGATGTAATCCATCTGCATAGGGACGTCCAAGTTTGCGGAGGATCATAAATAATACATCGAAATGATAATTCTGCTCATTACCGACAACATATACTGACTGATCAAAACCAGATTCCCGGTATTTCAGATCTGCTGTTCCCAGATCCTGTGTCATGTATACAGAGGTTCCGTCTGATCGAAGCAGTAGTTTTTCATCCAGGCCTTCATCGCTCAGATCCACCCACACGGAACCATCCGTTTTTCTATAAAATATTCCTTTTTCAAGCCCCTCTGCAACGATATCCCTTCCCAGTATATAGGTTTCAGATTCATAATATGTCTTATCAAAGTCAACGCCAATGGTTTGATAGGTTGAGTTGAATCCATCATACACCCAGCCATTCATCTTTGTCCACAGTTCAATTACTTCCGGATCCTTCTTTTCCCACCTGACCAGATAATCCTGTGCTTCAAGCATTAGAGAGGCGCTCTTAGCTGCTTCTTCCTTCGGCATTCCCTCCAGGACCAGTTCTTCAATTTGCTTTTTATATTCCTGGTCAAATCTTACATAGTATTTGCCTACCAGGTGGTCGCCCTTAATTCCTGAATTATCAGGTGTCTCTCCATTGCCAAAGTTTCTGTAGGCAACCATAGATTTGCATATATGGATACCCCTGTCATTAACAAGGGTTACTTTATCAACATTATTACCGGTGGCCTTCAATATTTCGGAGACAGAATACCCAAGGAAGTTATTCCGTAAATGGCCAAGATGCAGGGGCTTATTGGTGTTCGGACTGGAATATTCAACCATTATCTTCTGCTTATTTGCCGTTACCTGTTCCCAGGCAGGGGTGTTGTAGTCAAATTCAAAAGATTCAAGCCAGGTTCTGTCATTTATGACCAGATTAAGAAATCCTTTTACTACATTGTATGAGCTAATAATACCTGAAGATTTCTTAAGAAAGGAACCCAGAAGCCCGGCGGTTTCCTCCGGTCTCTTTTTCGTGATTTTTAAAAAAGGAAATACAATAAAAGTATGGCTTCCTTCAAATTCCCTGTTAGTAGGCTGTAGTTTGATATCAGCCGGTGGTATCTTATAATCAAATAATTCTTTGAAAGCTTTGGAGAAAGAAGTTTTAAGAATAGAATCTATATTCATTATCTGTGTGAACTCTATGTTATATTAATCTGAATACCCCACAATTTATATAAATCGGGGTGCAAATTTCGTAAATAAAAATCAATTTACTTCAAATAATTGTCTTAGTGAGAGATTATTTTTTCAGAAGCTTCCAGCAAGTCCTTAACAACAAAGTCAGTTTTTGTATCCGGGGCCTTTTCTCCGATAAAGATAGTGCGGATGCCCAGTTTTACAGCCGGGATAAGGTCCCGTTTGCTGTTGCCTGCCATCCAGGACTTGCCCGGATCGATGTTAAATTTAGCCATTGCTTTTTCAAACATAAGAGACTCAGGTTTTCTGAGCAGAGAATTTGAAAAATCGGGATAGTAGGATGAATAATATATCTTATCGATCAGGTGACCGGTTTCTCCCATCATATAGTCATGGCACTTCTGCATATCCTGTTCGGTGAATAATCCCCGTGTTATGCCGGCCTGGTTGGTAACAACAATCAACAAATAGCCGTTTTGATGCAGAATAGTCAACGCTTCCCTTACACCCGAAATAATCTTGAAGTCATCTATCTTAAAAGTATATGTACCACGTTCTTCGTTGATCACCCCATCGCGATCAAGAAATACACATTTATTCATTATCCCATTTCAATTTTCACATCTTTGCTGACCGGATGGCTTACACAGGTTAGAATATAACCAGCCTCTATTTCTTCATCTGATAGTCCATCAGGATCATCCATTTTAACATTTCCGGAAAGCAATTTTCCCCGGCAACTGGTACAAATTCCTCCCTGGCAGGAAAAAGGCATATTAATATCAGCATCCAGGGCTGTTTCCAGTATATATTCATTCCTATTTACCACTATCTCATGCTCTTCGTTATCCAGCATGATGGTAACCTGGCTTTCTGTAACAGAACTTTGCTTTTCTTCGGGTAAAGCAGTCTCTTTTATATTTGTGCCAGGGCTATAGAAACTTTCCTTATGCCGGTTTTTCTTGTCTACAGACAAAAGGTCAAGGCCTGTTTCTACCGTATCCATCATGCCCTGCGGGCCACAGGTGAAGACTGAAGATCTTTCTGCCTTTATCTGATTCTGCCGGAAAACATCCAGGATTATATCCTGGGTCAGTCTACCTTTGAGCCCATCCCAATTTTCAGAGGGTTTAGAAAGAATGTGTATCACTTTGAGGCGGCTTTGATACTTATCTTTTAACTCATCAAGTAATTTCTTATAGATTATAGAATCTTCTGTTCTGTTCTGGTAAATAAGCGTAATATCTGATTTTGGTTCGGAGATAAGAGCCGATTTCATAATTGACATTATTGGTGTCATTCCGCTTCCCCCTGCAAATAATACGAAACTACGTTCATTCTCTCTGTCGAATTCGGTAGTGAAATTGCCTTTGGGTTCCATGACCTTTATCTCATCACCTGGTTTTATCTTATCTACCAGATATTTAGAGACTTTGCCATTATCTACTTTTTTTACAGTTACGCAAAGTGAAGTGTCAAGATCGGGGGAAGAGCTCAATGAATAAGACCTTCGGATTTCTTCTCCTTCAATATCCAGGATCAGAGTTAGGTATTGCCCGGGCAAATACGATATTTTATTATCCGGATTGGAAAAAACGATAGAAACAGCATCATCAGTTTCTTTGATTATATCCTTGATAGTGAGGTTATAATACTTTGCACCTGATGATCCTTTGATCTTATTATTTTTGATATTTTTTTTGAATAAGCTTAGTACCATTTCTTGTTCTTTAAAGCAAATTTCATTGTCCCGGTAGGGTTTTAAAATTCAGAATTTCCCAACAAAACTCCATAATTCTGCAAATTTATAATTTATCGATATCAATTTGCCCGTATTTGTGGAGAGATATTTAAATTTATTATAACCTGATTTACTGAAAATTGTTGGTTTTTAAGATTTATTAGATGGATTTTTTAATGTAATTTATACCTTTGCTCTTTCTAATTTTTATTCTATGAACAATTCGGAACTCCTCGCTATATCTCCGGTTGACGGCCGGTACCACAAAGTAACAAAAAGTCTTGTGCCATATTTCTCGGAACTGGGATTATTTAAATACAGGATCCAGGTTGAGATTGAATATTTTATTTATTTAGTCAACTTACCGCTACCCCAGCTTTCAGAATTTAACCGGGAATTATTTGAAGATTTACGATCGATATACAAGGATTTTGATGAGAAAGGAGGGGTACGGATCAAAGAGATTGAAAAAATCACCAACCATGATGTGAAGGCAGTCGAATATTTTATAAAGGAGGAGTTTGATAATCTTGGCCTGCCGGCTTACAAGGAGTTTATACATTTTGGTCTTACCTCCCAGGATATAAATAATACGGCCACCCCCTTATTGGTTCGGGACGGCTTTGAAAATGAAATATTGCCTAAGCTGGATTCATTGGTCCACCTTCTTTGGGATATCAGCGAGCAATGGGAAAAAATCCCGATGCTTGCCAGAACCCACGGGCAGCCTGCTTCCCCGACAAGACTGGGTAAGGAAATTCAGGTTTTCCATCAACGTTTAAAAAACCAGATTGAGTTATTAGCGCATGTGCCCCATTCTGCAAAATTCGGGAGTGCTTCCGGAAATTTTAATGCACATTATGCAGCCTACCCTGAGTTTGACTGGCATGGGTTAGCTGATGAATTCGTTCATGGTCTTGGCCTTGCCAGATCCTTCCCAACCACCCAGATTGAGCATTATGATAATATAGCAGCATTTTGTGATGGTATAAAAAGGATCAATACCATTCTACTTGATTTTGCCAGGGACATCTGGCATTATATATCAATTGAATATTTTAAACAGAAGATCGCCAAGAATGAAGTTGGCTCATCCACCATGCCCCACAAGGTGAACCCGATAGATTTCGAAAATGCCGAAGGGAACTTGGGTTATGCCAATGCTTCCTTTGAGTTTTTTGCATCCAAGCTTCCTGTATCAAGATTGCAACGTGATCTGACCGATTCAACGGTATTACGAAACATTGGTGTTCCATTGGCACATAGTTTTATCGCATATAATTCCTTAATCAAGGGAATCCATAAACTGGAGTTGAATGAAGCCAAGATAAATGAAGACCTTGAGAACAACTGGGTGATCATAGGAGAGGGGATTCAGACCATCCTTAGAAGAGAGGGATACCCTGAGCCGTTTGAGGCGGTTAAAGCGCTTACGAGGAAAAATGAAAAGATCACCAGGGAAACCATTGCAGAGTTTATCGATGGATTGGATATTTCCGAGGCTGTAAAAAATGAGTTGAAAGGATTATCACCCCGCAATTATATAGGTCGATAGATTTCAGTTAATCACCCTGTTATCCAAATCGGATTACGAGTTCCAGCCTTTTATAATGTATTCTCCAAATCGGGCGACAGACACCATCAACCTACAAAATCCCCATACTGGTAGCGGCATTGTTTGTATTTTTTGTTCAGTCTGATCTGCCAGCCGGGACCGTTTTTAAAGAACAGCACTGTTTTTACTCCGAAATTATGCATAAACCTGCTGAATCCATTCCTGTTGGGGGGCATCTTCTCGGGAACGATCAGGTATTCGAATCCGAATTTTTTAGTGACTTCCTCAAAGCATTTGTTCCCACTTAAAGTGCCTTTTGAATCGCTTCTAATAATGTATCGGATTTTCTTCTTTTTAGGGCCTTCTTTTTTAGCATCGGGTCTGGCCCGCGGGTTAGTAGCCTGGGTGGATAAGATATCACCGTTTTCTGATATGGATTGACCAAGTCCCTTCAGGCATAGCAGAAATAAACCAACAAAAATTAACTGATAACTCAATAGCCGCATTCCCGGGTGTTGCTTTATCACAAAGGTAGGGAATCAAAGAGATTATCAAATCTTTCTATCAGGATTCTGTCTCAGGATCGTATAATGTCACATTTTCTTCGAAATCATAAAGTGTCAACAGGCGCAGGTTGTAATAAGCCTGCCAGAAACTTCTTAATGACGCGATGTATGCCCTTTTAGCATCATCCTTATCCCTAAGGGCCAGGTTCATATCGGTAATGCTTATTTTGCCAATCAAATATCGGTTTTTGGCTATGTTATACCTCTTGTCAGCTATTTCATCCGCCTTTTGTGAGATTACAACCTGGTCTTTGAGCATTTTAAATTGTTTTACCTGGGTGAATATTTCTTCATCAAAATTAATTTCCTCAAGCTGAATGGTATATTCCTCCAGCTTCAGGCTGGCTTCTGCCGTTTTTACCCTTGACTTCTGCCGGCCCCAATCCACAATGGGTATCTGGAATCCGATCCGTACCTCAGATCCGGTTACCGTATTCGAATACATATCAGGCAGGCTGGTTGTTGAATATCCTGACGTACCATATCCGGCTTCAAGTAGAGCATTTAATCCGGATTCACCCCGGGCCTGAGCCACATCCCTTTCTGCTTCCAGTTGTCGTCTGACAAATCCCACGGCATCCGGCCTGTTCTTCCTCGCGATTTCTATAGCGGCATTCTCATTAACGTTAAAATCAGGGATAAAATCAGGCAGTGTTAATTTTACATTTTCAATATAGGTTATACCCACAAAAGTTTTCAGCCTTAATCCGGATGTTTCCAGGTCGACCAAAGCCTGGGCTACCTGCTGCCGTGAGTTCATCACATTAAGTTCAAGGTCAAGCAGTTCATTCTCGGCGATCCTACCCAGATTATACCTACCTTGTCCGATTTTGTAAATGGTGTCATTATTAGCCAGGTTTTTCTGTGCAATTTCCAGGCTGATCTGGGCAAGCAGTAAATCAAAAAACCGGTTCGTGGCAATAAGGGATATGTTTTCAAGATCTTCCACGAATTCCCTTTTTGATTCTTCGAAGCGCAGGGGCTCTATTCTTTTATCCCATTTCAGGTCGTTAAAGAAAAATAATGGCTGTTCTAAACCAATGGAAATCGGAATGCCACTATACCTTTTCTCATCATTTTCAAAATTATCATACCTGTTAACACCGGAGGACAACATAAATCGAGTCCCGGTTACGGCCAGCGATTGTTCCAGTCTAAGATTTACATTTGAATTATTCTGGTTTACCAATCTGAAGTCATAGGATCCATCAGGTTGCCTGACCTCATCATACCTTCTTGTCCAGCTCGGGAGTACGCCATTCATTGATAGCTGGGGGTTATAATTTGATTTGAATACCCGGTATTGCCAGTACCGGTTTTCCTTTCGCACAGATGCCTGGAGGGCCCATATTGACCGGTTCCTGGCAAGGCTTACTATTTCTTTCAGGTCGAAGGACTCAGTTGTAACCAATAATGTATCCTGTCCATAGGTTATGACCGAAATACAGGAAAAAGCAATTACAAAAAATAACGATTTAATATTACTCATAACGTAAAGAAGTTATAGGATCCTGTTCTGCAGCTCTTCGTGCCGGGGTAATTCCAAAAATCAGTCCGACGGTTGCAGCAACTCCAAATGAAACAATAATTGAAAATGCGGTGACGATAGTAGGAATATCAGCGATATTCGAGATGATAATGGCCATGATAACACCGAGTATTACTCCTATTATCCCTCCGGTAATGCTGATCATTACAGCCTCGAGCAGGAACTGTTGAACGATATCAATTTTTTTTGCTCCTACTGCTAGTCTGAGGCCAATTTCCCTTATCCTTTCCAGGACTGAGGCCAGCATAATGTTCATAATGCCAATTCCACCTACTACAAGGGAAATTCCTGCAATCGCACCTAATACTATGTTAAAAATGTTTTTAGTTCTTTGTTGTTGTTTCAATAACATTTCGGGAATGGTGATCTCATAATCAACTACATCGTAATGCCTCCGCCTCAACATCCTGGATATGATCTCTGCAGTCGTTTGGAGTTGTTCTGTTTCTTCGACCTGCACAGTTAGGCGGTCGATCTGGTGATAATTTACCGCTTTTTTATCCTCTTCACTATCCTCTTCGCCTGTCCCAATGATAATCCTTCTTCCACGACTGAATCCAGTCCCTCCCGTTAACATGGATCCTGTAACAAGATCCCGGTTCTCATAACGGATTAAAATCGATTGAACCGGGGTGTATACATCCATATTGAAATTACGAATGCCCAGGTTTTCCATACTTTTTTCCGAAATATACCTTTCCTCTAACACACCAATTACCTCGAGCCATTGCCTCCCACATTTAATGGTTTTGCCTATCGGATCTTCCGTCGGGAAAAATTTTGTCATAACTGCCTTCCCGATAATACATACCGGTGATCCCAAAAGAATCTGTTCAGGAGTGAACATTTTTCCATCAGAAAGGTTAAAGTTGGTAAGTTTAAAATAGGTAGGTGTGACTCCAACCAATTTGGTTGATCTTCTGATCCCCCTTTTTATAATATATGTATCAATAATTATTTCAGGGCTATTCTCCTGTATGGTAGGGATTATGTCAATTATAGCCTGGGCATCCCGCATAGTCAGACCAGGGGAGAATTTCTTTTTCTCCTTTTCCCCATCACCAGAAGATTCGGTAAGATCCTGCTCTTCCTGTTCAATGATAGGTTCGATTACAATATTATTGACACCTACCAGCCGGATCTGCTCTAGAATTTCCTGTTGTGCTCCATTCCCGATTGCCAGCATGGCGATAACTGCGCCTACCCCAAAAATTATTCCAAGAGCTGTTAATACAGAGCGCAGCTTATTGGATATTACTGCGTCAAATGCCACATAAAAATTGGCCGATAATCTTTCCCACATAAGATCAAATTATAATAAAAGTTTAACTACTCTGACCTGAACTTTTCTCTGAATTTTCTTCAGAAGATTCTTTCTTTTGTTCCGGCTCTAGACTTTTTTCAGTGTTTTCCTGATCTCCTCCTGCCTTTTGCTCTCCCTCAGTTGTGTCAGCGGACCTGGCACTTTCCTGACCTCCTTGGCCTCCCGGACGCATCCTTCTCATTCCTCCCGGACCATCACCATCAGCTGGAACGGTTATTTTTCGTCCATCGGGTAATGTGACAATCCGCGCTTTCGGTTTTTCTTCAACCTTTGGTTCTTCCTGAATGTTCCGTTTCCCATCAAGTTCTGGTAATAATACAATGGGTTCGTCTTCCATTCCATCTGGAACTGAAAGATATACCCTGTCTCCGATCTCAAGGCCAAGTTCAACCACTGCTTCATTATTGTTTGTGCCGCCGATCTTAATTTCCTGTTTAACCTTTTTAATGCCTTTTCTTACAAAAACATATGATATTGAATCGTCTTTACTGTGAAGGCACTCAAGCGGTATGAACAAGGCACTGTCAAGCACACTGGTAATGATCCGGTTGCTGGTTGTCATAGAAGGTTTGAGCATATCGTCTGATCCCTGAATTTCTATGATAGATTCAAATACCTTTGCATCTGAATTGGGCCTTTGTTCCCCAACATTTGCTACATTGGTAACTAGCCCGGTTAGTTTCTTTTCTGGAAACGCATCCAGCCCAATTTCCACTTTCTGGCCTGATTTAATCTTCCTGACATCCACTTCATTGATGTATGTTTTGGAGACCATCGTGGTGAGATCTGGCAAGGTTGCCACTGTGGGATCCCAGGAATTGATCTGGGAACCCGCTTTGATCGCTTTTCCATCCCATCCTTTTGCATATATCACCATACCGTCTTCAGGAGCAAAAACCGTAAAAGAATTAGCCAGTTCCATCATGCTGTTAAGCTCTCGCTGACTTTTTCTCAACTCGGCTGAGACATCCGCCATTTTTGCTTTGTTCTGCTCAAATTTAATAATGTAATTGTCCTTAGCCTGCTGGAAATTCCGCTTAGCCTTTTCCCAGTTAATTTCGTTCTGTTTGACTGTTGCCGGTGGTTCATAGGCTGATTGTTCCAGAACAAGTTCAGCTTCCTCTACCGCATATTCCAGGTTAATCAATTCATCCCTGGCTTGCCGCATTTGCAAGGCTGTATCCAGCTGTGTCTGGATATATTGCGATTGGGCTTGTTCCAATTCGATCTGCTGGTCCTGGAGTTTGGTGTTAAATTCCGACCGGTCAAGATTGGCGATCCATTCCCCTTTTCTAACAACCGTGCCTTCTGGTATAATGTCATTTATGGTGACATTATAGATCCGGTGTTCACGCAGTCGTGTAGGTCCCTGTATTTTTACAGAGTTTTTGGCCTCAAGTTCTCCTGTAGTAGATATATCAACAACGAATTTCCCTGATTTAACAGGTAATATGACTTCGTTGACCTCAGATTTACCTGTTCCCTTAAACGTAAGAAAGAAAACCACGACAACAGCCACTGCACCGATAATAATCAATGAATACTTTTTCATATTTAAAACACTTTAATATCAAGTTTTTAAACCCATTTAAAAGAAATTTTCAATGTGTTAAGATACATCTCAATTTTGAAGAAAATCTATTTTTAAATGTTAAGGCATTAATTAATTTAACAAAATTACGACTCTTGTCGAAAATATTGAATGAAAATTATTTATTAGGCATAATTTTGCGATACCCGGTAAAAACTGGCAATATTCAAATTTGTTAATTGGTAAGAGTAACCCGGGTTTTTGCTAATATAGTACCAGAAATTTATAAGATCTAAATGAAATATTTAATCAGCTGGATCATAAAAAATATACCAAGAACGGTATTACAAAGATTCAGTCATTTTTTTCTCAGGATTATCCAGGTATTCTATCTGGGTAAAAATGTTGAATGCCCGGTGTGTGTAAGGGAATATCGAAAGATGTTACCCTATGGAAGAAATCCGGCCAGGGACAATGCCCTATGTCCTAATTGTCTTTCTCTGGAGAGACATCGATTGATATGGCTTTATCTTAAGGACAAAACGAGTTTTTTCAGGGACGAAATTAAGTTTCTGCATATTGCCCCTGAGCTTTGTTTTATCCATCGATTCGAAAACCTGCCAAATCTCGATTATATCAGTGCAGATATTGAATCACCCCTGGCCAAAGTAAAAATGGATATTCATAAAATCCCATTTGACGATAATACATTTGATGGGGCCATGTGCAATCATGTATTAGAGCATGTGGAGGATGATGTTCTGGCTATGAAAGAGATTTGCCGGGTAATGAAGCCAGGTGGCTGGGCCATCTTACAGGTTCCTTTCATGGGTAAGAATCTAATAAAGACTTACGAAGATCCTGCAGTTATTTCACAAAAAGAACGAGAGAAAGTATTCGGACAGCGCGATCATGTAAGAATATATGGCCAGGACTATGCTGACAGATTAAGATCGGCAGGGTTTGAAGTTAATGAAGACAGCTATGTCATGGAATTATCTGAAAAGATGATTAAAAGATATGCCCTTCCTTCTGATGAAATCATCTATTTTTGTATAAAACCGGCCTGAGGTTATCCCTTAACTGCGCTATCAGACGGACCAGGAAGTTTGATTTCTCAGATCTCAGAAAGCCAGCCAAATAACCTGCTATCTCAGGAGTTCTTAAATACCCAAAGGATTTGTGTGGATTTCTATGGTTGTTGACGCTGTAATTATTATCAACAACCATGTTCTCTACGTGAACTCCCAGACTATTTTCTCCAAATATATCTGTCAGATCATAGATCAGGGCAATTTTATCTTCCAAATCCGAATAATTGATCCAACGATTAAATACACTGGGTGGAGTATGCAGTTTAACCGGGAAAAGGTGATTTGAATTATTTTCCACAGCGATCTTTGCACGTATAACCGGTAGTCCAAGCGGTGATCCCATGGTAAGGAAAGTATGAATATTTACCTCCGGAATTGTAAAGGTCAGCACATCATAGGCAATTATTGAACCCATTGAATGACCAATGATCAGGATCTCATCATCTTTATATTTCTTAATAATGTTGGCCGTTCTTTTTCGTATAACATCTTTGGCTCTGCAATCTGCTTCCTCTTCACATTCCTTTGCATAATAACTATCTAACTCTTTAAAATAGGTTCGAATAATGCTGTCGGTTATGAAGGAAAAATTGACAGTCTGGTCCTCATTAAGAAAGATCTTATCCAGTTGCTCTTCCAGAATATCGAGTATTTTTCTCCGGATAAGATGAGGATCCGAAATATAATTGGAAGGTGCTGGCGTATAGATCTCCTCCATGAAAAGCGGATGTTCCAGATCATTTTCAAGTGGATCGAGGGGTTTTTCGTGAAATACATCTGCCCAATATACCAGTTCAAATCTGAAGTCTTCCCTGAAATTGGTATATCTTCGAAGGCCTTCTTCAATAGATTGCTTCCACCACCCTTTGAGAATTTTTCTGGAAGGTTTGTTACCTAGTCCGTGGATTCCTATAATGATTTTTCCCATAATGAAATATCCCCCAATTTTAGGGAAATTATACCTAAGATCAGGTATAATTCAACAGTATATGAACATCTTACTGATGTAGGTATTAAATTTAAGAAACACTGGGTAAATAATTCATTTTCCTGATGAAAACATATTTTTCCGGATTGAGATTTTATAAAATTGGGCTGGCATTATTTTTATTGTTTTGTATCATAGATCCTGTCCGGTGCCAGATCCCCGAGCTTCAGAACTCCGATAACTTCAGGCTGATCACATTAAAATATTCCAATTCTTCCGGGGAAAAAGGTATTACCCATTTCGAATACAATGCCCTTGGTCAGCTGGCATTATCCAGGTGGGAAAACTTTAATGGGGAAAGAAGTTCGATTAACAAGTATAAATTGAATAAAAAAGGTGAGGTCATTGAAAAAACAAGGGAATTCAATGACTCCCTTTCCTCCATACAAACCTTCGAATATAATTTATGTGGGAAGATCTTAAGGGAATCTTTTTTCCGTTCAGATGGAGTTTCTGGAGAAGTTACCTATAGCTACGACGAACATGGAAAACTAAGTTCCGCACATTGTCAGAAAATGAACGGCTGGTTTACCGGGGATATCCAATACGTATATAATTCCTATGATGTCCTGGATGAGGCATTAATTCAAAGAGACGGTCAGACCATTGGTGCAATCAATTATAGGTATGATATTGATGGCAACCTCCTCCTCGAAAAATGGGATTTCAATGGTCTGTGGGAACAAATATTTATATATGAATACATAGAAACACCTGATACGGTTTTCCTTTATTCGAATCCATTCGTTATCAATCGTGGTTTTTTCAGGATTGAAGAAGAATTTTATTCCTACGATGGTGGAAATGAGGGGCCTTCCAAATACCTCTATTCCGGAAATAAACTAATTACAAAGACCTTTGAACGATCAGATGGTATGAACACCGTAACACATTATCATTATGATGAATCGGGCATTCTGCTGAGCTCCGACAAGGTCTATTCAGACGGGAAAACCGCGGAGTTTTTTTATACCTTTAATGACAACCGGAAATTGACCAGGAGGTGGTTCAGGCGTTCCGACGGACTGGAGGGAGATGAAGTATACAGCTATGATGTGGAAGGCAGACTGATCATGGCCAGATATGAGAAGATGGATGCCTGGCTGACAGGCACCATGGCCATAAGTCATGATTCTAATGGGTTACCGATTAAAGGATTTTTTAAGGGAGATGAGAACTTTGATGCCGATGTATATTTCATATATGACGAATACAGGAATCTAGTAAAGGTTCAATGGGATTTTTCATTTGGTAAAAGCCAGATATACACCTTCAAATATATAGCTACCTACAAGGAATGGGAGAACCGGGATGATCCCCCACAGTAAGCAGATCTATCGGATCGGTGTCAATTCGATTTTCCTGAATTCCACTTCAGATCCTTCTGCCTGAACAGCAATCTGGCCTTTTCGCGCAGTGCAATCATATCCATGATTTACCATGTCACCATTCACCCAGACTTTAATTTCAGAACCCAGGCATTCTATAACCATTGTATTCCATTCCCCGACAGGATTTTCTGATCCATCGGTCAGGTTGATAATCCTGCGTTTCTTACCCTCTGTTATACCCCATTCTTCTTTCGGGCCTCTTCTTTGTTCCATATCGGGAACTGATATATCCTCGACTATACACCAGAAATCTCCGGCATTTTCATGCATCATTTGCACCTCCATTGATTTAGGGAACATTTTATACAGGGCGCGAGGGGTAGAAGCATGAACCAGGACCCCGCAGTTACCGGGTTTTCCAGCAAATCGGTAATCTACTTCCAGTTTGTAGTCCATATACACATTATCAGTGATCAGATGCCCTCCCGGACTACCTAAACTCACCAGCATGCCATCCCGAACTATAAATGGCATCTTTGCATCCGGATCATCATCCATATCGGGTACATCTGCATGCCATCCGGTAAGATCTTTACCATTGAAAAGGGGTGTGGTTTGAGATATTGCTGATGAGAAAGAAAAAGCAAGGATTGAAATAGAAACAATTGTGGTTTTAACAGTTTTCATTTTTGAATTGTCTTTTTGGGCCGTTGAATTAGTCTATAAAATTCTTAAAAAGTATTTATATAAAGATGAAAATTAGCGATCAGAATTGCAATTAAAAAAAGTAGATTTAATTAAAGGGGTATAATTTACTTCAACAGCCTCCTGTTTACCCTGAAAACGGAGAGAAGCCTTGGGTCGTTACGCCTGTCAGGAATTTCTGTGACAGGAATCGAGGAAGCATACCCTAAATTGACCTTCAACTTATTATCGTTGAACAAAGAGAAGGGATCAATCACAGGCCAGTCACAGCTCATGGAGGAGTAACTGGGCCAGAAATAGCCGGTATATAGCAATTCATTGTTTACCGAGATGCCAAATGCAATGCCATGAACAGAATAATCCATATTCTCAATTTTATTTATCGCATTTTCTGAAACGGTAAAAAAATAATCATTGGGGTGGTAGGATAGCAGATCCTGGAATTCTAAAAATGGGCTTCCTTCAGTAATAACTGAGGATTCGTCTATTTGAAAATAATGATCTCCGGTTGTTTCAAAGGACTCAAGCAGATAAAGTTCGACTTTCCCCTGTGCTCCAGGTAATTCTTCTTTCTGGTTGCAATAAGTTTGAATAATGATCAGAAAGGCCAAAAAAATATTAACCAGGTGACGGTGATTCATCGTATTAAACTAAAAAGTTTCTAGAATGACCCGGTTTTGAAGGATTAAGTTGGATTGATAGAGGGATTTTGTAGGGTTTGAGGCAGATCAGTATTAATTGACAATTTATTTCACGCAACTCTGTATGACTCCGAATATTTTCTTAATTTTAATCCTATGAAGAATACTAGAAGAAATTTTTTGAAAAATTCACTGATGGCAGGCTCTGTCCTCGCATCAGCCGGATGCGCAACTCCAGTGAGTGAAGAGAAAAATGCATCAAAACCTAATGAAGTAAGACAAAATCCAATAGGTGTCTCCACCTATTCTTTCTGGCAATTCAATGGCCCGAAGGAAGATACACCAATGGAGTACTGTATTGACCAGGCTGCCAGGCTGGGATTTGACGGCATTGAGTTGCTGCTGGTCCAAATGACATCTGAAGAAAAACCCTATCTGAATAATCTTAAAAAACGAGCCTTCCACGCCGGGCTTGACCTTATGGGATTTTCAACCCACCAGGGCTATGTTTACCCTGAGAAGGAAAAAAGAGATGAAGAGATCAAGAAGACGATTCACCAGATCGAACTTGCCTATGAATTGGGTATTCCTACCATGCGGCTGAATACCGGGAGATGGGGGACTTCCGGATCATTTGATGAGTTAATGGCTAACCGGGGGATTGAACCTGTTCTGGAAGGATATACAGAAGAGGACGGCTTCAACTGGGTTATTGATTCCATAGAACAGTGTATCCCGGTTGCTGAGAAGACTGGTGTGGTACTTGGCCTGGAAAACCATTGGGGACTGGGACGGACCGCTAAAGGTGTACAGCGAATTGTAAAGGAAGTAGATTCACCCTGGCTGATGGTTACCTTGGATACCGGGAATTTCCTGGAAGATCCTTATGATCAACTTGAGATGCTTGCCGGACAGGCCATCCTGATGCAGGCTAAAACCTATTATGGTGGAGGTAAATGGTATACGCTGGATCTCGACTACCCCAGGATCGGGGAGATCATGCGGAAAGCTGGGTATAAAGGATATGTATCCCTAGAATTTGAAGGGAACGAGGATCCCCTGGTTGCTGTACCAAAGAGCCTCGAAGTACTGCGGGATGCCTTCTATTATGAATTATAGCGGGTAATCCCTGTATGGAGCTCGATATTTTTTCTTTTGACCTGGCCTTAAGGTACCCATTTGCCATTTCCCGGCATACGTACCAGTCAATACGATGCTCTATCGTTGAATTGCGGGAAGGTAGGCATTCAGGATATGGTGAGGCCACAACAAATCCTTACTACCAGGTAACCGAAGAGAATTTAAATTCATCTTTTGAAGAGGCACGTAACTTTCTCAGAGATTACAGGTTTTCAGATCCGGTAACACTCTGGTCAGATATTTACACGGTATTGAGCGGCAACACCTTTGCACAGTCCGCACTCGATTGTGCTGCCCATGATCTTTTTTATAAGATGAAAGGGGAGTCCTTCATGTCCCAATGGAGAATTTCATATGAGAAATATCCTTTTACAAGCTATACTCTTGGGATCGGAACGATTGATGCATTGAAAAATAAAATAAAAGACCTGCCCTGGCCTGTATATAAATTGAAGGTTTCAGGTGTAAATGATGCTGAAATTGTTGAAGAACTTCATAAAATCTCGAAAGCACTGATCCGTATAGACGCTAATTGTTCCTGGAAGGTGGATGTGTCCGAAAAGATCGCTAATGACCTGGCAAGATGGAATGTGGAATTTATAGAACAGCCATTTAATGCCAAAGAGGTGCAGGAATCCCGGTTGTTGAAAAAGAACACTTCCTTGCCAATAATAGCGGATGAAAGTTGCCGGAAAATTGAAGACATAATGAAATGCAAGGACAGTTTTGATGGTATCAATATTAAACTATCCAAATGCGGTGGGTTGACACCTGCCTTCCACATGTTGAAGATGGCCAGAGAAGCGGGGCTCAGTATAATGATTGGTTGTATGACAGAATCAACAGTGGGTATATCAGCGGCAGCACAGCTGCTGCCATTTGTCGATTATGCCGACCTGGATGGTCCTTTGCTTTTATCAGAGGATGTAGCTTCAGGATTGACCTATAAAAATGGATCCCTGATCCCGGGTAAAGGACATGGTCTTGGGTTTAACTTTGAAGGAAGGAAGTTTATTCAATCCCTGCCTGATTAGCAGGTGATAATCCATATGTAAATTTTAATGGTCGGGATTATTAGCCACATGGAGAAGAAGATGTAGGGAACCGCCAAAAAGTTTTAGTTAATGTTATTTAAAAATATAAAGCAATTTTGCACTTTAGGGTTTATTATTTTATTCCTGACATCATGCTTTGAAGAAAGGAAGGAAGATCCTCTTGAGGAAATTATGGGTTCACTTCCCGATAAATATCTGGAAGTTGTATCCAACAGGGAACAATACGGAATACAAATATTATATTCTCAGATTGACAGGGATCAGGATAATCAACCACAATTAACTTCATGGTCCTACCATGTCGATTCCTCCACCTATTTCTATCCCGCGAGTACCATAAAACTTCCGATAGCTCTATTGGCGCTGGAAAAGATCAACAGGATCAACGTTCCAGGTTTAAAAAGCACCTCGGCTATGTTAACGGACAGTGCCTATTCCGGACAGACAAAAGTCCTAAATGACAGCTCAGCGGAATCCCTGATGCCTTCTGTGGCACACTATATAAAAAAGGTATTCCTCGTCAGTGATAACGATGCATCTAACCGCCTGTATGAGTTTCTGGGTCAGGAATATCTCCATGATGCCCTGATTTCGAAAGGATTCCTGAATTCAGGGATCCTGCACAGGTTATCCATTTTTCTTTCAGCCGATGAAAACCGTCATACCAATCCGGTTCGATTTTATGAGCAGGAAACCGTAGTCTATCAACAACCGATGCAAGTCGGATCGCCATTGTTTACTGAAAGAAAGGATATATTGCTCGGGAAGGGATATATGATAGGCGACAGCCTGGTTTCTGAGCCCATGGACTTTTCCGAAAAGAATTTCATGTCCCTGGAAGATCTTCACAATATCCTTATAGAGACTATCTTCCCGGGTGCGCTCCTTGGAAGACCTCTTTTTGATCTTACCGTGGAGGATTATAACCTGTTGTATAAATATATGAGCATGTATCCGGCAGAGAGTGATTATCCATATTATGGAGACAAATTTCCCGATAACTATTGCAAGTTTATTATGTATGGTGATGATACTGATCAGCTCCCCGGACATATCCGGTTATTTAATAAGGTAGGGCTGGCTTACGGATATGTAATAGATGTGGCCTACGTGGTTGATCTTGAAAAAAGAATAGAGTTTTTTCTGAGCGCAGTTATAGATGTAAATCTTAACCAGATCTATATGGATGATAAATATGCATATGATTCTCTGGCCTTTCCATTCTTTGCTGAACTCGGGAAAGTGGTATATAATTATGAATTAAACCGGGACCGAACCTTCTATCCCGATCTCAAAAGATTTAAATTTGATTACTGATAAAAATTACAGGATATGGTAAAGATTATTATCTCTAGGAAGCTGGTTATTATATCCTTTTTATTTCTCTTATCCTGTTCTCAGAGAACATATGAGATTGAAAGTATTTTAATTTCTGTTAAAGAACATTTCGTCCCTGATACACGGATTGGCATTTTTGATGTCGAGTTGGTACGATCAGGAGATATATTTCATCTAAAAGGGGAGTCAGACCAGCAAAATGCTTTAAGGGCATTGCTCGACAGCCTGGATCGCTTAAGTATATCTGTTGTAAATGAAGTGGAAATCCTGCCGCAGAAACAATTGAATGGCAGACACTGGGGATTGGTTAATATTTCGGTATGTAATATCAGGAAAGAGCCCCGGCATTCCGCTGAGCTGGTCACGCAGGGAATACTTGGAGTACCGGTTAAGGTATTTAAGAAGAAAGGAAGCTGGTTTTTTATACAAACTCCTGACCGTTATATAGGATGGGTAGATGGTGGGGGAATAGAATGGCTCCCTGAGCATGGGATTGAGGAGTATATTAATAGGGAGAAGATAATTTTTACCGGTATTTACGGATTTTCTTATCAGAATCCGGAAAAAGATTCTGGAATAATATCAGACCTTACATCAGGAAATGTCCTGTTTCTGGAAGAAAAATTAGATTCCTATTATAAAGTTTCCTATCCTGACAGACGTCTGGCTTATGTCAGAAAATCGGAATCAAGATCTTATGAGGAATGGTTTTCAGAAACCAGTTTTGATCCAGTTAAGCTAACTGATCTAGCTTACAGGATGTTGGGATTTCCATATTTATGGGGAGGTACGTCCTCAAAGGGGATGGATTGCAGCGGATTCACTAAGACGGTATATTATATGAACGGCTATTTACTTCCCCGGGATGCCTCACAACAGGTAAATATTGGTACCCTGGTTGATGAAAAAGAGGCCTTTAAAGGACTTCAGATGGGCGATTTACTATTTTTTGGGCGTCCAGCCACAGATTCTACTACTGAAAGAGTGGTTCATGTAGGCATGTGGATTGGTGATATGAAATTTATCCATGCTTCCGGTGATATTCATGTGAGCAGCATGGATCCAAACTCCGATATTTTTGATGAATATAACCGGAACAGGTACCTGCGAACAAAACGGCTGGCCGGATCTGATGATGAAGGTAAGTTATTGGTAAAAACGCATGGTTTTTCTACATGGTAGATAAACTATTGGTTTAAGTATGCGTAACTAACTAACTGTTTTTCAAAGCTTTTAAAAAATATTAAAAAAATGTAATTTTCTTACTTGTGTGAGGCCCCCTGGTTTTTAATGTGTAATTCTGATATTTTATGTGGTTCTTTCCATCTCGAAACAATAAAATTTTGTTCAACAATTAATCACGTGTTATGGAACAGACCGCAGAAAGGACAGAGACAGCTTATGAATTTTTACTTAGAAAGGGTATAAGGAAAGTTCACCAACCACATAAAAGATATAATTTAACTATTGCTGAACTGGTAGATTTTCTGAATGAATATGCAGAGGTCTCAAGTCAGGATTTAGAAGATTCAGGATATTTTACCGATTCGGTGAATTTTAGATTCAGTGCGAACAATGATATTGTAATCTAGCGTTATATATCAAATATAATCCAATAAACAGGATCATGAAAAAAATATATTTAACGCTAGCATTACTAATTATTAGTACACTTTCCTATGCGGGACTAGGTCTCGGCATAAAAGGAGGGGCAAATTTTGCCACACAGAACGCGACTTCAATATTACCATCCGTTGAGATCAGCACCTCCAATATTACCGGATTTGTTGGCGGGGCTTATTTGAATTATTTCTTTGGAGATAAAAGTGCGATACAATTGGAATTATTATACTCTCGAAAAGGCTCTGCCAGTGAAATTCTTCTTGGGGGATCATCATCCGTTCAATCAAATGATAATAAGTTAACCTACTTTGATATTCCTGTATTGTTCAGATGGCAAATCATAAAATTCCTGAATTTACATGCAGGTCCTCAATTCAGTATTTTAACTAAAGCCGTAACTGAGGATGGTACGACTACAGAAGATATCAAGGATGAATTGAAAAATAGCGATTTTGGACTTATAATAGGTGCGGAAGCCAATTTGCCCTTGAGGTTAAATATAACGGCCCGGTATATATACGGACTCAGCAATGTTTCAGAAATTGAAGATATAGAAATAAAGAACTCGACATTTCAGTTGACCCTGGGAATCAGGTTAATCGGCAATTAATTTTTTAATTTTAACTGTCTATAGGTAGGCCCCGATTTTTTCGGGGCCATTTTTTTGTATTTTTTTTGCAACCTTCTACTTACAATTCTCCATCAATCCCAAATTTCAGCCAATACCACAAAATTTACCGGTAAATTTTATTTAAATTACAGTCGGATTTTTAAACCTGTACTAAAAAAAATATTCTGAATTATGAAAAAGATAATACTTAGCGCGACGGTCATGCTTCTGGCTGTTGGAGCATTCGCACAAAAAACATCAGATGAGAACTGGATCCAGCTTTTTAATGGAAAGGACCTGAATGACTGGCATGTAAAGATCAACGGTTACGAATTGGACGATAACTTTGGCAATACCTTTTACGTGGAAGATGGACTGATGAAGGTGAAATATGATGAATATGATAAATTTGATGACAGGTTCGGCCATATTTTTTATAAAAAACCCTTTTCATATTACAAAATTGCTGTAGAGTACAGGTTTGTCGGTGAACAGGCACCCGAAGGACCTGCCTGGGCCTATAGGAACAGTGGAATAATGGTACATGGGCAGCCACCACACACCATGGAAAAAGATCAGAACTTCCCAATTTCCATAGAAGTCCAGCTTCTTGGAGGCAACGGTGAAGATAAACGACCGACAGCCAATGTTTGTACCCCGGGAACAGAGATCAAAATGAAGGGAGAAATGGTAAAGGACCATTGTGTCAATTCAAAATCAAAGACATACCATGGTGACCAGTGGGTCAGATTAGAAGTGGTGGTTATGGGCGACGCTTTCCTCAGCCATATCATGGAAGGGGAGGAAGTAATTTACTATAATGAACCACAGATCGGTGGCGGAACGGTTAGCAATTTCAATGAGGCGATCAAGAAAGACGGTAAGCTTCTTACCGGTGGGTATATTTCTCTTCAAAGTGAATCACATCCCATTGAATTCCGTAAAGTGGAATTGCTGGAACTGGAAGGGTGTATGGATCCCAAAGCCAGCAACTTTAAAAATTACTACGTTAAATCTAATAAATCAAGGTGTGTGTATGATTGAATCTAATAGGGAATTTCATATTCTTTCATTTCATTTAATCCCGGATTTGACATCCAATACTTGTAAAATTGAGTAAAACTGATCGGGTTTATTAAAATTCAGATGTGAATTACTTATTATTTCTCTAAAGATTACAGTTATGAAAAAATGGATCCTCAGGGGATTATTGATCCTTATTTTTGCCTGTGCCATCTGGGTAGTTAACCTGTTATGGTTCAGACCTTTCAATATAAGGCATTTTTATGATAAGGTTTTCTTCACATTTGCTTTGCAAAATCCGCAAATAGTGTCGGGAATGGGCCTTCCCTTGCTCAGCGATATCTATAATAACAAATTAAATGATTATTCCTTAAAAAAAGACTCTGCTGATTTTGAATTCCTGAAAAAGATCATTGTTGATCTGGATAAATATGATTACGATAATCAGTCAGCTTCAAATAAATTGAATACGGATATTCTCAGATCATTTCTTTCCACGCAGGCTGAAGGTGAAAAATTTATGTACTATGGATATCCAGTTAACCAGATGGGAGGTATCCAGAATGGATTCCCAAGTTTCATGGAATCGACCCACCTTATAAGAGACAAAGAGGATGCCGAGGCCTATATCAGCCGATTAAATCAATTTCCAGTTGTTATTGAGGATGTTCTTGAAGGATTGAAACTGAGAGAAAGTATGAAAATCATACCTCCTAAATTTGTAATTGACCGGGTGCTCTCAGAAATGAAGGGATTTGTTGGAATGGTAGAGGAAGGATCCGTTCAGCAGGAAATCGATGACGATCCTGTAAGGAAAAATATATTATACTTTTCATTTGAAGAAAAACTGGATGAATTTGGCAAACTGAATGAAGAAGAGAAAACCGATCTGCTCATTCAGGTTTATCTGGCTGTGAATGAATCGATATTTCCTTCTTATCAGAAACTCATCAATTATTTTGAATATTTACATCCCCTTTCTGATGATCGGGATGGTGTCTGGAAATTACCAAATGGAGATGAATATTATCGATATAGACTCAAATCAACGAATTCTATTGACATCGATCCGGAAGAAATACATCAGACAGGGCTTTCAGAGGTTGATCGGATTGAAAGAGAAATGAGGGAAATACTAATCTCTCAGGGATATGATGATACTTCCCGGACAGTATCCGATTACATTTTAGAACTCAACAAGGAGGAAAGGTTCCTGTTCCCTAATGATGATTCGGGACGGGAACTGGCCATTAAGGAATATCAGGAGATCATTGATCATATCAATGCTAACCTTGATGATCTTTTTGATTTACGACCAGAATCGGTAGTTGAGGTTAAGCGTGTACCAGAATTCAGGGAGGAAGGTTCTGCGGGCGCTTATTACAGTGGTCCTGCACTCGATGGTTCCAGACCAGGTGTATTTTATGCCAATCTCCGTGATATGAATGAGGTGGTAAAATTCGGAATGAAAACACTTGCATACCATGAAGCTATTCCAGGCCATCATTTTCAGATAGCCCTTGCCCAGGAGTTAGAGGGTTTCCCGATGTTCCGTAAAATCCTGGGATTTACCTCCTACACAGAAGGTTGGGCGCTTTATGCAGAAAGACTGGCATGGGAAAATGGTTTCTATGAAAACGATCCATTCGGAAATCTCGGCCGGTTGCAGGCCGAAATGTTCAGGGCTGTAAGACTTGTGGTAGATTCAGGAATTCATTATAAAAAATGGACCAGGGAGGAAGCCATTGATTATATGGTCAGCCATACGGGTATTTCACTATCGGAGGTGACCACAGAAATTGAACGTTATATCGTTTGGCCCGGTCAGGCCACCGGGTATAAGATTGGAATGATCAAGATCCTGGAATTCAGGGACAGGGCAATGAGTCAACTTGGAGAACAATTTGACATAAAGGAATTTCATAATGTTGTCCTGGGTAATGGTGCCCTGCCACTGGAAATCCTCGAGCAACTGGTTGATAAATACATTCAGGAAAAGAAAAGTGTCTGAGCAATAGGCTCCAAGAAGATTTTTAATCCTGATCAGATCTAAGGATGAGAAATGGAAATTGATCATGGAAAGACCTATGTATTTGAATTAATTATGAATTAAATTAGCAAAACGGGAATCGATCAACTTTTGAAATTTATTTTAAATCTTTAAAACAATAAATATGTATATTAAACATATACTCCTTTTTACATTTGTATTGCTTATTAGTATCGGAACATCTTTTTCCCAGAGTGTACCAAACAGTTTGACAAATGAGGAAATATCTGACGGTTATGCTTTGTTGTTCAATGGCAAAAACCTGGATGGCTGGACCGGAAATAAAAAGAGTTATGTTGTGGAGGATGATCAAATTGTCATTCGTCCGGTAAATGGGGGAGGGGGAAATCTATTTACTGAAAAGGAATATGCAGATTTTATTTTCCGCTTTGATTTCAAATTAACTCCAGGAGCGAACAACGGACTTGGCATCAGGGCACCTTCGAAAGGCGATGCAGCATATGGTGGTATGGAGCTTCAGATCATAGACAATACTGCGGAAAAGTATGCAGAGCTGCAACCCTATCAATACCACGGATCCCTGTATGGAGTAGCGCCGGCAAAAAGAGGATTTTTAAAACCTGTTGGAGAGTGGAACCAGCAGGAAGTCCGGGTTGAGGGAACAACAGTTCAGGTTATTTTAAATGGCACCACCATTCTGGATACTGATTTTCAGAAAGCTATAGATGAGGGCACGATGGATCATAAAGACCATCCCGGATTGTTAAAGGAAAAGGGTCATATAGGTTTCCTGGGTCATGGTGATGTAGTCAGATTCCGGAATATTCGAATCAAAGAATTGTAAATACACTCCGCTGAATATTCTACATTTTTCAGTATTTACTTGATTTGATAAACACAAATCTGCATAGCTGTCATTTTACTGATCCGAAAAATAAATCGTATGAATTCTTGTCTAATTAGAAAAAATATACGTATATAATGAGCTCCGATTATAATAATGACATGTGAGATTTAAACCCCGGAAAATAACATATGGCAAAAATTGATTTTACTACCTACGATACAAATGGCTTTTATGATGAAATGGTTGAGATGGATGGGAAAGTACGCCCGCATTATGCATTGTTTCGGGAAAGACTTCAAAAAATGGATTGGAAAAAATTGAATTTCCTGCAGTATTCCACAGATAGAGCTCAGTTGTCTTTGGGGATGACTTTCAATGTGTATGGTGATAATCAAGGTATAGAAAGGATACTTCATCTGGATATTATTCCACGAATAATCAGCAAACAGGATTGGGAATACCTGGAAAAGGGATTAAGACAACGTATTGAAGCCTTGAACATTTTCATAAATGATATTTATAATGATCAAAAAATCATAAGGGATAAAATTATTCCCGAAGAATTAATATTTTCCAGCTCTACTTTCAGAGGACAATGCATTGGTTTGAATCCTCCTCAAAATATATGGTGCCATATTTCTGGTACAGATATAATCCGTGGAGATGACGGGTCTTTTTATGTTTTGGAGGATAATCTACGATGTCCATCCGGTGTATCCTACATGTTGGAGAACAGGGAAATACTAAAACGTACTTTCCCTGAAATATTTGAGAATTTACATGTTCGACCGGTATATAATTATTCACATCATTTAAGGGATATGATGGAATCATTAGCACCCGTGTCACCGGCATCAATTGCGGTCTTGACACCAGGTATTTATAATTCCGCCTATTTTGAACATGCCTACCTGGCTCAGCAGATGGGTGCTGAATTGGTGGAAGGAAGGGATCTCGTTATTAAAGATGATTTTGTATTTATGATAACTACAAATGGCCTCCAGCGGGTAGATGTTATTTATCGACGGGTTGATGATGATTTCATAGATCCAAATGTGTTTCGAGGGGATTCAATGCTTGGCGTCCCTGGTTTATTTGAGGTGTATAAAAAAGGAAATGTAGTCTTGGCCAATGCTCCGGGTACAGGGGTGGCGGACGATAAAGCAGTTTATGCTTATATTCCCAGGATCATTAAATATTATTTGGGAGAAGAGATGATCCTGCCCAACGTGCAAACTTATATCTGTGCGGAAAAAAATGATCTTGATTTCGTGCTTGATCATATGCATGAACTCGTGATCAAACAAACGGATGCATCAGGTGGCTATGGGATGTTGATCGGACCTAAATCAACAAAAAAAGAACAGGAGGATTTTAAAGAAAAGATAAAAAACAATCCGAGGAATTATATTGCACAACCCACAATAAACCTTTCAAGGGTACCCACCTTAACTGAGAATTCGATTGAAGGGAGACATGTTGATTTACGGCCATACGTGTTGTATGGAAAAGAAATAAATATAATTCCGGGAGCCTTAACACGTGTTGCTTTAAAAAAGGATTCTTTGGTCGTAAATTCCTCACAAGGTGGTGGAAGCAAAGATACCTGGGTCTTGGATAACTGAAATACATGAAATTATGCTGAGTAGAGTTGCTGATTCAATTTATTGGATGAACAGATATCTTGAGCGTGCTGAAAATTATGCACGTTTTCTGGATGTAAATTTTAACCTTTCACTTGAACTACCTCCAAACATTTCTGAAGAATGGAAACCTTTGGTGCTAACAACCGGTGATTGGAAGATGTATGATACATTATATGATAAAATAGATAAAGAATATGTAATTTACTTTCTTGCTTTTGATCAAAATAATCCGAACTCAATATATAATTCAATTATCAAAGCCCGAGAAAATGCCCGGGCCATCAGGCCTGAAATAACCAAGGAGGTATGGGAGCAGATAAACTACATTTATTATTTGGTAAAAGAAGGTCACAGTAAAAAACAATGGCAAAGAAGCGATCCCAGGAATTTTTTTACCGAAATTAAAAAAGGGTGTCAATTGCTTCATGGTATTTTTGACGCAACCATTTCCCGAACAGATGGATGGCATTTTGGAAAAATCGGCCAACTGATTGAACGTGCTGATAAAACCTCACGGGTACTTGATGTGAAGTATCATATGCTTTTGCCGACCCCTGAAGCCGTTGGTTCACCCTTTGATTTATTACAATGGACTGCTTTACTGAAATCTGTTAGTGCTTATGATATGTATCGAAAAACAAATGGTAAGCTTACTCCAATCGGCATATCTGAATTCCTCATCCTGGATAAAGTTTTTCCAAGATCCATGCTGAGGTGCCTTATGCATGCAGAAAACTCCCTTTATAAAATAACAGGAGGGAGCGTTGGCTACTCAAATATAGCCGAGAAAAAGATCGGGATTTTAAAATCCCAACTCGAATATGGGGATATTAATGAGATATTTCATTCCGGGCTGCACGAGTATCTTGATGATTTCCAGGTAAAGTTGAATGAGGTATCAAAAGCCATATTTGATACTTTTTTTTCTATAGAAAACGTAAAAAAATAAACTGATCATCATATAAATTAAAACAATGACTTATTGTTTGGGAATTAAAGTTAAATCTGGAATTATTGGGATTTCGGACACACGTATTACCTCGGGTCATGAAACAACCCAAGCCAAGAAAGTGTACACAGTCAATAAGGAAAAACACTCATTCTTTATTATGACTTCAGGATTACGCTCAGTAAGGGATAAAGCCCTTACATATTTCAAGGAAATTATCGAAGAAAACGATGAAAACTATAATAAACTTTATAAAGCAATAAATGCCTTTGCTGACCAGGTGAAACGGGCCGCGCATGAAGATAAAGACTCATTAAAGGAAGCCGGATTAAGCTTCAACCTCAATGCCATTGTTGGAGGGCAATTGCAGGATGATGATGAACATAAGCTCTATTTGCTATATCCTGAGGGCAATTGGGTAGAAATCTCCGAAGGTGCAAGATTTGTAATCATCGGCAACAACGGATATGGAAAGCCCATATTGGACAGGGCGATCAAATATGATTCATCCTTGAAATTTGCTTTAAAAGCCGGGTTCCTCTCTTTTGATGCAACCAGGATAAGTGCAAACGATGTGGAATATCCGATAGATGTGATTTATTATGTTAAAGATTCTTTTAAGATCGTTGAGAAAAGGTATAAAAAGGATGAATTGCAGAAGATATCCAGGTTTTGGAGCGGAAAGTTAAGTGAATCCATCAATAATTTACCCGAAGAATGGATGGATAAACTATTTCAAATCAAGCTATAAGCGGGCTTCAATCTGAAAAATCACCTCATGAAAATAAAAATAATTCATAAAACGGAATATACATTCACATCCAAAGTGTTTCTGGAACCACACTACCTCCGGTTCAAACCTAAATTTACACCCTATTGCATTCTTGAATCATTCAAAATAAATATTCTGCCCAAACCAGCAGGTATCTCTGAGTTTATAGATGTGGAGAATAATATGATCCATTTCTGCTGGTTTGTGGATACGCATCGGCAAACAGTTATCGAAACAAGATCAGTCCTCGATATCAGTGATTTTAATCCATTTAATTTCCTTGTATATCCGGATGAATGCAATATTTTACCCTTCGTATATGCGGATAATCTCAGGAAATTGCTGGTGCCGGCATTAAGTGTTGTAACCTTACAGGATGAAGTGATTAAATACGGAGAGGAGCAAAAAGAAGCATCTGAAAATAAAACCGTTGACTTTATATTGAATCTTACTAAACAAATTTGCAATGATTTTATTCTTGAATCGCGGATGACTGGTCAACCCCACGAACCGGATATTACCTTCAATCTTCGCAAGGGCTCATGCAGGGACCTGGCCTGGTTTCAGATTCAACTGTTGCGGTATATGGGTATAGCCTCCAGGTTTGTCAGTGGTTATTATTATATCCCTTCGGAGAAACCCGAATTTGAACTTCATGCCTGGCTGGAAGCCTATATTCCAGGTGCTGGCTGGATAGGTTTTGATCCCAGTCATGGTATAGTTACGGGAAATGATCATATCCCAATTGCCTGTAGTTCAGATTTCGAGAACACCATGCCGGTTACAGGCTCTGTCAGAGGGGATGCTGCTTCGAGCCTGAAAACAGAATTAAAGATCGAGCTTATCGGATGATTTCCCGGATCTGCTTCCCAGCATGATCTATTCTGTCCTCTTTTCTATCATGGTGAGCAAAGGCAGGGTTGTTGTATAAAAAAGTTTCAATAAAAACTTCCATGATTCAATAGTTTTAAACCAATATTAAATATAAAAAAACGTACGATTCCAAAAATCGATACGATTGAATTTCACATCCCGGGTTTTACTGTATAATAACAGTAAATTCTGTACCTAATTTAAGTTAATTATTGTTTCCACCATTAAAATTGGCACGCCACAAATCCGGATATATAGTAAACTGCAATTTTATAAATTCCACTTACTATGTGCCCTTTCATAGTAAAGGCATAATTAATTGATTTTACTCCTCCCCATTTTCTAAAATTTTCAGAATATGTTTATGTATTAATTCGATTTTTTTATCTTTACGATCCTCAGGAATCAAGGGCATTTAACAGTTAAATTTTTTAAATGGCAGTCGATCTACAATTCGATGATATTAAGATAAAGCAACAAGTTTCCCGTATATTAGAAACTCAATCCTTTAAAAGTTCTAATATATTGTCCCGATTTCTGTACTATATTGTATCTGAGACGCTGGAGGGGAAGGGGGAATATCTAAAAGAGTACGTTATAGCGACCAGCGTATTGAACAGGAATACTGATTTTGATCCCCAGCTTGATGCCATTGTACGAATTCATGCCCGGAGATTACGTAACCTGCTTGATGATTACTACAATGGGGAAGGACTGCATGATCCCATCAGGATATCCATACCTAAAGGGCGGTATATACCGGTTTTTGACAATAACAAAGCAAAAGAGTCCCGGAAGGAATACACCGAAAGCGAAATCGGGCAATCCATCCTTTCGGAACCTGTTATTGCAGTGATCCCGGATTTGAATTCAAATAAAAATGAACGGGCCAAAGTGATCTGTAACGTTTTTTGCCGTGATTTAAGTGTAGAACTCTCGCGATTTAACGAGATTATCGTTGTGTCCAATTACTCAATTGGGGTGGCTATGGATAATTTCAAAAACCTGGACAGTTTGGCAAATAAACTAGGTATTGATTACATTATTGTTGTTAGTTGTGATTGTGAAGAAGAAAATGTCAAGGTTACTGTCGAAGTCGATTCTGTGTTAAAAAAACAGCTTATCTGGGCAGAATCCTTCAATTTTGATCATAATAAAGGGAAAAGGATCAAGAACTATGTTACGGCAATTAAAAAGATTCTGGGCATGATAGGGGGTTTTTTCGGATTGGTCTACCGGGATTCCCTGGCACTCAGGATTCCCGAGGATTTTGACCATATGTATGCAGTGTACTGGCATAACCATTATCATAAACATTTTTCCTATGAGGCTCATCAGCAATCTATGAAAGCAGTAAGTATTGGGCTAAAAAAGGATCCCGAAAATTCTCTTTTAACATCTTTTAAGGCACAATTATACCTGGATCTTAATGCTATGGATGTTCGGGGAGATATTGATTATTTGGCCGAAGGTCAAAAACTTGCGTTCAGGGCCCTGGATCTGGATCAGAACAATCAGCATGCCTGGATGATGGTGGCATGGACCAATTTGCTGGAACATGATAAAAAAGAATTTATCCGCTCAGCGGAGAAATGCATATCAATCAATCCGAATAACGTGATGTATACCGGTTCGATCGGTTTTGGTTATGAATGCGCCGGTGAATATGAAAAGGGCCTGGAAGTCATGTCTGAGTCCATTAAACTGAATCCTTATTATTTCTGGAATATGAATCTGGGATTTTGTTTCTATTATCTATCACATAAAGAATTTGACGAAGCATTTATCTGGGCCGAAAAGATCAGTAGGGATGGGCTGTTATGGGATCCTTTGCTGAGGGCAAGCTGCCTGGGTCACTTAGGAAAGACCGGGGAATCTACCAGAGCCGTCCGGGAGTTATTAAAAATCTCACCAAATTTTCCGGAAAGAGCAAGAAAGATCGTTGATGTATTTCTGCTGGATCCTGATCTTCAGGAAACGATTATCCATGGCTTGATCCTTTCAGGTATATCGATTTAAGATTAATTCCACGAATTAGCGTTACTATCCATTAAGTTTTGTTCCCGATAATCAAAAGGATATCACCTTTTCAATTATTCATAACCTCAACATGGTTAAATAATACACCTTTTTAATCTTTATATTAAAGCCGGCTGTTTAACTGTTAAATGTAGGGTAGACTTAGAAAGTCTCCTCTCAATATCTAATTTAGCCTTAACAAATACCTGATTATAAACCTGATTACACCTATTGCCATGAAAAAAATACCCTTAACCTGTTGCCTTTTACTTACTGGATTTTTAGTGAAAGCACAATCATCCGACGATGTTGCCCTTGTTCAGAGTCTCTAGGGCATGGAGAAAAGAGCAATTGGAGAATTATTTTATCATTTCAATCCAGATGTATCTCCAGGAGACCCTGCCATTTATCGGTGAACTGGAGGATCTTATAGAGGATTAATAATGAAGTTGATATACATGCTAACATAAATCGAAAAAATAATTAATAGATCTGCCATGAAAAATTTAATAAAGTTTATTGCTCTATTATTTGTACTTGCCTGCTTCCAAAGCTGTGACCAAAAACCGGTTACAGAGGTTAAAAGTGGTGAAACTGACCGGACAATTCTACCCTTGAAAGCACCACCACCACCACTTTACACAGAACTGGATGTCAGAAACGCAACACCTCCTCCACCATTCGACGTAAAAGCGCCTGAAGAGGCACCAAATGTCCTGCTCGTCCTGATCGACGATCTGGGTTTTGCAGGGACCAGCAAATTCGGTGGTCCGGTGAATACGCCTACTTTTGACCGAATTGCGAGTGAAGGTGTGTATTACAATAATTTTCATACAACGTCAGTGTGTTCACCTACGCGTGCTGCACTTAAAAGTGGCCGCAATCACCATCAAAACAATATGGGATCCATCATTGAAACGGGAACAGCATTTCCCGGGAATACCGGTTCTATTCCACAATCGGTTGCTCCCGTTGCAGAAATGTTACGCCTGAATGGATACAATACGGCGGCGTTTGGGAAGTGGCATGAACTCGCTGCATGGGAAGCGAATATGGCAGGGCCATTCACCCGCTGGCCTACAGGGCCAAATGGCGGATTTGAGAAATTCTATGGCTTCCTGGGCGGGGAGACCAACCAGTGGGCACCTTTCATTTATGATGGAACAACACCTGTCGCCCTTCCTGAGGATCCGGATTATCATTTTCTGGATGATATGACCGATCAGGCTGTTGCCTGGATGAAATTTCAGAATGCCATGCGTCCGGATAAACCATTCTTTGTGTATTATGCTCCCGGTGCCACACATGCTCCTCATCATGTTCCAGAAGCGTGGATTGAAAAACATAAAGGACAGTTTGATCAGGGATGGGATAGAATGAGAGAAGAGATTCTCGCCCGGCAACTTGAAATAGGGATTAGTCCCGAGGGAACGCAACTCACCGAAAAACCAAGTGCCATTCCCAACTGGGATGACTTGTCCGAAGATGAAGAAACTTTATTCAAGCACCAGGCTGAAGTGTTTGCCGCTTATATCGATTATACCGATCATCATGTAGGGCGTCTGGTCGAAGCTGTTGAGGAAATGGGGGAATTGGACAATACACTTATATTTTTTGTATATGGTGATAATGGAACGAGTGCTGAAGGCGGAAGAAATGGTATGTTCAGTGAGATGACTTATTTTAATGGCGTCCAGGAAAAAGTGGAGGATATGCTCAAAAAAATGGATAAATGGGGCAGTCCCGAAACCTATCCACATATGGCAGCGGGCTGGGCAGTTATGTTCGATACCCCTTATAAGTGGACAAAGCAAATGGGATCAGATTATGGCGGGACGAAGGTCGGGATGGCTATACACTGGCCTAAAGGGATCAAGGCCAAAGGCGAATTGCGGAATCAATTTCATCATGTGATCGATGTGGCTCCTACCATATTGGAAGCGGCCGGATTGCCGGAACCAGTTGAAGTGAACAGCGTAAAACAGGTTCCTATGGCCGGAACAAGCATGTTATACTCCTTCAATGATGCCAATGCGCCAGATCAGCATACCCAACAATATTTTGAAATGTTTGGTAACCGTGCCATGTATAAAGATGGCTGGCTGGCCAGGACCATTCACAGGGCGCCCTGGGAAATGCAGCCACGACGACCATTGGCTGAGGATATCTGGGAGTTGTACAATGTGAATGAAGACTTCAGCCTGTCTAATGATCTTTCTCAGGAGCATCCTGATAAGTTGAAAGCATTACAGGATCTTTTCATGACCGAAGGTGAAAAATATAATGTATTGCCCATAGATGATAGGCTAATGGAAAGAATAATAGCAGAGAATGTGGGCAGGCCGGACCCGATGGAAGGACGTACATCCATTACTTTGGCTGAAGGGATGACAGGCATGACCGAAAATACTTTTTTAAATATTAAAAATAAGTCCTTAACGATCACGGCAGAGGTGGGTATCCCGGAAGATGGCGGTCATGGAATTATCATCGCACAGGGCGGAAGATTTGGCGGATGGGCATTGTACATGGATAAAGGAATACCATGCTATGACTATAATTTTCTTGGGATGCAACAATTTACCATATCTTCTGATAAAAGACTTCCCGCCGGAAAATCAACGATCCGGTTTGAATTTGATTATGATGGGGGCGGTGTAGCCAAAGGTGGAACCGGTACTTTTTATATCAATGATGAAAAAGCAGGAGAAGGCAGGATAGAACGTACGCAGCCCAGAATTTTCTCTGCCGATGAAACTGCAGATGTGGGAATTGACCTGGCTACTCCTGTGGTGGAGGTCATTGGGGCAGAGGAAGAATCCAGGTTTACAGGAAGCATACCAATGGTATCTGTTGAGATAAAGAATTGAAAAAGTAAAGTTTAATTAAAAGGATTGGATTGTTCCGAAAAAGATGAAGATAAACAGGATAAAAGAAGAACTGAAGGTTTCCCTTCTGACAGCTATCTACCTGCTTGTCTGGTTCGGAATTATGATGCTAATAAAGGTGTTGTTGTTAGAGGATTACCATATTGACTTTACACGAACAACAGTATTCATAGCTGGAGCTCTGGGTGTATCGCATGCCATTGATATATTCGGGAAAGTTCCGCTCTTCCGTAAATCTACACCCCCGGCCGTATTCGAAATAGTAGTAAGAATAATCATAGTTCTAGCAGGGGTATTCATCCTGCTTATTCTTGAGAAATCCTTTGATGAGCGTCATGAATATGGTGGCTTCATTAATTCGTTTAAAAACCTGGCAAATCATGCTGATATATACCATATCTGGGTAAACACAATTGCAGTTTTGGGTGCCCTGATCTTTTATTACATGTGGTCTATAGTAAAGAAGCACCTGGGAGGAAAAAGTCTGTGGGATATTTTACTTGCTCCGATTCCGGGAAAAGAAATTATAAAGGATGAATAAAGATAAATGGATATAAAGTGTAAAACACCTTCGCTGACTATAGTTTTAATGGTCCTGCTTATTAGTACAGGGATTCCTCAGGAGCAGGAGAAAAGTAATGCCAATTGGCATTACCTGGCTGAAATTTATCTGATGTTTCCGAACATGAGTGGTACGATCCAGGTAGCTGATCTTCCAGCAGTGGAAGTGGATGCAGACCCGGGAGATATATTTGGTCAAATCAAAATGGGCGCTATGTTTTATTTTGAAGCCACTAATGATAACTGGGCCATCACTTCTGATCTGATTTATATGAAACTCGGCCAGGATATATCACCTGGCAGGCTGATTACCGGGGGAGAAGTTACTATGAAACAAACCGCCTGGGAACTTGCAGGGTTAAAACGCATCGCCCCTTGGCTGGATGGTGGAATAGGAGGACGACTGGTAAGCCTGTATACAGGTTTGGATATTGAAACCATTAATGATCCAAGAAGTGGTTCGGCTAATAAGACCTGGATTGATCCGATTTTAATAATTCGTTCCCAGGGTGCTATAAAGGAAAAGTGGTTACTGCAATTTCGGGGAGATATAGGAGGTTTTGGTGTTGGATCCGATTTTTCATGGCAGATCCAGGCCTACGCAGGATACAGGTTTTCGAAGCTATTCCAGGCCACCATCGGCTACCGTTATATCGGGATAGACTATGATAGTGGGGAAGACAGGGAGCGGTTTGTCTACGATATTGACACCTATGGATTGGTGATCAGGCTCGGCTTAAATTTTTGATTTAATTTATGGCTTTATGTAAAATATTTAAAAGGCTCGGAATACATTGTAAAACTATAATTTGAAAGTTTTTTTAAAGCTGACCTATGGAATTTTCATTTGAGGATCATGGATATAACAAACTGATAATAAAAGCCGGGATTGCTGGCAACGGTATCCAGGCCCAAATTTTCAGGGCATTTGTTCCTGTTGTTATCTGCTGGATTCCTTTAGCAATTTTTACAGCTTTTGACCATACTTTCTGGACCGGTGATATCACCACATCCTTTATCACGAGTTTTGATACACAGCTACGATTTCTGATATCGTTACCCATATTTATATTGTCTGATAGAATGGTTACTCCCAAGCTTGAATTGATATTGCAACAATTCATGAGTTCGGGGATTGTTACAAAAAAGGAAAATGAAGAATTTCTCCAAATTATTAAGAAACGTACACGTTTCCTTAAATCACACTGGACTGATCTGGCGGTATTGGTGATCTGTTATATTCAAGCATTTGTCGTACTAACCTATGAAAGCACCTATACCAACCTGATTCCCTGGCAGATGGAACTGATTGAAGGAGAGCCAAAACTCAATTTTGCCGGATATTGGATTACATTGATCGGAAGGCCGTTTATATTATTTCTGTTTTATCGCTGGATATTACGAATCATTGTATGGGGTACGATCTTGCGTAGAACCTCCAGACTCGATCTAAACCTTTTTGCCATACATCCTGACCGATGTGGGGGATTGGGATTCCTGGGATATTCCATACGCTATTTTTCACCGGTGGCCTTTGCTATCTCAGTCACCGTCGCAGGGAACATATCTGATTTTATGCTGATAGAAGGCATTCATCTTGCCGAACTGAAATATGCAATAGCGGGCTATTTTCTGCTGATCACATTAATATTTACCCTACCCTTGATCCCATTTATCAGAAAATTAATTGACAAGCGGGAGAAAAGCATTTTTGAAAATAATGACTTTGCCAATGGGATGTACAGAGAATTTCGAAAGCAATTATCCAAAGGGTATGAAAAAGTAAATAATGATGATCTGAGATTACCATATTATTCCTCCATATGTGATTTAAATGGTGTAATGGAAAATGCCCTGGGAATGAAATTTATGCCTTTCACTATCAAGGACCTGATCCCGTTGTGGGTAATGTCGGGAATACCTTTCATAGGAGTGGTTATTATAGAAGTGCCTGTGGCAGAACTTTTTAGAACTATAATATCCTTTGTTTTATAAATGTAATGTTAATGAGGAAATTGAATGTAGGCAATGAATTTCTTTTATAAATTATAATACAACAAAAATTTAAATATTTTGAAACGATTATTAATATTTTTATTCGCACTTACAAGTTCATTCACTTTATTCTCACAGGAGAATATGATTACCATTTCAGGAGGGTATGCTTTTGCCAATCTAGAAGATGTCGATACAAAAGCTACAGGATATCGAATTAACGGGCTCTACGAATTTAACCCCCAGGAGGGTAAGGTCGCTCACGGTATTGCAATAGGATTTATCAGCACCAGTGCTACGGATGAGACGGTCAGTATAGAATCCGCGGAATACAAATTAACCAACTGGCCGATATACTATGCACCAAAAGTTATGTTCGGAAAGAACAAAATCAAAGTTTTTATTAAAGGTGCTGCCGGTATTCATATTTCTAAATATAAGCGTTCGGGATATCTTGGTGAGCTCTCATCTAACGATACGGGATTTTATGGCGGACTTGGAGGTGGCTTAATCATCAATCTGAGTGAAAAACTCTTTATTAATGGGGAATATGAATGGGCCTGGTTATCAAATTTTTATTATGATAACGGCTTCATGAATTCAGCCATGGGTGGGATTGGATTCAGGTTCTAAGACGTGATCCTGGTGAGCTGAAATGACCATCTGTTAATGGTCATGGGTTTTATAACCTATTTATATTCTGATTTAGAATTTATGGATATATCAAAATTACTTAAGCACTAATAAAAAAATAAAATTATGAAAAGGATACTGATTTCAATTATGTTAATGACCTCCTGGTCATTCCTCTATGCTCAGATTGATATGGAGCAATTTGCACTGGATGTCAGCAAAGCGGATGCCGCTAATACTGAAAAACTGGAAGCTTTCATTTGGAAAAGACATTCCACCGCCACAGTAAAAGGTGAGGAAAAGGCTACAGTTATCAATGAATTAAGTTTTAATGAAAAAGGCGAGATTCAGGTCACAAACATCGATGCGGAAACTACTTCCCGGCAGAAACGGGGTGTCAGGGGCCGTATTCAGCAAAATGCCATGGAAGACAACATGGAATACGTGGGCAATGCCCTGCAACTTGCACTTGCCTATACCTATATGAGTAAAGGTCAGTTGCTTGATTTTTTTGAAAAGGCGAAAGCCACTGAAAAAGACGGGACCATCGAGGTTTCCGGAGAAAATGTACTGAAGCAGGGGGATCAGGTGACTGTTGTAATTGATACGGAGACTAAGTTGTTTGTCAATAAGAAGTTCTCAAGTATGCTCGATGAAGATCCCATTGATGGTGAGATCAAATATGATAAATTCAGTTCGGGTATTGTACACGGAACCGAAACCATATTGAATCTGCCAGGCAAGGATGCCGTCATTAATGCTAAAAATCAGGATTATACACAGAGGGTACAGTAGATTTTGTTTATAAGGGACCAATTAATATTAATTTTTAAGAAGTTCGAGGCAGGATATACTTTCAATAGATAATCGTTAGTACAAAAAATGAAATGGAGAGAATATATTTATGAATTTGGTCATAATAAAGAAATACAATTAGTGCAAAACAATCTTTTATTAGAAGCGAATATCGATGCATGTTCAGAGGCGGAGATAGAGGTGTCTGTGTTTGACTTTTGTATTGATCATGTTAAATTATATATGAATTTAAACTAAATAAAATGAAATCAATAATAAAGTTATGCGTGATGCTGGTCGTTCTTGGCCTTTCAACACAAACCAAAGGACAGGTTCTTATTTCCCTTTTGTTTGGAGAAGCATTGAATACCCCGAAAATCGAATTTGGTTTGGTGGGAGGGTTTAACCGGTCCTGGATATATGATATTGAAGAATCCGAAGGCCTGAATAGTTTCAATATTGGATTTTATTTTCACATTATGTTGAAAGAAAATTCCTTTCTGAGTACGGGGGTGTTGGTGAAATCTAACGTAGGTGCAAGCGGGATGCCTACCTATCCTATTGGAGATGATGATTTTGACAGTGTATTCGTGGATGGGGAACTTACCAAACAGATCAACTATTTCTATGTGCCTATCATGTATCAGCAAAGGTTCAATAACAGATGGTATGTAGAGGGAGGCGTTCAGTTGGGGTTGAGAAATAAAACCTATGATATTTTCACTCTTGAAGATGCCTTTGGCGGGGATCTGGATTATAAGCGGGATACCCGGGATGATTACAAATACCTTGATGCCGGTCTTATCGCCGGCGTTGGATACAAGCTAAAAAAGCGACTGAAAAGTTCGGCGGTCGGAATAAATTATTACTACGGACTGATGAATGTGAGCAAGGTTCCGGACCAAAAGATAAAGAATTCTGCCTTGTATGTGTATTTTAAAATACCTATTGGCGCCGGAGTAAAAGAGCAACCTCAGGATGAGTAAAGAGGTCGAGTTATAGGATGAGAAATGAATGCATTGATCAAATGTCATGTCGGCACTAAAAGAGATCGTAGAATATCGAGATACAAGGGGGAGTAAGGTTTTCAATGGATTTATTGAAATCCTGATTATCATCTCTATAATCAGTTTTTCAATTCAAACCCTTCCTGACTTACCTGGGAAAACCAGGGAATTTTTGAATGTCCTTGAATCGGTTATTGTAATAATATTTACTCTAGAGTATATCCTGCGAATTATTGTTGCTGATCATAAGTTGAAATACATATTCAGCTTTTATGGTCTAATTGACCTTCTGGCCATTTTGCCCTTTTACATTACAGCAGGAATAGATCTTCGTGCATTGAGGATGTTCAGGTTATTCAGAATTCTAAGGGCATTTAAACTTTTCAGGTATTCTAAGGCGATCACGAGATTTCAAAAAGCTTTGAAACTGATCAAAGAGGAACTCATTGTTTTTTTCTTAGCTACATGCTTCATGTTATTTCTATCAGCTGTCGGTATCTATTATTTCGAGAATCCTGTTCAGCCACTGGCTTTTAAATCAGTTTTTCATAGTTTTTGGTGGGCACTAGTTACCCTAACAACGGTGGGTTATGGGGATATGATCCCGATAACAGTAGGAGGGAAGGTCTTTACATTCATAATATTGATGATTGGATTAGCGATAGTGGCGGTTCCAACCGGATTAATAACATCCGCTATTTCAAGAACAAAGGATTATGAAGAGGAATCATAAACAATTAAATTTACAGTAAATCCCAGGATTCCGGGATGTAAATAGAAGATCCAAGGAATTTCAAAATGATGTCTGGAATTGTATCCAATGCAGATTCGCAAATTGTAAATCCGGAAACAAAAATTAATTCATATCGATTTCGAGAAACTGATCCCCAGGTCTTCAAGCAGGTTTTCGCTTAGTTCCCATAGCCTTTGGCCATTTCCGGGATCACCAGTCTTTACATCCATTTTCTTACGTTCCAGCATAAAAAAGTAATCTATTGGTTTCCCTTTAAGGTCATCACTGACTGCAAGGTAAACTACCGGGATAGCTGCCTTTTCCGGGGCGTTAAAAAATATTCCGAAAACTACCTTTAACAAGGGGTGAAAGAGCTTCGGGGCTTCCCTGGCGATATTGGAATTTACCGGCCCCGGACAGAGTGAGAAAACCGAGATCTTTGTGCCATTTTTATTAAGCCGCCTGGATAGCTCATTCACGAATGTAGTTAGTAGTAATTTATAGTAGCCATACAGTTCAACGGTCTTGTTCATGCCATATTCTTTGTATTTTCCAAAATTATCCCAGTCATAGACTTTTGGATTTCGATGGCTTTCCGAAGATACAATTATAATCCGGGGTAGGTTTTCTCCATCCGCAACAAAAATACCTTCATCCAGTAACCAACGGATCAGCAGAAACTTAGCCAGGTAGTTAACCATAAACATTTCTTCCAGATCCTGTTTTGTCTTCCGGCTTATCCTTGGAACTATCGCGGCGTTGCATATAAGCATATTCAACTTTATTTTCTTACCCTTTAAATTCCTGACCAGGCCTTTTATAGAATCTATGTCTGATAGATCAACATGCATCATATCCACTTCATCCGATCCGCTCATACGACGGATCTCCTCACCCTTGTCCGGGATCCCGCTTCTTACGGCCATGATCACGCGGGCACCTCTTTTAGCCAGTTCCAGTACAGTGGCGTATCCGAGTCCGGAACTTGATCCTGTAACCATGATGGTTACATCATCCAGACGATCAGAGTCGCTTAAGTGAACGTCCTTTTTCTGCTTTTTAAATAGATCCGATATCCCTTTTAAGGTAGCCTTCAACGGACTGTCATAGGATCCCCTCTTCTTCTCATTCATGATTCGAACTGTCTTTTAGCTTGTTAATATATCCCAAATACTCAGAATAGTGGATAGAGATTGTCTGCCGGCTGATACCGAAGTCATTTAAATTGTATTTATGTGATCCATACTTTCCTTTACTATTCTTTCTGTCAACTGAGGCAAGTTGATCCTCAATTCTCTGATCCATTGTACGCCCGGTTCTGAAGTAAATATCTTTTAAAGTCTTTATGGGATCCGCTATGAATTTATCATATTGTATATCGGTAAACTTACCAGGATCATCAAGAGATCTCCTGAATTTTATCGCCTTTTGGAGCATATACTTTGTTTTATTCATCCAGTGCTTTTTTAGGACATCTATGCTAACCTTATCACTGAATATTGATTGTCCATGTGCCAGCATACTTAGAAATGAAGGTATACAGTCTTCAAGGTCACGGTGTGTCCATAAAAAATGTACATTCCCATAGGCTTTGTCGATTACCTCTAAAAATTCAAGGTGATGCGGTGATTTAAGCACCCAGTATTTCGAGGGTCTCTGCCACTGAAGTAATTTCAATAGCTTTGCGCCATAAAAATAGGCTGGAGATTGATCCGTTTCTTCGAGCCATGAGGCATATGAAGGAACATGCATGGTGGCTTCAGGTGTAGTACTCATAAAAGATACATCAAGAAGCAAAATGTCTTCCTCCTGGGCCTGGTGTTCCACCGGATGTATGGCAAAGAAACCGGGGGCCATATATTTCAGGGCCTTTTCACTGGTTTTAGCAAAGGCAATGCGCTTGTCTTTACCCCGAACGGGAGGAGAAGGGTTCAAGGCTTCCCAACTCAATAATGATCTTGAATCCGGATCTGCTGACAGGAGTCTTTGTAATTTAGTGGTTCCTGTTCTCTGTAATCCGGCAATCATAAATACAGGATATATTGACTGATCCAATATGTCCGGTTTTTCTCTGAACCACCATTCCGCTTGTAACCTGGTCGAAAGAAGATTGACCAGTCTTTGTTTTGTAATAAACCTACCTACCGGATGCAGTTTTGCTTCTTCATTGACAGATTGAATGAGCCGGTCAAGGGGTTCATCCCAAAAATCTTTTCCCAAGTCGTTCAATCCTGTACTTTGCCTGGCCGAACGGATCAGATCATCTTTTTCAAGTTTTATTTTTGAACCCAGGGGATAGGTAAATTTCCAGGCCTTGTTCAATCCATTGAACCAGACAGGCATTTTCCTAAAATCCGAAGCATATATTGTAGATCCCATATCAGTTTAATTCAAATAGCAAAATGCAGATCCAACATTACCTTAAGACAATTCGGAAACTTGCATTACTTTACAACTGGGTTCCACCGGATCAACACCATTGGCCAGCCTGTACCAGCGCCAGCACATGGTACCTTCAGTATGTCCGCAGGTATAGAGCCAGTTAGGATTATTTGTACGTTTATGACTGACCACAATTTTAAGAGAACCATCATTTTGCCGTCTAGCAGTATGTTTATTGATACATATCGGAAAGTACCTGTAATCCAGTGATTCCATCCAGTAATTATTCAATTGAAAATTCCAGGTATCACATTCGGGAGGCAAAACTTCTATTACGAGTGCTTCATCTTCAGAAAGTCTCCAGTGGCTGTGATGATATATGATGTTTGCATCACCCCCAGCTGCGTTGGAGACTTCAGGATCGAATATTGGCAATTTATTGGTATGTTTTTGAAATCCCCTGGCCCATTTAGCGAATAAGAAAGGTGCTCCAGCAACAAATAATGCAGCTGTTCTTAATCCTTCATCCACCTGTTCAGGAGTCATTGGATCAGGAACCTTATTGCCATTAATTACTTCTATTCTGGCTTCAATTGGCGATTCCTTATCCCTGTCCAGGTAGGTTTGCCGGACCATCAGAAGCGATGTGTCCTCTTCAATTTTTAGCCAGTTATCTCCTTTTGGTTCCTTACTCAGGATAATTTCGAAATTCCCCTCCGGGTCCGTTTTCAGGTCAAAATGTTCAAGTACCCCACAGGGAGAAAGTCCTCCTGTACTACCATAATTGCCATTTTGTGTAAAGAAACCCACATAATGGATGGTATTTCTTTTGCCGGTGATCCTGTATTCATATTTTCCGCTGATCTGGGCGTTGAGGTAATGATTATCCGGGTTATCGGCACCTAATTTTACCGTTTCATGTACCATCCTGTTGAGGGATGGGAAGGAGGGATCGTTATGTTCTACATACGCTTCAAGTCCGGCCCTGACCAGCCTTGATAAATAACGGATTCCCTCTGCCTGTTGAAAAGCATCCCTTGGCGTACCCGGGTAAGCCAGTGCGGCCCCTGCTGCCTTCAGGTTATTGCAGAAGTCGACCCAGGCTTTGCCGTTCACGATACGTTGCCTTGTGACATCAGCTTCGGTTTTCCCTGAAATACGTAAAAATGCATTTCTAATACGCCGGAACAAGTTTAAAAAACTAAAAATAAACTGCTGCATGAATTCATTTTTTATATTGATTCAAAAAGAATAGATTCAAAATTGTATATTGTTAAAATATAACCGGACTAAATTGTAGATTAAAGGACAAACAAACAAATTCCGCGACTAAGTAATTGAGGATTAAAGATGGATAAATTTAAAAAACGATATGGAGACTGGGCACTGGTCGCCGGGGCAGCGGAAGGCTTGGGCGCGGCTTTTTCAGAAGTTTTGGCCAGTTGGGGACTTCATGTAATCATGGTAGATAGGGATACCGGAAAAATGAAGGCTACAGCGGAGCGATTACGACGTGACTATTCGGTCAGCATTCAAGAAATAGAAGCGGATCTGTCAGATATGTTGAACATAGCCACTATAATTGAACAGATAAAGGAAACGAACTGCAGTCTGTTGATCTATAATGCAGCCTATGGACCGGTAAAAGATTTTCTGGACAATACGGTCGATGAATTAGATTATTATGTGAACCTGAACAGCCGGACCCCCCTGCATTTAATATACAGGTTCGTAAAATCACTTCCGTCAGGACAAAGGTCTGGTATCCTTGTGATGTCATCACTGGCGGGTTTATGGGGAACACAGTTGGTTGTACCCTACGGTGCCACCAAGGCCTTTGATTATAACCTGGCTGAGGGATTACATTATGAATTAAAAGGCAGAAAGATCGATGTTATGGCATGTTGTGCCGGGGCTACGGATACCCCGAATTACAGGAGCACCAAACCTAAAGAAAACCTGTTGGGACCTAGCATGCTAAAACCTCATTATGTTGCTGATAGAGCACTGAGAAAACTGGGGAAAAAGGCTGTTTATATACCGGGATTTTCAAACCAGCTCACATATTTCTTATTAACCAGGATATTTCCTAGGTCTCTTTCAGCTGGTTTGATGAACCGCGTTATGTATAAAATGTACAGGAATTGAAACCAATAAAAAAATCACGGATTTCAATAAGAAACTCAATAAAAGTATCAAAGCAACAAATCTGTACAAGAGGAGAAATGTGACAATTGATGAATTAGTTACCTACCATGAAAATATCATCAATGAACGAAAAATTCTATAGAAAGATGTCATTGCTGTAAGGCTGAAAGTCATTAGCCTGATGATTGAAGGGGAGTGGGATGCGTTTAATACATCGAGGGTAATACCACAGAAATAGTAATTCCTGGACAGTTTAAAATCAGAGTGCAGTAATTTTATAAGTTGCTCTGATGGCGAATTTATTAGTGTCAGCTCCTGCCACATTGTAAAAAGCCCCAAGTCCAAATTCTCCACGAATCAATCCCAGCATCCTCACTTGAAGAAAATTGGTAAACAAAAAACCCACTTCATAAAATCCATTTCGATAATCTCTTACACCTTCATCTTCTGCAAAAGAATGCACGTTAATATTTCCATTGAATTTTCCCCATCCCATATTCCAGGCAAGTCCAACCTGTGGCCGTATACGGTTCTTTTTAGCAGCTTTAAAATTCACATAGAAGGTTGTAAACACATTTGCATACCTATCAGTTAAGTACTCATACAGATCCATGGTCTGAAAAGCGTCCTGCACCATTATACTTGCCAGCTCGGTAATGTTACCCGCACCCACATAGGCCACCGGATAGGGGATTTCCTGTGTCGATAATCCCATTTCGGTTGTGAAATCAAGGTGATATTTTTCGCTAAACCTAAAATAGGATTTGATCTTAACATTAGCTTTCCGGTATCGGTATTCCCCATCTATAAGATTGTCAAAACCTTGCACATAGTTAATATAGAAAGTAGGAATAAAACCTTTTTTTAAAAGTAATAATCGAGATAAAACCGGATTCATCGTGGAATATTTTCCTATACGCATTTTAAATCCTATTTCAGAAAATCTGAAAAAGTCCGTAGAATCTTCAGGGGAGGTTTTGTATGAATAATAAAATTGGGGATCATATGAATAATTATTAAGGTTGATCCTAAAAATAAAATTGTTATTGATGGTTGAAGAATAAGCAATCTCATTAAATACAGTTATACCCATCCTTGATGTATAAAAATTTCGGATCAAGTCTTTTTTCTCATACAGGTAAAATGTCCTTCCCGGCTCCAATACATCATTCTTATAATTATAATCCAGGTATTGCCTTTTGCCTTTTCCAAGATATATGCCGGTATTAAAGCCAAGTCTCCATCCTTTGTCATTGAATCCCTGAGGATTGATGGCATATCCAAAATAACCGCCAAACCTGAGTCGCTCTGAAATCAGATTCACTGACTGATAACCAACACCGATCCTAAGATATTCATAGGCATTGATCTTGAATATATTGTTAAAGTATCCACTCCCTACCTTCAATCCAATATTTTCCAGGGCAAGATGTACCACGAAATCATACCATTTCTGATTAAAAAAGTTACCTTTCGCAGTATCTTTTTCAAGATATTCTAACTTTTCACTTTCATTCACCGGTTCCAGGTTATAATAATCATCCTGGATTTGTGCTATACTGTCCTTTTTGGATTGAAAAACACGTATATCCGTCTTCTTTATCTGGACGGTATCCTTTGATAATTGTAATTTATCCTTGGTTGAATAATAAAAACCGAGCGTTTCAGTATTCTTTTTAGGAATTTTCTTAATAAAAACCTCAAAATATACATTTTTCTGAAGTCCGGTCATTGCGGGAAGGTTGATATAATCACTACTAAGTTGCCATGGTGCAATGGATTTGGCTGGCCAGTATGTACTTCCCTTTAAGTGTTTCGTTTCCGCATCAAAATATAACAAAGCGTAAATTGAGGCGAACTTTATGGATCCCTTTGGATAGGACAGTACAACATCCACCCTATTCTGCTCAAACTGGAATTGCCCCAGATAGGAATATGCGTACCTCCTGGAAGCCTTAGAATTTAAAGGATTAAAAAATTCTGCCTCATTAAGGCTTATATATTCACTCAAGGGTGATATGTTCTGTAGATTTGCTGGGATCATCGTCGTTTTGTTGCGCGTTATGATGGTAGAGTCAAGGGTTTCTGTTTTAGAATAAATTACCCTTAGTTTGTTTTTCCTGCGTCCTTCAGATATATTTTCCTCAAGGGATATGAGTGACAGGTATTGTTTCCAGTCTTCCAGGTTCAGACCATGAATATGCGTATCCTTTGACCTCCTTCTGGCAAGAAGTGAAAGGTTATTGACAACTTCATACTTCAGGAAAGGTAGAAGTTTATAACTTTTAACTGCCATAGTATCCTGGAACTGCTTAAATATCCTTCCACCTATTGAGTCACGGTTTAAATCAAGATTATTGAAGCCCAGCGATTCGAGATATACGAATTGGATGGTATCCGAATGATTAACAGTATATGTTTTTGGTTTGAAGAGGACGTGTTCAAATGATAACATGTCACCTGGTGAAGCCAGATATATCCCGTTTATTCCTGACAATGATTCGCTGTTGTCGGTATGGTTAGTGATCTTTACAAAGGGCTGACTAAATGAATTTGAG
>JAHEGY010000092.1 GCA_024644875.1 Cyclobacteriaceae bacterium
ACTTAAAAAGAACACTTCACAAGGTCCATTTTTTACCCTAAATTAAATTTTTATACAAAATGAAAAGACGAAGATTCAATCAATTGGCATCAGCAGGTATTGGCACCTCCATTTCAATTCCGTTCTATAGCATTTCAAAAAACAATAATCAAAATTATGTTCGTTTAGGAGGTCCAGTATTTGAAAAATACAATGATCCCGCAGAGTGGATATCTGCATTAAAACGATTGAAGTATCGTGCTGCATATTGCCCAGTTGAGGCTGGAACGGACGAGAACATCATAAAGGCCTATGAGAAAGCCGCAATTGATAATGATATTGTGATCAGCGAGGTAGGTGCATGGAGCAATACCATCAGCCTCGATGAAAAGGAAAGAAAAGATGCTGTAGATAAATGTATAATATCACTGGAGACAGCTGAGTTGATAGGTGCCAATTGCTGTGTGAATATCGGTGGGTCAAGGAACCCGGAATATTGGGCTGGTCCTCATGAGGATAATCTGACAGAAGATACCTTTGATCTCATCGTTGAAACTACCCGAAAGATCATAGATTCGGTCAATCCTTCCAGAACTTATTTTGCATTGGAACCCATGCCTTGGTCATATCCCGATTCTCCTGATAATTACCTTAGACTTCTTAAAGCTATTGACCGTACACAATTCGGCGTACACTTCGATCCGGTCAATATGGTGGTAAGTCCTCAGATCTATTTCAAAAATGGGGCGTTTATCCGGGATTGTTTTAAAAAATTGGGATCAAATATTCGCAGCTGCCATGCCAAGGACATTACCCTCAGGGAGGACAACTATATCCCTCAACTGGATGAGTGTAAGCCCGGATTTGGTAAATTGGACTATATTACGTTTCTCACGGAATTAGCCAGGTTGAAAGATATTCCACTTATGATGGAACATTTGATTACGGCTGAGGAATATGCATCTGCGGCTGATTATATCCGTTCTGTAGGCAAGCAGAATAAAATAAGTATATAAAAAAACCCTGACGGATGCCAGGGCTTTGAAATTATAGTCTACAACTAATCCCGTTCTTTATAACATCTCCGACCAGGGATACACATTCCCGGCTCAACAGGACCATTATCCGGTCCTCCTGCACCAAGAGATTTTACACACCAGTATATCGTATTGGCATCATCGAAGGTATAAAACTCGTTACTCCCTCCTTCCAGCGTGCCAAAAGGATTTTTGGCTTTCAGGAATTTGCAAAATTTAGTATTTAAAGGTTTTACTGTTTTCATGTAAATATTTTTAATTTTTAGGGTCACATGGAACGCATTCCCTGTCACCCGCAAATATGAATTTCAAATTAAACTGCATTTAAAATGGCTCTTTTCACAATCGACCTGAATATAGGCACCTTATAGGCATTGTTAGCCAAAGGAGTTGCACCTTTTACGGATGCTTTCCCGGCAGATGAAGCCACAGATTCATTGATTGATTTTCCTCTCAGTTTTTTAGCAGCATCTTCCGCCTTTACAGGTACCGGGGCTGCTGCTCCCAATACAATCTCTGCATTATTACATTTTCCGCCAGACATCTCCATAACCACAGCCACATCAGCTATAGCCCAGTCATGTGATTCCCTGGCTCCTTGCTTAATATAAAAGCTTTTGACGTTTTCATTAACTGCAGGTATGGCAATGCCAGTAATCAATTCATTAGACGCCAATATATTCTCTGTACGGCTATCCGTTTCAGGATCCACAAAAAACTCTTCCATCGTAACCGACCGTGTTTTACCATTTGGGCCAGCTATTTCTACTGTGGCATTAAATGCCATCAGGGCAGTGGAAACGGAAGAAGAATGCACACTTGCACAGGTTTTATTGTTCATGATGGCGTGAAACTCGTTCTCACCTTCCTGGGCATAACATGTACCCGATCCTTTCCGGTAACACTGGTGGTCGATGGACCTGAAATACCAGCATCTGGTTCTCTGAGCCAGGTTGCCCCCCAAGGTTGCGGAATTCCTTAATTGAGCAGTCCCTGCGTGGGCTACTGCCTGGTGTAATGCCAGGTATTTCTCTTTGACAACGGCATTATTTTCAAGTTCTTCAAGGGTTACATTGGCTCCAATTTTAAAACCATCCTGCTCACTGTATTCTATTTTATCCAGACCAGGGATATTTTTAATACTCACAATAGTGGATGGATTGACTAGGCCTTCCTTCATAAGATCCAGAAGATCAATTCCTCCAGCTTTAAATATTACTGAAGAACTGTTGGGGGCTTTCCCAAGTATATCTGAAGCCGTGGCATTGACTTTGCTCAATGCATCTTCCACGGATTTTGCTTCGTACCAACTGAATTTATTCATAGTTCTTATATTTTATTTAAAGCTTTCAAAATTTTATCCGGAGTAATTGGAATTTCATAAATCCTGACTCCAATTGCGTTGTATACAGCATTGGCTATGGCAACTGCTGTTGCTATATTGGCAGGTTCGCCAATACCATATGCATCTGTTGATGACGTTCCAGAGTAATCTTCTATGATGATGGATTCAATCTCAGGAATCTCCATCGCATAAGGCAGCTTGTACTGGTCTACATTTGCATTAATCATGAATCCTGTCTGCTTGTCCATTACCCTGTATTCATACAACGCATAGGCCAGTCCCTGGATCACACCGCCGTTGATCTGGCTTTCTACCTGGGCTGGATTTAAAGGTCTGCCGCAGCTATGAGCAGCCACAATTTTATCTACCTTGACAAATCCGGTCTCGGTATCAACAGTAACTTCAGCAAATTGCACCGACCCAAGATCTCCATGAGCCAGGCCCCAGGGTTGCTGGAATCCTCCGTAATCATCTGATCTTGATGCAGTGGCAATGATCTGACTTGTTCTCATACCCTTCAAGGCATCCTTAAAGGAGACTGATTTGGAATCATCCGTTTTATCAACGATCTTACCCTCTTCCATTACTAAATTTGACAAATCAGATTCCCATTTGGCAGCAATCTGTTCCAATAGCTCCATTTTAACCTTATATGCAGCATTTCTGGCCGGTGGTGTAATAGATCCTGTTGCCACACTTCCACCAGAGCCCGGGCCTGTGGGGAAATAAGTATCACCAATCAGGACAGAAACATCTTCTGTAGGGATGCCAAATTCTTCGGCAACCACCTGACCCAGGACAGTCTTTGTCCCGGTACCGATATCCTGAACGCTGGACCGTATTTCAACTGCCCCACCCCGCATAATTCTAACTTCTGCAGTAGAATCGAGTGTTACAAACCGTGGCCATGTTGACTGGGCCATACCCATACCTTTTTTGACAGGGCCTGAATCAGATCCGGGAGCTTTCCTTCTGGACCAACCGAATTTTTCGGCACCGCGTTGCCTTTCAACTTTTCTTATATCGCTTTTATCAATGACATCTCGATATGCAAGCGGATTAATTCCCAGTTTGTCTGCTATTTCATCAATGGCCTGCTCAACACCATAAGCGCCCTGCACATTACCGGGAGCACGCCAGGCGGCACCTGGACCAGCATGTGTATATACATCATATTGTTCTGTGGCAAAATTAGGGCATTCATACAGCACCTGGGCAATACGCCCAACGCCAGCACCCAGTCCAACACCTGCTGTACCATGAGAGCGTTGCTGAATTGCCGTCAGTTTGCCATCCTTTTTTGCACCGATTTTCAAATATTGAATAGAATTCGGCCTGTTGCCCATAGAGATGTGCTCCTCCTTCCGGTCCAGCATCAACCATACCGGCCTACCAGTTTTTTTTGAGAGAGTAGCAGCCATCGGGCCATATACCCCTGCACTGTGCTTAGCACCAAAACCACCACCAGTGTATTCAGAAATCACCCTTACTTCTCCTTTCGAAATGTCAAAATAATCGGCTAATTCATCCCGCATAGCAGCTGTATTCTGCGAAGAAGCATATACGACCATGTTCCCAGGCTTCCAGTCAACTACTACACCGTGTGTTTCCAGTGGCAGGTGGGTATGGACCTGGGTTCTGTATACATGCTCTACGATCACATCAGCTTCCTTGAATCCTTGTTCAAGATCTCCTCTGGGCCCGCCAAAAAAACTACCTGTAGAAGGTCCTACAACGTTTCCATTGGCTTGAGTACCATCATGGGTAACCCCAACATCTCCTCCATCGGTTTGGGAAGCTATTTTTTCTTTATGAACGATGGGGGCTTCCGGATGCTGTGCTTCCTCGACATCCACCACAAAATCCAGATATTCGTAATCTACTTCAATAAGTTTGATGGCCTCTTCAGCTATCGCCAGGCTGGAAGCAGCCACTCCTCCAAGCGGTTGACCGGCATATTTTACAACCGGGTAATTTCCATCATCCGTTTTCATTAGATGTATACCATAAACGCCAGGATAATCCTCAGCTTTAGAGATATCAATAGATCTGATGTTGGCATGCGGCGTATCTGACCTGAAAAATTTGGCATACAGCATTCCTGGCAACTGGATATCTGCCGTGTATTTAGCCTGCCCTGTCACCTTGGCCAGGGCGTCGTATCTTTTAACAGATTTTCCAACTTCCTTAAGCTTATCATTTACAGGCCATGCTGGCGGCTCGGAAGCAGGGACTTCCCTTTCAATTTCACCCAGATTGTGGCCTGGAATTCCATGTGGTAATATTAATTTCTTTTTTTCCATCATTGAATCATTTTACATTTTCTTGGAGGCTGACAAGGTGGCCTTAAATACATTTGGATGTGTTCCACACCTGCAGAGATTACCACGCAGGGCAGTTTTTACTTCCTCCAAATCAGGATTTGGATGATTCTGAAGGAAATGAGAAGCTGTCATGATCATACCAGGCGTGCAAAAACCACATTGGGTGGCATCATGTTCTATAAAAGCTTCCTGAACAGGATGCAGTTTTTCGGGAGTGCCGATCCCTTCAATAGTCGTGATTTCTTTTTCCTGCACTTCAACTGCCAATGTCAGGCAGGAGTTGACTGGTTTACCATCTATCCAAACAGTGCATGCAGAGCAAGCCCCGCGATCACAAACCACTTTTGTCCCGGTTAACTGAAGCTTATCCCTTAGTGCTGAAGCCAGAGTCATTCTCGGTTCAACTGCTAAGGAGTGAGATTCTCCGTTTACTTTCAGCTTAATCAATTCAGCATCGGGTCCAATGGCTTTTTCATCCAGGGACTGCTCATCGAGGGTGTTTCCAAGAACACCGGATTGCAGGGCAACAGTACCGACTGTGGTCATCCCGGCACCCTTCAGAAATCCTCGCCTGCTGATCCCTTTGCGGGTTTTCTCTGGGGAGGATTCACTTTCGTTTTTACTTTTAAGATTGTCTCTATTCATTATATAATTGATGAAATAAATTTTTCCGAATTTTAAAACTAATTAATTCTTATGAAAGAAAAAAAAGAAATCCTGTAATCCATTTTGCTTTTATTCCTTTGATGTGAAAATAGAATAGATAATCTATGCTTACATTTGGTTCCAGCTGCCTGCATAAAAATAGGCACTGTAATAAAGACGGTTTTTTCCTAACGGTATATTTACTGTTTTCCTGGCAGGCTCAATCAGAATTTCCAGGTTAGCCTGCTGCCATACATTCGCGGTTGACCCGGGACATAAGTAGGTATTCCAAACAGGCTCCCTGTATTGCCGGCGCTGGTTATGAATTGTTCGTTAAGCAGGTTTGTGCCGTAAAAACTTAAGAGGATATTTGGATTTTCAAGTTCAACGCCAAGGTTTACATTTAACAAGCCATAAGCTGATTGATCCAATCCGGCAGTATTTGCGTCTTCAAAGTAGAAATGGCTTTTATAAGTATAGGAAGGGGTGATAAAGATCTTAAAGTTTGTAGATAAGTTGGCGTAGGCATATAATCCCATGGTGAAGGCGTGCTTTGGGGATAACCTGAAGGTATTTCCGGCATATTCCTGATCTGATCCGTCTTTGTTGGTATCATCAAAGGTAGCGTGCAAAAAAGCATAGTTGCCAAATAGTTCTAATCCTTTTAAAAGGGAAAGATTAAAGCTGGATTCTACGCCATATGAGGTAGCCATTCCTCCGTCTATCGTCTTGTAATTAAATTCACCTGTTTCGGGATCAGCAACCCAAGCCCTCGTTTGGAAATCCTTATACTTCTGGTAAAATGCAACTACATCAACATAAGCTCTGCCTGAAATAGATGATTTAATACCAACATCCACATTATCAACTCTTTCTGCGGGTATTTCTTCCGGTTCACCTGCTGATGTATACTGAAGGACAACAGGCCGGCGGCCATTTGAGTAATTAGAAAAAATATTCGTATTCTCGTTGATCCTGTATTGTAAACCCGCCTGCCAGTTGACAGCCATGCTGTTGTTATCCATACTTTGTTCAGAAGTTGGTCTAAAAAACATGTTTGGATGATTTCCTGTGATCAAACCCAGTATGGAGGGTTCGCCATCCACAAAAGCAGCTTCATTGCTCAGTTCGAAATTTTCATAGGCCGTTCGTATACCTCCTGTGAAATATAACTTGCTGGTTATCTGATAGGTGGCATCAAAAAAAGCTTCCAAAGCCTGGTTGTTGGCTACACTATAATTGTTCTCCAGGTGGTATTCAGGCAATGGCAAACCCGCCAGCGGGCCTAACTCAGGATTATCCGGCAGGGCGGGAATAAGCAAGGGCTGACCATTTGGAAGGATCAATAAATCGGGTTGAAAAAACAAAACGGCCGTACTTTGTTCATTAGGAGAGAACCAGTAGGTCTGATCTGATTTTTCGTACCAGTAGCTAATCCCTGCGGATCCATTGAGCCTGCTCCTCCAGGAGAAGTTATACCGGAACTCCTGGTAAAACTGATCCGCCCCGGCATCGTCCCAGAAATCAAGGGCAGGTGCCGCAGTGCCGTCTCCATCCCATCTTGAACCGGAAGATGTTTTTCTGAATGAGCTTATAGAAGAAAGGTACGTGTGTTCATTAATCGTGTATTTATAATGTAGAGCCGCATCAAAAAGGTTTTTACCAGTGTAAAGGTTATCCCCTTGTTCCAGAGAGGCCCGGTATGTGAAAATATCTGTATCTCCTTCTGTATTCGGATATTGTTTGCTCATAAATGCAATGCCTGGTGTATCATCATTTTGATAGCTTAAAATCAGATCCAGTTGATGATTACTTGCGGGCAGGTATCGCATCGATAAACGCCCTGCCAGGGTATTTTTACCATTGAGGGTTTCGCCAAATGTATTTTCCACGAATCCATCTCTGTAGTCATAAAATCCGGCAGCACGGACAAAGAATTTATCTTTTACAATTGGCAGATTGATGGCTCCCCTGAATTCTCTCTGATTATAATTGCCAAAGGCTACAGAGGCATATCCGCCGGTAATACTCGACGGACGGTTACTTATAAAATGAATAGCCCCAATCTGGGCACTCCTGCCGAAAAGTGCATTTTGCGGGCCCCTTAAGACCTCCACCCTTTCCATATCATACAGAGCGACAGAAGCACCATTAGCCCGGTTGATCGGCACATTATTCTGATATACAGAAACGCGCGGTTGTGCGCTGGGACTCACTTCTTCACTGGTCAATCCTCGAATAACAAAAGTTGGGCGGTTTGCTCCCTGCTCGATAATATTTAATCCGGGAATATAATCGGACAGATGTCCCAGTTCGACGATATTGGCCTGTTCAATTAGATCTGAACCAACAACATTTATTGCAGTTGGAACATCAAGGATCTGCTGTTCTCTTTTTTGTGCGTTAACAGTCACAGGCTTTAAATGAATGATATTTTCCTCTAATGTAAAGTTCAGTTCATTTTGCCCCGGTTTAAGCACCATGGAAACCGCTTGGGTTTTATAACCCATAATTGAAGCTTGAATACTAACTTCTCCGGGTTGAAGATTATCAAAATAAAAATACCCTCTATCATTAGTATTAACCCCCTTTTCTGTACCGATAACAAGCACACTTGCACCCTGAATTCCATTTTCGCCTTCATCAATGATTTTGCCACGAAGACTCGCAGGTTGCTGATCTGATACCCCGGGAATTTCTCCGGCTCGGGAGGAATCGTTATCGCCGTTTGCAGCTTGCTGATCTGATACCCTGGGAATTTCTCCGGCTCCGGAGGAATCGTTATCGCCGTTTGCAGCTTGCCCGATCAATGAAGTGGGAATCAGGATTATTAATAATATAATCTTTATTTTATTAATCATTATGAACGCAAGTTTAGAAATTGATACTGGTTAAGGCATGCAAATCTATAGAATTCAATTAATATCAGTTGTCTTCTTCACGAATAAATCCGGATATTTCTAGTTATTTCAAACTGAAGGAAATTGTAAACAATTCACACGATTAAACAAAAAACACAACCATCAATAATTTCATGGAACTTATTAAAAACCTTTTATCTACATAATTATAAAACACAAAGTGCATTTATTCATAGTCCATGACTGGTAATTACAGGATAGGATGTCTAAATTTTCGTATTTTTCATCAAATAATTGTGAACCGGTTGAATACATACAAGGAAAAATATTAGGCTAATTATTCTTATTTAAGCCCCACCCTATTTATTTTAGTATTTGCTTTATGAAAAAATCCAGGAAAATATACCTTGATCACAACGCAACTACCCCGGTTGATCCACGGGTATTGGAAGTTATGCTTCCCTATTTTTCGGAGAAATTTGGGAATCCATCAAGCAGTCTTCATGTATATGGTTGGGAAACAGAAGAGGCGGTTGACCTAGCCAGGGAACAGATTGCTGACTCAATTGGTGCAAGATCAAATGAAATTTATTTCACTTCCGGAGCCACTGAATCCATTAACCTGGCGCTGATGGGTATATCTGAAGTGAATAAAGAACACGGCAATCATATCATCACATACAATACAGAACATAAAGCCGTGCTGGATACCTGTGACCATCTTCAAAAACAAGGATTTGAAATTTCCTGGCTGAATGTGGATAGTGAAGGGGCAATTGATCTTCGGGATCTTGAAAATGCAATCAATGAAAAAACCATATTGGTATGCCTGATGCATGCCAACAATGAAACGGGTGTCATTCATCCTCTAAAGGAAATCGCTGATTTGGTTAAGAACAAGGGCCTTTTGTTTATGACAGATGCCACACAATCCATAGGTAAAATTCCTTTTAATGTAGATACCCTTGGAATAGACGTAGCTGCATTTTCTTCTCATAAATTGTATGGACCTAAAGGTGTGGGAGCCCTCTACGTTCGAAATCGTCCGAAAGTAAAAATATCACCTTATCTGTTTGGAGGTGGCCAGGAACGTGGAATACGTCCCGGAACACTCAATGTTCCCGGAATTGTTGGATTTGGGAAAGCGGTTGAGCTTTGTTCCCGGGAAATGCAGGAAGACTCAGATAGATTAAGTACCCTCCGCGATACAATCGATCATGAATTATTGATATTGGGAGATGTTCAGGTCAACGGGCGAAATTCTAAACGTCTGCCCCATATGACCAATTTATCATTCCAGCATATCGATGAAGCAAAATTAATACCATCACTTAAAGGCCTGGCCGTTTCCAGGGGCTCATCCTGTTCATCCACAACCATAAAGCCTTCTCATGTCCTAAAAAGCATGGGATTGACTGACCAACTTGCCCTGTCCTCCATCCGGATAGGTCTGGGCAGGTATACAACGAAAGAAGAAGTCCGTATTGCAATAGATTCCATAAAGGCGACTGTTGAAAAACTTAGACTTACAACAACATGAGAGAATTAGAAATCCTTCTTACCTCTTACGATGAAATGAAATCAAAAGGACTGGAATGTATTCTGGCCACCCTGGTTCATGTAGAGGGATCATCATACCGCCAGGCCGGAGCCAGGATGCTGGTCAATGAAAATGGAGAAATGGTTGGAGCGATCAGCGGCGGTTGCCTTGAGGGTGATGCACTGAAAAAAGCGCTACTGGCATGGGAACAGGGACTGAATAAACTGATAACTTATGATACGAGTGATGAGTACGATGCCGTGATAGGGGCCCAATTAGGATGTAATGGGATTATACAGGTATTATTTGAACCGATCCGCAATGATCAGAAGAACAATCCTATGGAGCTGATCAGAAAGGTCATCAAAACCAATGAACCATTGATTATTGTTACTTTGTTCAATCTTCAAAAAAGTCAGCAGCAGCAGGGCACCAAACTGATTATAGACCAGGGAACTGGTGTTACCGGAAATACTGAGGATTTGGAATATTTAAGCGTAATCAAGGAAAATGCAAGCATTGCCTTTAAGCAAAACAGTTCCTTATTTAAGGAATACCACGTGTCCGGTCAAAAACATCATGCATTCATAGAATTATGTCTCCCCTCACCTACATTGGTATTGGTGGGCGCGGGAAATGATGCTCAGGTACTCGCCCAGTTAGCAACGATCGCGGGCTGGAACGTGATCGTAACCGATGGCAGAAGCACGCATGCCAGCAAAAACCGTTTTCATAGTTCCTGTCAGGTTTTCGTTAGCCAACCTGAAAAAATCATGGACAATATCAAAATTGATCAAAGAACCGCTTTCGTGCTCATGACGCACAACTATCAATATGATATTTCGGTTTTGAAGTTGCTATTGGGCGAACCTGATCTTTGCTATGTAGGTATCCTGGGCCCGAAAAAGAAATACCAAAGAATGCTCGAGGAATTGGAGCTAGAAGGTATTCGACTTACAAAGGAACAAGCATCGAGGATCTATGCCCCGGTTGGATTGGATCTTGGCGCGGAAACACCAGCGGAAATAGGACTTTCAGTTTTATCGGAGATCCTTGCTGTCCTGAATAATGTGAAAGTCGATCACCTGAGGGAGCGAAACAGCCCAATTCATAACAAATCAAATCTTAAATTTGAAGTTGAAAATGTCTGAATATAAGCCTATGGATAATGTGGGAGTAGTGGTTCTTGCTGCGGGATCTTCCAGTCGGCTTGGACAACCTAAACAGCTGATAAAGTATAAGAACAAACCTCTTCTTCAAAACATAATAGACCATTCACAAGTTTTATCTTTTACATCTAAAGTGTTGATATTGGGAGCTAATGCTGAAGAAATAAAGAAGAATATTAATGCTGGCGAATTCAAGGTTTTTATAAATGATCAATGGGAAGATGGCATTGCATCCAGTATTCGAAAAGGTGTAAGATGCTTATTAGAAAGCACCCCGGACCTGGAACATATACTTTTTTTACTATCCGATCAACCCTTTATTACAAGCAAATTATTAGAAGAGCTTTTGGATATGCACAAAAAACAGGGCAAAACAATTACGGGTTGCAGCTATAATAATACCGTGGGTGTACCCGCAATATTCAGAGCGCAATTGTTTCAGGAACTATGTCATTTAAAAGGAGACCGCGGGGCGAGGACTCTTATAAGAAAATATCCGGATAGAGTGGCAGCTGTACCCTTTGATCTTGGATCAGTGGACATAGACGAACCCGAAGATTATTCGAGACTGCTCAAACTAAATGATTGATAATTTCAGAATATAATATTATGGAAATTAAGGTTAAATATTTTGGATCCATAGCTGAGGAAACAGGAAAAGCAGAAGAAACCATTTCTCTGCAGAATGGCATTTCAGAAGTCCAGGAATTTATAGCATTTATCTTTAAAAAATATGGGCTGAGTGATGAGGGAACAGTTCAGATTGCCGTAAATCAGGTAATACAAAGCGAGGGAAGGATTCAATATGGAGATGAAGTAGCATTTCTTCCGCCCTATGCTGGTGGTTGAAATATTAGATGAGAATGAATTCATTTGAACGATATAGCAGACAAATTCAGTTATCTGAAATAGGCATTAAAGGGCAACAAAAGCTTGCACAGGCAAAAGTATTGATTGTTGGTGTAGGAGGATTGGGTTGTTCGGTCGCGCAGCATCTGGTAGCTGTCGGTGTTGGGATAATCGGATTACTGGATCATGACCTGGTCGATATTTCCAACCTGAACAGACAAATTCTATTTACTGAGTCAGATGTGGGCAAGCAAAAGGTTGAAGTGGCCAAAGAGGCATTAGTTAAAATGAATGATCAGGTCCAAATCCATGCCTTTCATGAACAACTTTCATTTGAAAAGGCACTGGATCTTTTCCCCGGTTATGATATTATCATAGACGGTACTGATAATTTTCAGACCAAGTACCTGATCAATGACGCAAGCGTATTAACCAATAAACCCTGGGTATATGCTTCGATATATAAATACCAGGGACAGCTTTCTGTTTTCAATTATGAGAACGGCCCTACCTACCGTTGTTTATATCCTAAAATCAATTCCGGTAATATCAGTTGCGAGGAGATCGGTGTGCTTGGTGTTTTGCCCGCCATACTGGGAACAATGCAGGCTTCCGAAGCAATTAAGATCATACTTCAAATAGGTCAGGTTTTATCAGGTAAATTATTCATTTTAGATCTGCTTACCTGGGGGGAACAGCAAATAATCTTTTCACGCAGTGAAAGTCAGGTCCGAATAGCAAAATGCAGGAAGAAAAATGAACATAAAGGCAACAGATCCTTTAACGCATCCAGCATGGTCTATCTTGACATACGGGAAATGATGGATAAATCCATTGATCCTGATAAAAAAGTGTTGCATATTCCATTAAATCAACTTGACAATCGTCACATCGAGATTCCCAGAGATGTACCCGTCCATGTTTATTGTCAATCTGGGACCAGAAGTCGAAAAGCCATCGAACAATTATCGGAGAAATATGGATTTCAGAATCTTATTAATGTGAACGGGGGTATTCAATCTTTAACCTATGAATAATAAAAAAACAAAAAAAGTATTTGTTCAAGGGGCGATATCCCCTGAAAAAATTGCCGACTCCATCGCCAGCCACCAATCCAAAACTGAGATCGGAGCCCACAGCATCTTCCTCGGACAAGTCAGGGCGGATCTTGTAGACGGTAAGACGGTTAAAGCAATCGATTATTCAGCTTATGAAGAAATGGCAGAGAAAGAAATACATAAGATCAGGGAAGCCGCTTTTTCAAAATTTGAATTGACCTGCGCCCACATATACCATAGCCTGGGAAAAGTAAGTACAGGCCAGGTGTGCCTGTTCATATTTACTTCCTCACCTCACAGGAAAGGGGCCAATGATGCCTGCCAGAATATATTAGAAGCTGTCAAAACCAGCGTGCCGATTTTTGGGAAGGAACTTTTTGAGGATGAAAGCTACCAGTGGAAGAAAAATGAGGATATTGTAAGGAATCGAACTTGATGACAGCAAATTATATGAACAAAAGAATAATCGATAGCTTTGGAAGGCAACACTCCTATTTACGAATTTCATTAACTGATCGCTGTAATCTCAGGTGTTTTTATTGCATGCCGGAAGATGGTGTGAAACTCATCGATAAGCCGAATATTATGACGATGGAAGAGATTGTCGCCATCTCTAAAACGTTTGCTGACCTGGGCGTGGATACCATCAGGCTGACAGGTGGTGAACCCTTGATAAGAAAAGACTTTGAAGAGCTGGTCCGTGAACTAGCCCGGCTGGGAGTATCCTTAAAATTAACCACCAATGGCATTTTACTGGACAGGTTTTTTGACCTTTTCCGGGAAATCGGGTTAAACAACGTGAACATAAGTCTCGACTCCCTGGACAAGGCCAGATCCGTTTTTATCAATAAAAGAGATTATTTTGATAGGATCATTGCCAACATTCATAAAGCCATTGATCTGAAAATGAATGTTAAACTCAATATCGTCCTGATCAAGGGTGTAAATGATTCCGAGATCCCTGACTTTATTGATTTTACCAGAAATAAAAACATAACCGTAAAATTCATTGAATTCATGCCCTTTAAAGGCAACCATTGGGATTGGGGTAAAGGCGTAAGCCGGGATAACGTTATCAGCACTGTGGAATCGCATTTCGGAACAATTATTCCCTTGCCCAATCCGAAACACAGTACCTCTTTAAACTATAAGGTCTACGGACATGCCGGATCATTTGGGATCATAAGCACCATTACCCATCCTTTCTGTTCAGAATGTAACCGGATCAGGCTCACTGCAGATGGAAAAATGAAATACTGTCTGTTTGCCAATGCTGAAACGGATCTTCTGACTCCCTATAGAAATGGAAGATCGATTGATGAAATAATCCATGAAGCAATACAGCTTAAAAAATTCTCCCGGGATGGCATGGTGGATAAAATGGAACCGGAACATTACGAACAAAACCGCACCATGAACTCTATTGGAGGATAATGAACCGGTATAAATAATTATTCTTTAAAAACTATAATACCCGCTATGATATAATCATCAATCATATTCAATACCACTTCCGGTGATCTATCTATATTATCAGCGGTAGTAACAATTACGGAATATAGGTCCGGGATGATAACGATATGCTGCCCGGCAATTGATGATGATCATCCTTCTTTAATTTTCTCTGAGCGGTATTTTTTTATATTGAATAAATCTTTAATATTAACAACTAATATATAAATACTGTAAATTCTATATTATGCCATTTTCAAAGAATCTAATTGCCATACTTTTTTTAAGTTTTTATCATTTCTCATTTGCACAAAATTTTGATTTACAGGTTTTCGCTGAGCTTGACCTTGGCCATAAACTGGGTCAGTTCAGGGCTGTCCCGGTTTCGCTTGGAGAAAACCAACCCAAAGCCATTGCAGCAATGTATTCGGAAGATGCTGAGATAGATCCTTATATTGGGATGTTCTTCTTCCCGAAACACACCCTTAAGGTGATGGTTTTTGATGAAACAGGGAAAATCAAATGGAAGCGCGATATTGGGGAAGGTGTTGTTCCGGGGATCTGGTTCAGTCCGATTTTCGCCTTTGACATGGATCAGGATGGCAAGGATGAAATCTGGATCATCAATAATACAGATCCTGAACATCCGATGAATTTCAGGCAATATGTGCTTCAAAAATTGGATCCTGAATCCGGGCAGACACTTGGTCAGTGGCCGTGGCCACAACCCGCTTTTCCACAAAGCATGTCCCATCTTTACCGTCATTTTATAATGGGTGCTTTTGTACATGGTGAACCTGTATTATTAACTGCCCAGGGCACTTACGAGGCTATGGCTATCCAGGGCTGGAATTCCGACATGAGCTTGAGGTGGGAACACAAAATTCCTGAAGATGCCAAAGGATGTGCAGGAAGCCACGTGTCACCCGTGGTAGATATTAATAATGATGGAGTGGATGATCTTTTATGGGGAGAACGCTGTATTGAGCTTGACCAGGGAAAGCAACTTTTTTGCGCTGATGAAGAGGTATGGGAAGGGCATTCTGACATTATCGAACCTGTTTTAAACAGGGAAACAAATACCTGGTATTTTTTTACGTGCAGGGAGAACTATAATGATCTTGGCCCAAGGGTAGTCCTATATGATCAGAAGGGAAATCGTGTATGGGGTGACCTGGAAGAAGGCCATATTGATACCGGATGGGCCGCACGAATAGGAAAAAATGGGGAGCCAATTGTATTAGGTGTCAAGGTCGGCGAGAAAGTTCGTACGGCTGAAGGAGAACATAGAACCGGCGTCGTGGAAAATACCTATGAGGCATTTACTGGCAAGAAGATAGATCTGGGATTCAAGGTTTATACATCAATCCCTGTAGACCTTAATGGAGATGGCATCCATGAATTAGTTAAAGGTTATTTTGAGGGAGATGGAAGCGTGATGGATAACCAGGGAAATGTAATCGGTAATATTGGAGGTAATTCTGCCATAGCCTCTAAATTCGCAACATTGCCTGGAGAACAAATTCTGAGCTACTCTAAGGATGGGAAAATAAAGATATGGGCAGACAAAAACGCTGAAGATACTCCGGAATCTAAGAAAAGGTATGATCATCCATTTTATAAAATAAATCAAAAACAGACCGGGAACGGTTATAATTTATTTACACTCGGAGGAATCTAGTCTGTTATTTGCCTTTTTTCATTTTCTGTAACTTCTCCCAGAGGGCTTCTGACGTAATGGTCTCACATAGATCATCATAAGTACTATCCTTAAATCCAGCCGGATTAAAATCATCGATGCTATCCAGATAAATAACATCGGGGGTATGTACTTTTTTATCATATGATTTACCATATTTCTTTTCAAACTGTTCTATCGCAGTTTTCTTGATCTGGTCTTTCCACTGTTTTATCTGCATGGCTTTTGCCCTGCTTTCGGTAATATTCTGCCTGAAGGGAACCACGAATTCAACATCCTCCCCTTTTGAATTCTTAAATAATCCATATCCTTTAACGACCGAATTGTACTCAAAATGCAATTCCTCCATGGCCAGATAGACTATAGTGTTTAATGATTCAAACCGTATTTCCAGAAAATCAAATTTCTCCATGTTTTTATATTTCAGTATTTTTTGCCTTGATTTAAATCTTATCGTTCACTTTTCTTTACTTATTTTTTATTCAACCCTTCAGCGGTACGGTCTTCCATAGCCGGGGGTGGCGTAGCTGAGGGTGGATTCTCTTTTAATAATTTCAATACTTCTTCCACTACCCGCTCTAACTGTGGATCCCGTCCCATGACCAATATATTGGGATCATCCCAGACAGGTATGTCCGGTTTTACCCCTTCACCTTCCCAGAACCAGTGACCATCATTATCATACAGCCTGGCGCCGGGTACGGTTATCCCTCCCCCATCGATCAGGGAATGTCCCGTAGCTGGCCCCACCAATATGCCGAGCGTTCTTTCTCCAACTATTGGCCCGGCCTCCAGTTCCTGAAACGCCCAGGGCAGACCATCCCCCCCGGAGCCAGCCCAACCATTGATCAGCATGCCCATGGGACCGGTATTGGCTTTTATGGGATATATATGATGTCTTCCGTGCCGCCAGTAAAGATTATATACCACAGGCCGTTTCATCAATTCAAGAAACCGGTCGGCAAGCTGACCGCCACCGTTAAATCTTTCATCAATGATGAATCCTTTTTTATCCAGCTGGCCATAATACATTTTTACCAATTCCAGCTGTCCCCTGGTTGAAGTATTCGACATATAAATATAACCAAGTTGACCCTCTGACAACTCATCAACCTTTTTCCGGTTGTTTTCTATCCACTCCAGATATCGCAAATTTTGTTCCTCCCCCTGCGTCAGGCACTTAACAACAAGATCCTGGGTTTCCTCTGATTCACCCGATTTCATGATGCTTAATGATACAGTCTTACCTGCCAATCCTTCGAAAGCGGCATACGGATCTTTGGAAGGATCTAATTTTATGCCGTTAACAGCCAGAATAAAATCTCCTGCACTGATATCCACACCCGGGTGATCAAAAGGCGACCGGGTTTCTGTATCCCAGGCGGCAGGTCTTACAATTCTTTTAATTCTGAATCTTTCGTTTTCCAATTCCCAGTCAATACCAAGATATCCCGTTCTTATCTGCGGAACACCTTCAGCATCTCCACCACGGGTATAGGTATGACCGGCACTTAGTTCCGCACTCATATTTGACTGAATATTAGACACATCCCACCGGGTACGTGCATCATCAATTAAAGCGCCGTACCGTTGTCTCATTTCATCCCAGTCTACCTGCTGCATGTTTTGATCATAAAAGAAATCCCGGTACCTTCTCCAGGTATCGTTAAAGATCTGCTTCCACTCCTCTTTTGGATTCAGTTGCATAACCAGTCCACCTGAGGGTATCGGCTTTTCTATCTTCTGTTCAGGTTCAGGTTTAATAATTCCATATTTACCTTCGCTTCGAACCAAAATATCTTTACCATCTGCCGTAAGTTTTACAGCCTCAACATTCCCAATAATTTGTTTCTCTTCCCTTTCTTCCAGACTGTAAAACACCAGGGATGGTTTGCCTTCCTGATCGCCTGTTATTGGAGATCGCATGTAAACTACTTTATCTTCAAAAGGGATCAAATCACTCAAGTTACCTGCCTGGGGTGGTAATATCGTCAATCTGCTTTCAAGATCCTCCCAATCAATTTTGACCTCCACTTCAGGTTCCTCCTTTTCGTCATTATCTTCCCCGTTCTTACCCTTATCCTTATTTTTCTTTTTGGAATTCTTTTCCCCTGATTCCTCCGCCTCATCTTCCTGATCGCCTTCATCCTCTTCTTCTATCTCATCGTTTTTAGGTTTAAGAAGATCCTGGACTTCTTTGGTCAGACTGATCGCTGCAAGTTGTGTGTTGTTGGGATAGATCCATGTACCATCACCAAGGCCGCTATATGCAGCAGCAAAATTCCTGTCTGTGAGAAAGAACAGGTATTTCCCATCAATGCTGAATACCGGGTTAAAGTCCGAATAAAAACCACTAGTCACTTTAGATACCTTTCCCTCAGTAATACTATAGGCAAATATGGCATTATTGGAATTATCAAGACCTTTGGCATAGGCTATCCATTTCGAATCCGGTGACCAGCTGATAGAATATGAATAGCGGGAATAGTGCCCGATATTCCAGCTGTAGTTATCCACAATTTTTATTTCACCGGTGCTTATGTCGAGGATACTTATGTCATTCTTTTCGTCGATAAAAGCCAGCCATTTACTATCAGGCGACCAGTACAGGGTATATCCAAAGCCACCATTTCTACCGGTCAGTTTCTTAACCTTTTCATTTTTACCGGCTTCTTGAAGATAAATTTCATACTCGCCAGATAAATCGCTCCAGTAGGCAATATACTTGCCATCCGGTGACCATGATGGACTCTGATCGAAAGCACCACTCGACTGGGTTAAATTCAGGACATAGCCTTCTTTAACCGGCACGTTAAAAATTTCTCCCCTGGCTTCAAACAGGATTCTTTTCCCTCCCGGCGAGGCGGCCATATTCTGAATACTCCCGCTTACATCTTTTAACCTGGATATTTCCAGGGAAAGGTCACTTATTACCTGGACATTTACTTCCCGGTATTCCTCACTATCCGCATCCATCAGATATAAATTTCCGCCTACTTCAAAAACAAGTTCTTTTGGCCCGGCTGACAGATAAGAAATATCGAAGTCAGTAAATTGGGTAATCTGTTTTGATTGTTTGGTTTCAATATCATAGGACCAGATATTCCTTCTCATGTGTTCACCTTTGTCCGACAAATAGTAGACCTTATTCCCTACCCAGGCCGGCTTACCGTCGTTCGCCAGGTTATTTGTAATATTTTCTGAGTTGCTGGTATTCAGGTCGAACAGAATAATATCAGAAGTCAGACCACCCCGGTATCTTTTAAATGGATAATTTTCTGTGATCTTTGTTATGTAAGCAAGCCTGGAGCCATCTTCTGAAAATGAAGCTAATTCTCCATAGGGTACGGCTATCTTCCCTGGTATTCCTCCATTTTTATCTACAAGATAGAACTGATTTACCCTCGGAATACCTGCTTCTCTTCTCGATGCAAATAGTATGTTCTTACCATCAGGATGCCATTCGACCATTCTATCAGGATAGGAAGCATACGTCAGGCGCACAGGCAGACCACCCGATGAAGATATTCGATAAACATCTACATTCCCATTATAACTTGCCGAATAGGCTATTTCAGATCCATCCGGTGAAAACTTTGGATAGGATTCTTCCCCGGGTGAATGCGTTACCTGAACAGCCTGTCCTCCCTCTTTTTCTACAAGCCAGATATCTCCGCCATATACGAAAGCGATATGGGTCTCAGAAACATCCATGTACTTCATTAATTTGGCATTTATCTGGGCTTTAAGGGAGGTTGAC
>JAHEGY010000187.1 GCA_024644875.1 Cyclobacteriaceae bacterium
CCATGAAAAACCTGTCTAAAATCCTGACCCTGGGCTTGATCGTACTGCATTTCAGCTGTTCTGATGAGGAGCCTATGGATGAAATTAATGAAGTAAATGCTGACTTCTCTGCCAATCAAACCACAGTGGATGAAGGTATTGAAGTAAATTTTTCGGACCAGTCTACCGGAAATCCGGTTTCCTGGATGTGGACTTTTGATGGTGGTGATCCTGCGGCCTCCACGGAACAAAATCCGGTGGTCAAATACCCCAGTGCAGGGGTTTATGATGTGATACTTACTGTCGAAAACATGGACACAAGGGATACTGAAACAAAATCCGGTTATATAAACGTGTCGGAAAGGGAAATCCCCGAAGAGTATAACATTATTGGCACTTGGGAAAGAGTCGAAAGCAATTTTGAACCGCTCAATGGAATGCAAGTAACAGTTTATGAGGATGAAGAAGAAGGTATAGTCATTTATTCACCAAGTTCATCTTATAGCGAGGATGACATCAAATGGCGAAACATTGAAAAACTATCTGAACATGAGTATGTATTTGAGGACAGATTTACTGATGGAAATTATGCTGAGTCATCGATATTTATCCTGGCTTACGGTAACGAGCTTATCATTGGTAATTTTAATGAAGCCGATGCCGGATCATTTCAGCGGTGGGAACGAATTGATTTTCAATATCCTGAGGATGAAGATTATTCGCTGGCTTTTTCATGGGAAAGAACCAAAAGTAATAACCCACCACTGGATGGGATGAAAGTTGAAGTAAACATGGATGAAACAACAGGTACAATAACTCTGACGCCTGATAGTGATGACTTTCCCCTAGGTGCCATCAAATGGATGGATATCCAAAAGGAAGGTGCAAACAGGTTCGCTTTTGATGATCTTGTTTCGGATGGATCTTACGGAGAGGCCCGGTTATTCATTGTTGGAAAAGGATCCGAGGTAATCATTGGTGCCTTTTCAACTAATTATGGTTCCTTTCAAAGATGGTCCAGGGAGTAATATGACTAAGGCTTTTAGTCATGCAGTCACTTATTCCAGGCATTTTATAGTATAAGCCAATCGGTATAGGTTCGATGAAGCTTACCAAATTCTTCAGCTTCCTGCAGTACCGGCTTCATTTTATCTGCCGCCTCCTGGCCAAAGTCGGTGATGCTTCCGTCATCATTGTAATATTTATTACGAATTTCTTCTGACTCAACGATGATTATCCATCCGTACTTATTATAATTTTCTCCTCTCAGGCCTTGTGCCAGGTATAATTTCCAGCCCGGATAATTTTTTTGATATTCAGGTATAAGCTTGTTTACATGAAATTTCTGGAATTCACTCATTGTAATTCCTTTTTTCAGTTCAATGGTTATTACATGAACACCAACAAGATTCCCTTTTTGCAGAGTTTGCCCAAAGAGGGATACGGCAATTAATAAGAATGATAAGATGAATATTAGCTTTTTCATGACTAAATGTTATTTATTGTTTTTAGAAGGGAACTTCGGTAAGTCCATTTAAGATTCCCATAATTATTGTCTACTGCTTTATATAAATAACATCATATTGAATTTTTAAGTTCAGCAGTAGTGATATATAATTTATACTATATGATGTGCTTCAAAAATGATCGGGGGAAATATCAAACATTCCAGTTCAATTAAACTAATTCTCAATTGAACCATGAACATAAATCTCCTGGAGGCACGATGAGAACATCCCCTTAGAGGAGTAGATTAGCTGTCTTTTCTTTAATTTATGCCGGAAAAAGTTATATCTGTAAAATATTATTTAAGTTCCAATTGCTCTATCTTGTCTGAGCTAGTACCCCGGATCTCCCTATACAGATCGATCATTTCTTTAAGTTTATCGGGATAAGATTCGGCAAGATTTTTCTGTTCTCCTATATCATCTTTAAGATTAAATAATTGATATTCTTCAGAATTACCAAGTTCAATATTTACCTGGGCTGCAACGGCAGGCCCATCGTATGGAGGGATCATCAACCAATCTCCTTTTCTTAAAGCAGTCCTGGTGGTAGCTTCAAGTATGAGTTCTTCCCTACCCTGTTGACTTTTTCCTAAAAATACATTCAGCAATTGTTCACTATCCGGAGCAGTCTCCTGACTTCCGACAAGTTGAGCGATGGACGCAAAAATATCAATCTGTGATACCAGTGCATTTGAGGTATTAGGTTCTATATTACTTTTCCAGTATGTTATAAATGGCACCCGTGTTCCAGCTTGAAACAAGCTGTATTTACCTCCCCTTAATAGTCCCCACGGCTTATGATCGCCCAATTTCTCTACAGCATCATCATAATATCCATCATTAAGGACAGGCCCGTTATCACTCGATAGAATGATCAGCGTATTTTCCAACAATCCTTGTTCATCTAGTGTACTAACCAGTTCCCCTATACACCAGTCAGCTTCTACGATTACATCACCTCGTGGACCCATCCCGGAACGGCCAACAAAGCGTTCATGTGGCGTGCGAGGCACATGTGGTTGTTGTAAGGCATAGTATAAAAAGAATGGATCCTCTTTATGATCCAGGATATATTCCCGCGCCTTCGCCAGGAATACATCCGCCATGTCCTCATCTACCCATTTTGCCTTTTCTCCACCTTTCATATAACCTATCCTGGGTATCCCATTAACAATACTGCTGTTATGTCCGTGGTGCCATTTCATTTTTAACAACTCCGGGTTATCCTTACCTGTAGGTTCCCCGGGGAAATTTTCCTGATAATTTACATAGATGGGATCATCAGGATCCCTACCTACAACAAAGCCGTTTTCGATATAAACAGTAGGCACTCTATCCTGGGTTGCCGCCATGATGTAGGAATAATCGAATCCGACTTCATTAGGCCCAGGTGATACATGCGTATTCCAGTCAACATTCCCATCTCCAAGGCCTAAATGCCACTTCCCGACAATGCCTGTGCTATAGCCCCTTGCACTTAGCATCTTCGGGATGGTCATCTGAGCCGTATCTATCAATAGCGGAGCAGTTCCCGAAAGAATTTTCGCCCTTTCGTTCCTCCAGGGATAAATACCTGTCAACAGGGCATACCTGCTGGGTGAACAAGTTGCGGAGGAGGCATAGCCATCAGTGAACCTGACTCCGCCTTTTGCCAGTTTATCAATATTCGGTGTTTTTAAGGCAACAGAGCCATATGCACCGACATCCCCATAACCCAGGTCATCCAGATAAATTATAACAATATTAGGCAATACCTCACCTGACTCCTGCTCTTTAGAAGAATTACAGTTACCTAAGATAAGTGCCAGATATAAAATCAGAAAAATCTTAAAAAATCTCATTTCCAGGTTTTTATTTTTCATTTAAAATTATCGTTAATATATACCATATGATCAGAAATTCCCATATTTCCGAGCAACAATAAATTCACATGTGAAAATCAGCGGGCACCAGTTAATATGATTACAAAAAGTTTCCTTAATAAAGATAGAAAGAATGTCCATTTTGAAAGTTTGGATTATGACCTTTATAAAAATAATCTATTGAATATTCTGCAAAATATCTTTATCTTTTACGCAATATTTAAAGATAAATAAGCACCATGATCAGATCTATAATTTTTTCCCTGGTTGTTTTTTTTCCATTCAACGAGATGATCGCCCAGGAAAATTCATCAAGATACAACAATAACTGGCCTCAATGGCGTGGACCAGAAGGTACAGGATATGCTTCAATTGGAAACCCTCCAATAGAATGGAGTGAGACAAAGAATATAAAATGGAAAGTCGAGGTTCCCGGAAGGGGGCATGCAACGCCAATAGTATGGGATAATCTGGTCTTTGTAAATACGGCTGTTAAAACAGATGCTAAGGTAGAAGAGGAAGGAATGGCCACTGAAGAATCTTCAGAAAGGCGGGGTCCTCCCTCCAACGATGCTGTAAATATTTTAGAATTTATAGTTATGGCCTTTGATCGAGGTGATGGTCATTTGGTCTGGAAAACAAAAGTATGTGAAGAAAAACCAGTAGATGGAACACACAGTACTGGGACCTGGGCATCTAATTCCCCGGTAACGGATGGCGAATATCTTTATGCTTATTTCGGATCCCGGGGATTATATTGTCTCGATTTTGAGGGTAAGATCATATGGAGTCGTGATTTTGGCCAGATGAAGAAGAAGATGGATTTTGGTGAGGGAAGTTCTCCGGCCTTATATGGTGACAAACTGGTGATAATATGGGACCATGAAGGAGACTCGTATTTGTATATTCTTGATAAAAAAACCGGTGAAGATATAAAAAGGATTACACGGAATGAAGCCACCTCCTGGTCTAGTCCAGTAATAACTCATGTGAACGGAAAAGACCAAATCATCACGAATGCCACGACAAATATGCGCAGCTATGACCTGAAAACCGGTGAGATCATCTGGGAGGGAACAGGAATGACGAATAATGTTATTCCTATCCCGATAGTATATAAAAATATTGTTTACATGATGAGCGGCTTCAGAGGTAATGCACTTCAGGCCATTGATCTTACAAAGGCAAAAGGGAATATTACTGGATCCGATGCCATACTATGGGAATATAATCAGAACACGCCCTATACGCCATCAGCATTGATCATAGATGACAGACTTTATTTTCTGAGGGCCAATAATGGGCAATTGACCTGTCTTAATGCAGTGGATGGATCAGCACACTACAGCTTACAGAAACTCGATGGAACGGGAACCGTATACGCCTCTCCCGTTGGAGCTCAGGACCGGCTGTATGTAAGTTCTGAGAGCGGGATCACCTATGTAGTGAAAGACAGTGAAAATTTCGAAGTACTGGCGAAAAATACCCTGGATGATGGAAATTTTTCATCTTTCGCTATTGCAGGCAATGAGCTGTTCATCAGAGGATTTCAGTATTTGTATTGTATTTCTGAAGATAATTGATTTTTATATGACCATTAAAATCCAGGCATACTTAATTCTGGTATTATCCCTTGTAATAGTGTTGTCCTGCAACACAGAAAAAAAAGATTCAAGGGAGTCAGGCGACAACTTCCGGCTGATCACGTACAATGTGTGGTATGGGTTTACACAAGTACCCGAAAGGAAAGATCAATGGATTCAGTGGATGCAGGAACAGGACCCTGATGTAGTATCGCTCCAGGAATTGAATGAATATACACCTGAGAAACTGTCTGAAGATGCCTCAAAATGGGGACATCAATATACCGAACTGCTAAAAACAGAAGGATTCCCGACCGGTGTTACCTCCAGATACCCCATAGAGGATGTGCAGCGGTTTTTTGAAGGGTTCCATCATGGATTGCTCCGGGTGAAAATACAGGATACATATTTCTATATCATCCATCTTCACCCCAGCAACTGGGAAACCAGGAACCGGGAAATAGACTGGATTATTTCTGATATTGACAAACTTCCTGAAGGATCAGCAGTCATCCTCGCGGGCGATTTCAATACTTTTTCACCTGATGATTCAATTTATTACAATCATGGTCGCCTGGAACCATTTTTTGCGGTCAGGGATAGTGCTTATAATGAAGTAAATCTCCAGAATGGCAAACTGGATTATACCGTGATCGAAAAATTACTGGATTATGGCCTCATAGATCTTGAGAACAAAACGCGTTCCGATGATTACCAGTTTACCGGAAGTTTTCCAACCTTGATAGAAAAAGAGGGAGAGCATGGGGATCGGAGAAGGCTGGATTATGTTTTCACTGACGGAGAAACAGCCACAACAGTAGTCCATGCTGAGATTATAGCAGATGATGTTACCTTAAAGTTATCTGATCATCTTCCTATGATCGTCGATTTTGAGTTCGTGAAATAATTTTAAAGTCGATCCGGATATCAGCCAACAGGTAGCAATCCTGCCATCTAAATCCTCCAACCCGGATCAGGATTTGGTCATATCAGATAAAATCTCTGTTAACGAACATTTTAAAGTGTTGTATTTCCTGCATACGGTTATGGGTATTGAAGATTCTGTTAAATCCGAATCACTTGTAAACTACAGGATATGATATGAGAATGGTGAGGAAACAATATTTATCAAGACTTTTATAATGAGGTTATCTTAATTCTCAGACATAGCCATACTCAGGGTTTTAATAATCTCAAATTCCGTATCAGCATATTGCGG
>JAHEGY010000188.1 GCA_024644875.1 Cyclobacteriaceae bacterium
AACGCAAGTTATTTCATTTAATGACGTCTAAATAGTAGATCAATGAAAAAAACAGATCAAGATATCGAGACCCTGGTTGACAAAACACTCAATGCTTTTGATGGTGCCGATAGGGCCAGACCTAAGCCATTCTTGTATACCAGAATAATGGCACGTAGAGAAAAATCACTGGCTGGATCAACTGGTTTTATATCACCGGTACTTCAGCATGTTGGATTGGCCATTATTATCTTGATCATCGCTTTTAATATGTATACTGCGACCACGATATTTCGGAATTCTGTATCAAACGCTTCGTTGGAGGAAAACGAAACTGCCTTTGTGGAAGATCTTTATCCTTCATTCCCTACTCTTGACAATATAACTTTAACAACTTCAAATCCCTAGAAGATGGAAATACTAACGAATAAAAGGTTTTTATGGATTATTATCCTGATCTTGTTAATCCTTAATATTGCATCACTTACAACAATCTGGTTAAGGCCCTGGGAATCCGGAGTTCGTGAAACCAGAGAGTTCAGACGCCCGGGGGCAAAGGATCACTTCCTTAACAAACGATTGAATTTTACACCAGAACAACAGGCTCAGTTTGAAAAACTATTAAAAAAACACCGTAACGCACTCGATACAAAAGTAATAGAAATAAGCTCCTTGAGAGAAGAGCTTATGGGGATGATGAGAAATCAGGAATTCACCACCGAATCTGAAAAAATTGTTCAGACCATTGGCCAGAAACAAAGTGAATTGGAATTGATTAATTATAATCATTTTAAAGAGATCATGGCAATATGCAATGATGAACAGAAACAGGTTTTTTTAGAAACCATGATGAGGGTGGTAGGCCCAAACCGGGGAATGAGTACTCCTAATGACAGGAGAGGTTTTGGACGAAAGGCAAGATCAGGCAGAAATTGATAACCTTTCTAAAAATACCATGAAAAACGAATTCTTAAATTGGATCAGAAATTAAAACATTATTTAGGTACCGCTGAGATTAAATTCGCTTATTACAAAGCTCCGTGCTAACAGGAAAATGGAATTTACGGGCCGCCTAACCCGTAAATTCTAATTCAATTTGTTCCTGATATCAGGAAGTTTTTATCCCGCATCCCACAGCCTTTGTCGTTTCAGGCTTAGGGTCCTGTCCCTTTTCAATAGACATGATCGCATTTTCAAGGAACTTTTCCTTAACACCTTCTTCATCCCGAGCGTTGTCATCAATTGCACCGTGATAACGAACGGTTAAATTGCTGTCTACTAGGTACACTTCCGGGGTTTTTGTTGCGCCGTATTTCGGAAAGATCTCCTGTCCATCGTCAAAAAGATACAGGAATTCAAATCCCTTTTCCTTTGCATTCGTTTTCATGGCATTAAAACTGTCTCCGGGTACAACATCAGGATCATTAGGCTGAATAGCAACGACAGGATACCCTTTCGAAGCATACTTCTCATGCAATTGAATAATCCGTTGCTCATTGGCTTTTGCTACGGGGCAGGTGTTGCAGGTGAATATTACAATATAACCTTTTGGTTTATTTCCATTACCATCCATAATGTTTTTAAAAGAATATTCTTTTCCATCAATATTCTTCAATTTGAAATAAGGGGCTTTTTCCCCTACTTTAACTCCGGTGATCTCAGTTGCTTCTGTTGTTTTTTTAACCGAGCCAACATCCTTAGCTGACTGGCCAGTAAATGATACCAGGACCAGTGACATTGAAATTAACAGTAGTTTTTTCATTATTATTAATTTAAATTATTGTTTAGTATAAATGGTTTAATTATTTCTTCCAGTTCCTGTGTGCTGTGAAAGGGAGCATCTGCAAAATATTTCTTATTCCCATTATAAATATATGTTACAGGGATGGCACCCGACCATTCGTTGGAAACCTTGTCAATCCATTCATTAAAGTTTCCATCCAGCAGCACAACAACTGTTGATTTCAGCTTCTTCTTTTCAACAAAAGGAAGGAGCTTGCTTTCAATTTGTTTTGGGAAATCCAGGCTGCATAAAATTACCTTAATCTTGTCCTTTTTATACTTTTCATTTACTTCTTCCAGATAAGGCAACTCCTCAAGGCATGGTTTGCACCATGTCGCCCAGAAATTAATGATGTATGTTGTATCATTATCCAAATGAAACATAGGCTCTATATTGGAGAACTTTTCATAAACGGGGATATGCCCGGCGTAGGAAGTAGGTTCCGGCCATAAATCAGGTCTATTTATATTGAATTCATGGAATTTTTCCGAACTTACTTTATCCCCTTTTCCACTTGACAATACCTGATCACTTAGGAAAAGGCATATGATCATTGAAAGGATAAGCCAAAGTTTCAACTTTTTCATAATTTACACAATTGGATAATAATGCATATGTCAACCGGGAATGACCCGGTTTCATTTTTAAGCAATCAGAAAGATAATACTTTCTATAAACTAATCGAAAAGAAAAATGGTAAACAGCAATATTTATCTTACAAACGACAACTGAAAAAATTTCACAAAAAGGTTGTAAATTGGTTCTTTTATTTAAAATTTATAATGTTCCACAAAAGCAGAATATATCCTGTAATATTAATCCTGGTGGTGTTTGTGGTTTGGATGTTTCGTCAGAATTCAGAAAAACTGGAAAAGGTATCCTTTAATGGTGAAACGATGGGCACCTATTATAACATCATTTACCTCCATCCGGATGGGACAAATTACAAGTCTGCCGTCGATTCCCTTTTATTGATATGGAATCAATCCTTGTCAACTTACATAACTGATTCAGAAATTTCGCAGTTTAACAGAAATGATTTCATTGCTTTTAAATCTCCATATTTTTATCCTGTGCTCTTAAAAAGCAGACAGGTATATGAAGCAACAAAAGGGGCTTTTGATCCAACGGTTATGCCTCTGGTCAATGCCTGGGGATTCGGGCCCGAGGAGAACGAAATGCCAGACAGTACCCGGATCAATGAACTGATTAGACTGGTTGGATTTGACAAGATCATGTTTGATGAGAATGAGGTTAGAAAATCCATGCCGGGGATGTCCCTGGATTTCAGTGCCATAGCAAAAGGATATGGCGTAGATGTGGTGGGTGAAATGCTGGAAAATAAAGGGATTGAAAACTATCTTGTTGATATCGGAGGAGAAATTATGTGTAAAGGGATAAATGACCGCGGGACACCCTGGACAACAGGCATCGAAGATCCGTCAGTGGAAATATTCGACAGGAAAATAAAGGCAGTAATCGAAGTGACTGATAAAGGCATTGCCACATCTGGCAACTACCGTAACTTTTATGTGAAAGATGGCAGGAAATATGCGCATACTATTAACCCTTTTACAGGATACCCTGTAGAACACTCTATGCTGAGCGCTACCGTTGTTGCAGGTGATTGTATGACAGCAGATGCATATGCCACTGCCTTTATGGTTTTAGGTATAGAGGAAGCTATTCCAATAGTTAATAGTCATCCGGAAATGGATGCTTATTTTATTTTTTCAGATAATGAAGGAACTATTAATACTTTTATGACCGAGGGATTTCGATCAATATTAAAAACCGAGAATTAAAATGACACCTAAGATTGAGTGGGTAGGTGAATGGTTCGGTTCGCCCTATTACCATATTCTGTATAAGAACAGGGACTCAAATGAAGCCAGGTTATTCCTTGATAACCTGATAGATTACCTGAATATTCAGAAGGAAGACAAGATCCTGGACCTTGCCTGTGGAAAAGGCCGCCATGCCATATATTTAAATCAGAAAGGCCTGGACGTCACCGGTTTCGATATATGCCAGGAAAACATTCAGGAAGCACGGGAAAATGAGAATGAAAAACTTCATTTCCATGTTCATGATATGCAGTTCATATTCAGGAAGAACTACTTTAATTATATTTTTAATTTTTTCACAAGCTTTGGATACTTTGATTCAAAAATGGAAAATGAAAGTGTGGTCAAAGCAGCAGCTGACGGACTGGTAAAAGGGGGTAAGTTATTGATTGATTTTCTTAACCCATATACTGTCATACATCATCTGGCACCCGAAGAGATCAAAGAAATCAACGGAATAAGATTCCATATAACAAAAAAGATCGATGATGGAATGATCGTAAAGGATATAAAATTTTCTGATAAAGGCAGGGATTATCATTTTTATGAAAAAGTAAAGACCATCAGAAGGGTGGAATTTCTTGAATACTTTAAAAATACCGGATTGGATGTCATCGAAATATTTGGGGATTATGAACTGAATCCCTATGTTGCTGAAGAATCTGATCGAATGATCTTTCTTTTAAAGAAATAGAATACATGGTATTGAATTCAATCATATTATTTTTATCGGCTATCCTGGGTGGGATATCAATGTATCTTTTCCCATCATTGAAAGAAAAGAAGTTCGACTATCTGTTAATTTTTGCAGGATCTTATCTCTTTTCGATTACCATTATTCATATACTGCCTGAAGTATATGCGCAATATTCTGATTCTTTTCAGATCGGTATATTCATACTAATAGGGTTTGCCCTCCAAATGATCCTGGGTGTTTTGTCGACTGGGGTTGAACACGGGCATATTCATCATATCGATAAAGATGAGAAATACATTACCCCTTTTGTACTCGTAATCGGTCTCGGAGTTCATGCTTTTCTGGAAGGCACCATACTTGCGAACCCGGTCAGTTCTGGTATACACAATCATGCCGGGGGGATCTTGTTTGGTATTGTTTTACATAAAATACCTGCTGCGCTCGCCTTGATGGTGATAATAAGTGCTTATACCAGTAGGATGAAAGCAGTATTTTATCTTATCATTTTCAGTATTTGCTCACCATTAGGTTTGATACTTGCCTCATTCATTGGAAACTTTCATGTATTCTCATTAAAGGAAATGTCCTGGTTGTATGCCATAGTCAGCGGTAGCTTCCTGCATATTTCTACTACCATATTCTTCGAGTCCAATCCAAAACACAAGCTCAAACTTCCTCGATTAGGAGTGGTTTTCCTCGGCGCCCTTGTCGCCATATTGATTGAAATGTTTTTTTAATGCCAGCGTTAATTATCTATGTATGATTTGATCCAATCTATCCTTTGTCCTCTTTCGAAAGAATACACTTTTTCAGTGTCAGTAAGATATTCCAATAAAATCAAAGCCCTGGAATAATATTGTTTATCAACTTCAGAATTTGATTGTGCCCTTTCAACTTCACCTTTTTGAAAAAGTAGTTCAGCAAGGATCTTTATCTGACCATCGTTCAGTTCATTTGTAGTTTTGAGTTTGGAGAGCAATTCAACGTGGTCAATGTTTAGGTAAACCTCCGGCATTTTTAATCCAAAATCCAATAATGAATTTTCAATGACCTGATTCGCTTCATGGAATTTTCCCTGTTCTTTTAATCCCAATAACTTCGCTATTACCACCCCGAGCTGGTTGAAGTATCGCATTAAAAAGTCTTTTTCCACATATCCCATAAATCTAAAGTCTATGTTCAGTATCTAATTTAAGACCACAAACGAAAATTACTAAGAATACCTGGGCTTTGAAAAAGTTAAAAATATTAAATTCACTGAAATACCTTTCGTCAGAAAATTTATTAAAATAATTTTTCAGTGTAAATGTCCTCAGCTCCAGCCATTAACATCCGGCCATTTCTATTTTACCTCCTCAGATCATGTCTCCGGTATTAATGGGTGTAAAAAAAACTGCCCGAGGATGGGCAGTCTTTTCAAAACTGAATATGAAATTTAGAAACTGACATGAACATAAATGCCAGAGCTGCGAGGTACGATCTTATAACCATGCAATGTATGTCTGAATAATATATCATGGTACTGATAATACTGCCTTCCATTTATATATACTCTTCTATATCCTTGTGGTATTGCGCTGAAATAAACATGGGTTGGCATATCAACTGTGAAGTAACCATGACGCCAGTCATATCTGTAAAATCTTCCACTGTGGTAATAGAATTCACCAAAGTTCGAATGATAAAATACCACCGGGTAATTATAATATGTCCAGGGAGATGGATGATAATACTTTTTATAATAGTAGTGTTTATTATACGTATGATGATGCTTATGATACCACTTCTGCTTCTTATAACTATGATTATTATAATCATTACTCTTATAGGTATAAGTCTG
>JAHEGY010000189.1 GCA_024644875.1 Cyclobacteriaceae bacterium
GCTTCATTCATATCCGGATCAGCAAGAATGGCATTATTATAAGAAGCAATAGCGTCAGCATATTGTCCTGATTCAAAATGGGCTATTCCTTTATTATTCCATCCCGAAGCAAATTGAGGATCAATTTTAACAGCTTCATCGTAGTTCTTAAGGGCCTGTTCATAATCTCCTTTATCAAGAGATTCATTTGCACTGATATAAAACTTATTCCGCTTTTTTTCCGAAATATTACAGGAGACAAAGGCCATCAGGAGTATAAGGATGATGACTGGCTGAAATAAATATGAATAGGAGATTTTTAATTTGAATGCCATATGATCTATACTTTAACCAGTTTCCATTTACCCCTTCGAAATATAAGCACTACAACGATGGCAAGAAAGATCTCGGCGGCTAATATCGCAATATATATGCCTTTAATTTCAAAGTCAGTATACATGGCCAGTATATACGCCAAGGGGATCTGCAACATCCAGTAACTAAAGAAATTTACAATCGTAGGCGTTCTGGTATCACCCGCCCCGTTAAATGCCTGACTGACTACCATACCATAAGCAAAGAAAAGGTATCCTGTACAAATATACCGTAGTGCAATCACTCCGTTTCTCAGAACTTCACCCTGTGCATTAAAAATACCTACCAGAAATTCAGCAAAAACAAAGAAAACAACTGATATGATAAACAGGAATATCATATTATAAAAAGCGCATTTCCAAACCGATTTTTCTGCCCTTTCAGGCTGGCTAGCCCCCAGGTTTTGCCCCACAAGGGTAGCGGCTGCATTTGCAATGCCCCATGATGGCAAGATGGTGAAAATTATTATCCTTATCGAAATGGTATATCCGGCAACTGCATCACTGCCAAAATAAGATATGATCCGGACGAGGAATATCCAGCTGGCAGTGCTGATCAGGTATTGTCCCATCCCACCCAGTGATACTTTGATCAGGCGCTGCATGATCTTTAATCTGAAAAACAAATTGGCCCTGATCAATTTAATAACACTTCTGCCATTAAACAAAATATATAGCTGGTAGCCAACGCCCACACTTCTTCCTATAGTTGTCGCAATGGCCGCTCCCTGTACACCAAGTCCCTCCAGTGGTCCTATCCCGAAGATGAACAAAGGATCCAGTATTAGATTCAGCCCATTTGAGATCCATAAGGCCCTCATGGCAATCGAAGCATCGCCCGCGCCCCTGAATACGGCGTTTAGGATGAACAATAACATGATGGTCACATTCCCGCCAATCAAAACCTGGGTATATCCATATCCCTGGTTTATCAGTTCATCAGTAGCTCCCATTAAATGAAGCAGATCCTTGGCAAAAACAAAGCCTATAATTCCAATTATGAACGCGAGAAATACCCCGACCAGGATTCCCTGAAAAGCCACGTCAGAGGCTTCTTTATGCTTCTTTTCCCCAACCCTCCTGGAAACCATGGCCGTAACCCCCATGCTCAGACCTACACATATGGAATAAACAATCATTATGATGGCTTCCGTTAGTCCGACTGTAGCTATCGCATCAACACCCAATTTGCCAACAAAAAAGACATCGACCACGGCAAAAAGTGATTCCATCATCATCTCCAATATCATTGGAACCGATAGCATGAATATTGCTCGCTCAATGCTGCCACTGACAAAGTCCTTTTCCAGTCCCAGTACAGCAATTCTGAAATTAGAGATAAAACGTTTTAATTTATTAATTGAGGAACTTTTATTCATATGATTTACAATTAGAAGATTTTGAACTAAAACCGAAAAAAGGCAGGGCCGGGATCAAAACCTTATCCCGTCGCAACTATTGACGAATGGGCGTAAATACTAACATATGAATTGTTCTTTCGAATGAAGCCCTAATTTGGGATAATCATCTTGCTTTTCAAAGCAAAATTTTAAAAATATAACTTACTGATTGGCTAATTCTTAGGGTTTAGGTATCTGTGACGTGAGAAATAAGTTCTTTGGTGGGGTAAAGAAGGTCCCGGCCCCCTGAACCGGGGACAAGGACCAGATAAACCTATATTGCAACCAGATCTCTTTTCTTTTGATGTATATAGTTTGCAGCACTTAATGATGCTATTGTACCATCTGATACTGCCGTTGTCACTTGTCGTACTTTTTTCGGGATACAATCCCCGGCTGCATATACCCCTGGTATATTCGTTTGAAGTTCATCAGAAACCTTTATTTCACCCCACTGGTTCAAGTCAACTTTACCTTTCAGGAACTCTGTATTAGGAACATATCCGATGAATATAAAAACACCGTCAATTTCTCTTTTATCGGAAATTCCTGTTACCGCATTTTCTATCGTCACACTTCTTAGTCGATCCTCCCCAATGAATTCAGTGATCTTTGAGTTCATTACAAAATCGATTTTTTCATTCTGCTCCGCTTCAACTATGGCGTGAGGGAAAGCCTGGAAATGGTCGAATTGATGAATGATTGTGACCTTACTTGCATACCTGGTTAGGGAAACGGCTTCCTCCAGAGCAGAGTTACCTCCGCCAACAACTATAATGTTCTTATCCTGGAAAAAATCACCATCACAGGTTGCACAATATGAAATGCCCCTACCCTTTAGATCTGTTTCTCCCGGGACTCCCAGGGTCCTTGACCTTCCGCCTGGTGAGAGAATTACGGCATCGGTGGAGTACTGGTCTTTCTCATTTACTTCCACCTCCTTGATAGCATCATTTAAATTCAAGTTGCTTATTCTGACATTCGACCTGATAGTACATCCAAAATCTCTGGCCTGTCTGGCCATAGTACTGCCCAACATATAGCCACTGGTCGATTCAATACCCGGGTAGTTTGCGATCTCATGGGTTAAAACCAATTGTCCCCCTGCAGTTCCCTCATTCAGGATCAGAGTTTTCAGTTTAGCCCTGGCGCCATATATGCCAGCCGTCAATCCAGCTGGTCCTCCTCCAATAATTATTAGATCAAAATGATTGCTTTCCATAGACTGAAAATGGTAAGAATTACAAGAGATTTGGTTTCACGCAAGGAAAGAAAGCCCTCTGCTTGCGTGCACCAAATCATGGAACATAAAAACAAATTTAATTTTCTACAATTACGTTAAATTTCTCATCAAGAACCTCACGGATCTGATCCATGGTCTGGATGCTGCTTGTTGCTTTTACTATTTTTCCGTTCTTGTAATAAACTGTAAAAGGAAGACCCATAAAATCAGCACATTCCGGTGCATTTCGTATTACATGCGCTTCCGGATTATCGAATTCCATATCGGCAAATTCGATGTGCTCATACTCTCCTTCAAGCTCTTCCATTACCCCATAAACTGGTACGCACATAGGACCCATTCTACCGCAACATATCATTACGTTTTCATTCTGCTCGATAAACTGCTTGTGTTCATCAGCACTTAGTATATGTGTTAAATTTGTCTGTAACATAGTTTTATATATTTAAATATTAATATATGATCATATTTTAATATGACGAAATTACATCCTTAATCTATTTTCACCAAATTTTTAAAGAAATTTTCACAAATCGGCTTTAGGAGAAGCTTAACCTGGTCCGGGTATTTCCATTTTTTTCCCTTTGATTTAAATAAAAATGGCCTTAATTTGGAGGATTATTCGCTTTGGAATTGATTTTTATAGCATACACCATTTTTTATTAATTATAGATCATGAGCACATTTAACAGAAGAAAATTCATCAGCAGATCAGGCGCGGCCATTGCTGGTTCGGTAGTGGCAAATCCAGTATCTTCATTGATGGCTAAAACCCCTAATCTGGCAAAAATTAGGCTGGTCTTAGTAGGAACGGGCATCCGGGGTTCGGGTTTCTGGGGGAAAAGGGTCGTGGACCAATATAGTGATTATGTAGAATTTGTTGGATTATGTGACATTAACCCCGGAAGGCTTGAATTTGTAAAGAAGTTCATGGGGGTAGACTGCCCTACCTTTACGGACTTTGACGAAATGATGAAAAAAACGAACCCGGATATGGTCATCGTCACCACCGTTGATGCGACACATCATGAGTTCATCGTAAAAGGGCTGAATTATGGCGCTGATGTATTAACCGAAAAACCTTTGACCACGGACGAGGATAAATGTGCAGAGATTCTGAAAGCTGAGAAGGAATCCGGCAAACAACTTATTGTTGGATTTAACTATCGATATGCTACGCTGCCCACCAAACTTAAGGAGATTCTCCTGAGCAATGAGATCGGGAAAGTAACTTCCGTAGATTTTAACTGGTATCTGAATGTATATCATGGGGCCTCATACTTCCGCAGGTGGCATGGATTGCGGGATAAAGGCGGCACCTTGTTGGTTCATAAAGCCACGCATCATTTTGACTTGCTGAACTGGTTGATCGATTCCGATCCCGTGGAAGTTTATGCCTATGGTAGCCTTGAACATTATGGCAAGAATAATCCCTTCAGAGGGGATAAATGCCGGACCTGTCCGCATAAGGAAAAGTGTAAATTCTACTGGGATATCACTGGTGATCAGATGGCTATGGATCTCTATGTTGCTAATGAGAATTACGATGGATATATTCGTGACAACTGCCTCTGGAGAGAAGAAATAGACATTTATGATAAAATGGCAGTACAAATAAAATATGCTAATAACGTACAGGTCAGCTATTCCCTGACCACCTATTCTCCCTATGAAGGGTGGCGCATTGCTTTCAACGGGTTTAACGGACGGTTGGATTCCTGGGAAGGTATCCCTTGGAGAAGGGAAGAAAAAATAACCCAGGCAGAGCTTCATGCCAAGGAGATGTCCCAGAACGAGCATGAAGAGTCCTCTCCAAACTATGAAGAAGCTGTAATAATGGAGAATTTCGGAGATTACAAGAAGATCCAGATACATGCAGGAAGAGGCGGACATGGAGGAGGGGACAAACCCTTGCAGGACCGCATATTTGTTGATCCGGATATGCCGGATCCTTTCCGGCATGCTGCCGGGATACGAGATGGTGTTATGTCTATAATGATAGGCATTGCCGCCAGAAAAAGTATTGAAGAACAAAGACCGGTCAGGATTGAAGAACTGACATCTCTGAAACCGAGCGAAAAACGACTTTAAGAAAATATTCTGATATTACACTATCTGGCTGAGGGGAGCTCGGTACATCGATGTTACAGCCGATGCCTCTTTTCAGCCATTTTTTTTGAGCTTTGAGAATATGTAATCTGCATGATATATAACTAAAATACAGTACCGGATGCATAAATTTGAGGCACTATTTTTACTAAAGAATAGTCGAGGAAAAATGTGGACAAACCCGCTAAGCGCGGGCAAAAAGCTATCCGGTTTTTGAAAACAAATCTTATAAAGATGAAGTATCCTATTAAGACACCCGGCCTTATTATTCTTTCAATACTGATCTTTGCATTTATCAAATCTGATCATCAGGAGATTGCATTGCCTGATATTGGTGCTGCCCAGAAAACAATTGGATTAAACTTCAGTACAGCGGAGCAGGATTCAATGCTGGATGGTTTGAATGGCAGATTGAAAGCTTATAAGGCAATTCGGGAATATCCACTTTCGAACAGTATTCCACCTTCCCTGATATTCAACCCGATACCACCTGATTTTTATATCAACAAAGATAACAGGCCCATCCACTGGGAAATGCCTGACAACATTGAACTTCCTGCGAACACGAATAGGTTGGCTTTTTACTCTATACTCGAACTTGCTTCCTTGCTCAAACACCGGAAGATTACTTCCACAGAATTAACCAGGTTTTTTATCAACAGGTTAAAAGAATATGGTGACACCCTGGAATGCGTGATCAACATCACCGAGAAAAGAGCCCTCGAACAGGCCGGGAAGGCAGACCTGGAAATATCAGGTGGAAATTACAAAGGACCTTTGCATGGTATTCCATTTGGCGTAAAAGACCTGCTTGCAGTCGAAGGTTACCCGACCACATGGGGAGCGGCTCCATATAAGGACCAGGTTATTAATAAGACAGCTACCGTGGTGAAAAAGCTGGAAGAGGCTGGTGGCATACTGGTAGCTAAACTTACGCTTGGTGCGCTTGCCTGGGGAGATGTGTGGTACGGTGGGAAGACAAAAAATCCATGGG
>JAHEGY010000093.1 GCA_024644875.1 Cyclobacteriaceae bacterium
TATAGACTGCCCGGATATTTTTTGGAACCCCCGATGTAAAAATCAAATTCACCATTACCATCCAGATCAGCGACTGAAATAGCCGGACCATATTGTGATAGCTGAAATGGAAGGGTAGGTTGAAAATTGAAATCGTTAAATGGATCTTCTTTATGAAGATAATCAATTCCTATACTATCCGGAACCGGATTGAAGAGCAGTTTAGATGAATCTGGTCCGGAAGGAGCGGGTGGGGTTGGAGGCAATTCACTAAATTGACCATCATTAATTTCTATGATCTGATCAACGGGGATATTATACATGGTTAAAATTCTGCCATCGGGTCTTGAAATGATTAAGGAATCCACATTTTCATCTGTGCCTAAACCTATATGGATTACGGGATCTACTGTGGATAAAAAACCGTGATAGATGGAATGGTCGGAGTATATGGATTGTCCATGGACATACACAGTCACTATATAACCCAGTCCTATCCCTGAATGAAGTTCTGAATTAAGCTTAATCCGGAGATAATGATTATTATTCAATGTGCTACCACTGGCATATAATCTGTTTTCGTAAATTGAAGCTGGTTCATTTATATTATTGGTTATAATATCCAGGTCACCATCGTTGTCCAGGTCACAATAAGCGGCACCATTAGAATAGGAGGGCTTATCAAAACCCCATTCTACCGACTTATCAATGAATGAGTATTTACCGGTATTCCTGAACAGGTAGTTGGGTAAATGCCTTACAGGAATGTTCTCAAGTTCCTCTTCCATGCTTAAACGCATACCTCTCCGGCTTCCGGAAGTAGCATAATCCAGGTCCGTCACATCCCTCGGATACCCGTTGCTGATAAACAGATCTCGGAAACCGTCGTTATCGAAATCAGCCAATAAGGCGGACCAACTCCAGTCTGTTGCAAACACATTCGCAAACAATCCAATATCGCTGAAAAGATGATTGCCATATACATCCGGACCATTGTTAAGCTGAAGTACATTTCGCTTATACTGATCGTGATATCCATATTTTATGTTATCCAGATTATTGCTGAATCTTGATCCCGCATACATCTGTTTCAGCCGCCGGTTATCCTCAGGCAGCATATCCAGCGTATATATATCTGGAAGGCCGTCATTGTTTATGTCTGCAATATCGTGTCCCATCGCAGAATGCCCGATATGCTTTGTAAAATCTGATATGCGATCAGAAAATGTGCCATCCTGATTATTGATATAAAGCAGGTCAGTAGTCAGGTAGTCATTCGTGATATAGATATCTTTCCATCCATCCCGGTCAATATCAACAATACTGATCCCTAAGCCATAACCTTCATATATAATTCCTGCCTGTTCGGTATAATTCTCAAAAGTTCCATCTCCATTGTTTTTGTAGAACCTGTCATTCGTGATGGAAGAACCGTCCACCTTTCGTGGATTGTATTTATTGGGAAAATCAGTGTCGAGCATGTTTGTGAGTACGTAGAGGTCAAGGTCTCCATCCTTGTCATAATCGAAGAAAGCGGCATTGGTGGAATAACCATTATCGTCGATCCGCATCTCTGATGCTTTTTCTGTAAAAGTCGGATAACCTTCATCATTCAGGCCATTATTCATAAACATCATGTTCTTCCTGAGATCAGGGACAGAACTATACGAGGCACATACATAAATATCCTGCCAGCCGTCATTATTGATATCCACAATGGCCACCCCGGTACTCCAGATGCCCGAAGCTTCAATACCGGCGGTCCTGGTAATATCTTCAAATTTAAGACCACCGGTATTCAGATATAACCTGTTGGAAACCATGTTGCCACAGAAAAACAGATCCTGAAGGCCATCATTATTAAAATCTCCAATACCTACTCCAGCTCCATTGTATAAATATTCATATGAAATGATATTGAAGTATTCATCTTCAAGTATTTCATTGATGAATCTGATCCCTGTAGTTTCGGTTGTCAGTAATTCAAATAGCTTATCGGATCTTTTAATACAACCTGATAATAGTAATATATACACCAGGATGAGTATGAGTATTCTTCCCGCCTGGCTTGTTTTGAACGAATAAAAATTGCTTAAAACACACATAAATTGAAACCAACAATGATTCGCAGAATCATATGCTCATGCTACCAAAGCTATGCATAAAATCATTTGATTGTAATTCAAAATTACTAATTCCTCAATATTTAATTCTGCTGAATTCGTTTTTGGAGCGGCTTACACAATCTTCGATGGCCATGCCTGAAAAATAATTGCCGGTAAGGAGAAGTTTATTCCCTTTCAGTAAAGTGTCGATTTCTTCTACTATCGATTTTTGCCCCAGTTTAAAGGAAGGAACTGTATTCTGGACATAAAAAGTGTCTTTTATTTTATCCTTTGATATGTTTAAAACTTTACATATGAATTCTATTTTTGACGGATTGTCCAATTTCCCAGGCTCAAAATGAAAAACAAAACCCCTGATATTTTCATCTTCAACAACATCTCTTGAAACCACGGAATAGAAATTTTCATTGATCCCGATTATACCTGCAACCTCCTTGATATTCACATCCTTTTTCTCTATACATACGCCCACTGAGTCCGTAAGTACAGACTCAATTTTCTTTATTTCCTCCGATATTTCGGGTACGAAAGATCGGGTAAGCTCTGCTGCTACATTCACAGGAGCGGCAAGTGCAAGATATTCGGAATTATATATTTCTTTGTTTTCGGCTTTTATCTGATAGGAATCTTTACCCACTGAAATCGATAATACCCCAGCTCCGGTTACTACATCAATACCAGGAATTCTGGAAATAGCATGAATAATGGATATGATTCCCTGTTTAAAAGTGAAACTCTTTAAAATATCTTTCCTGCGATTTCTTTTTTTGAATAAAATATCAGCGGGGAAATCGTTGGTGGCCTGAGAAGGAACCGCATTGAACATATATTGGAAGAATTTTTTATAATTCTTTTTCCCAACGATCCTGGAATAATAAGATTCTACAGTCTGGTCATCCTTCTTTATACTGAATAGGGATGGTATTGAAACGAGTAATTCCGGAATACTGAACTGGCTTATAACCGACCTTATTTTTCCATTTTTAAATGCCTTATACGGCACTTTTTTTCGTTGTATTATTTCCTCTTTCAGGCCACATCCTTCAATGATCTCGATAAAGTTTCCATAGGAATTATACATTGTATGAGCCCCCATTTCAAGCCAGTAATCATCTGAATTCACGGTAGTGAAACTTCCACCCATCGAGTCACTCTTTTCAAGTACCAGAACATTCAGTTTCTCCATTGCGCAATAGTAGGCAAGGCTCATGCCGCTGATACCGGACCCAACTATTACTATATCATATTTCTTGTCCATTTCCGAATTTTATTGATTATCAATTTTATCCTCGCGCTGTATCTCTCTTTCTATCAGTACAGGTCATAAATAGCCCTTTCAAATTGTTCCGATGTTATCTCACGTACATTGTATGATTTCATATATCTCTGATATTCGTAATCTGAGGGGAAATATTCCTCCTCAGCATATGGGTACTCTGACATCTCATGGTAGGGCAGAGGTTCAACAGTTTGCCCCTTTGCTGTATTCATATCTCCATCTTTAACCCAGCCCACACTGTAAATCAGGAAATCCCTTTTCCAGCCTTTTTTTAATTCGGGTAAAGAATTTGCATCAAATTCCACGGTCATTTCATCACCCGCATTGGCAATTATATACATATTATCAGATTTCTCCAGTAGAGGGAGGACATCTCCATAGCGGGTGTATTTTCCTTCCAGGTCTCTCCATTTTGGTTTTTTAGAAACCTGGTTATAATTAAACCAGTGTGGCCCATACCGGTTACCTTTTCGGTACATTTCAGAAAATCCCCTGTAATGCAGGTCTGCAAAGTTGGGATTCATTTGTGTTGAAATTATTGATGTTTCATTTGTATTAGGGGAGTGAAAAATATAATCCCAATATATCTGCATGTTAGTTCGGATCTTTACACGATGATCATTTGTGGGAAATTTGTCTGAAAGGTTTACAATGATGGTCTTATTTTTACCCATTGGGAATCCAACATTTTCGACAGCTGTGATCCATTTCCCATCAGAATCAATAACCTGGATATAGGGAGCAATTACTTTTGTTTTTTCCGATTGTGAAATGGCAATGTTGATACTTGCATCGGTTGGGAAGATCCAGCCATCCATGAATAGATATACATTTTCCTCGTCTATATTATCACCAAGGTCCAGGATGACATCTTTCATTTCCGTTATCCCCTGAAATGTCCCCAGTTTAAAATTTGAGATGTATTCATCATCCTTTTTATTTATATATGACAATAGATCATGCCCATTATCATCGTAAGCACTTAGAGGTATATTTTGTTCCTTTACGGTAAAAAGATCTAATCCCGGAAAGGGGGGAGGGGTGAATTTTTCATCGACATATATTTCAATATCTTCCGGATGATCAACGGCAACGAGGTACAGTTCATCATAGTACATGGTTTCCCATAGTTCTGAGGTAATCTGGATGGAATATGCGCCATCTTTAGGCTGCAGTAGTTCCGCCGGTATTTTCAGATATTCCCTGGAAGCGTCTCCAAAAGCATATTTCGTATCTTCTGCCATGATCCCCAGCGGCATTCCCAGCGCACTTCTCCACATCATGTCCTTAACAAAGACATACTCATGGCCATTCCATGTGTACAGGAAAGGGCATGACCCCTTGAGCTCCTGTTCTTCGATAAGGTCCTGGTCGCTCCTGGGAGTGAAGATGTTCTGAGGAGTGCCGTTGGTCCATAAGATTCTGACCACATCAGCTCCTGAACGGTCCCCCAAACCAAAGTGCATATCCGGCTGGGTCACCACTTTCATCTGATAGAGGTCACCGGCCCTGACCTCAACCTTTGAACCAATACCAAAATGATTATTTTTACTGCTGCCTGTCCTGACGCCGACCAGTTGGAGCTTAAGGTAATGATTAGCGTTCCCACCATCATTCCGAAGTAACCTTACCTTGCCGTCATATCCGGTCAGATAAATGTCCTGGTCTCCGTCTTCATTAAAGTCGCCCGGAATGATCCTTGTTCCACTTAATACATCCTCAGGCAATAAGTGTGACACATCACTGAAGATATTCAGGCTGTCATTATGGAATAGATATAAACCTCTCTTTCCCTGGGCTTCTGGTTTGCCAGCGATGAGTATGTCCTCGAATCCATCATTGTCAAAATCAAAGAAAACTATATCCTTAACCTGTGTGCCGGATATTTTTTCGAACGTTTCCAGTGACCTGGTATCTTTTTCAAATGTTCCGTCGCCCTTATTTTTGTACAATTCAAATGATTCTGAATTCGCAGTTACGACCAGCAAGTCAAGGTATCCGTCATTATTATAATCACCGGCATCGGCACTAATTGCACTTTTATCGATCTCCAGGCCAGCCTTACCAGTAATGTTCTCAAACCTGCCCTGCCTTATATTATCCATCAGGCAGTATGGTCCAGTTTCATTGGCGAGGAAGAGGTCTATATCCCCATCATCATCAAAATCACCAAAACAGGCATCGTTCGTATTATTTCCATCCTGACTGAGGCCGGTGTTGGCTGTAACATTTAAAAAAGATCCATCTCCATTATTCCTTAATAGTGTGTTAGATTCAGGATTAGCCAGAAAAATATCCAGGTCGCCTTCATGATCGAAATCGAAAAATAATGCCATATTTCCTTCTTCCTTATTTCCAGCAATAGCATCAGGGCTTTTATCTTCAAACTCACCTTCCCCGGTATTCCGGTATAGTCTGTTATTAGAATTCGTGATCAGGTATAGGTCGAGAAAACCATCATTATCATAATCTCCAAAGATTGCAAACCTGTCAGCGCCGGCATGATCAATCCCTGTTTCTTTTAAAATCTCAGAATAGGAACCCATTTCATTTTTAAAAAGGAAATGCTCAGGATTGGAATAATTATCTCCGTTTCGGCTAAAGTATATATCAAGATCTCCATCACCGTCATAATCGCTAATTGCAAGACTCGTTTTATAATTGTTGTTGACCAGGTTTGAATTGATCTGGTCGAGTCCCACAGTAGACGTTACATCAGTGAATTTTATGGCATCTAGAACATTTTCTCCTTCAAACCAGAAAGCACTTGTTGATTCGCCCATGGTAATTAACGGGAATCCGATTAGTTCACCGCCCGGACCCTTGAGGTCCTGAATCCCAGCCTGATATGGGCTGGATACCTTGAAGAAGTTATGAAAGATCTTAATGGGTGTATAGGCAGCTACTGTTTTTTCAGCTCTAAGTGCTTCCAGGGCCTGGTCATAATAGTCCCGGGCTTCATCCGGGATTTCAGGGAAAATTCTTACAAATTCTTCCATTTGAGCTATGGCTTTATCTGATTCCTCATTCTGGACCAAGGCTTCAATATACAATAAACTGGCTACCATGTTCTCAGGAACTTCATCAACGAGTACAGATAAATATTCTTTTCTTCTGGTTAAAGATTCAGGATCCCCGGATTTTTCGTAAAAATCCGCAAGGGCATACAGTGTCTTTGGATGCCTGGGATTTGATTTTATTGCTTCATTTAATAAGCGTATCGATTCTTCCGGTTGATTTTTTAATTCGAAAACTTTTGCCAGGATAAGACTGATATCCGGATCACCGGGTTGTAATGCAATGGCATTCTTTAAGTTTTCTTCAGCTTCTTCATATTTACCCATCCTCATATAGACCAGACCAAGGTTAGCATGTCCCAGGGCTTCATCAGGCGCAAGATCAATAAGTTTCAGAAACTCAGCTTCAGCTTCATCTAGCTTATTTTCTTCCAGATAAGCCAATCCGAGCGTTCTGCTGGAAAGAATGTCTCTCGAAGTTTGCTTATCTGCTGGTTTTTTGGAATCGCATCCCACGGTCCATACAGTAAATATTAAGAATAAAGATATAAGCCAACGCAAGTTCATGGTGAATCCATTGATCATGTTAAAAATGCGAATATCCAAAGGTATCCAGATTCTGAAAATTTATCATAATAAAAGCTTAGTATAATGTGGACTAAAATAGAAGTGATTTTAAAATATCAAACCTAGATTTTAAAGACCGATTATTTCAAAATCTTCCAGTAATCCATATTCTAATATATGATAGGTAGAACCCGGAGGTTGATGATCCGGTGCATAAAAGAAGCTCCAGGGTGTAACAAGCCCATTGGTCGGGTTGTTATGATGCGGACCAAGCAGGTTCTTCAGGCTGCCCGTAACCTTAACTTCCACTTCATTGCTGCCATTTTTAATCCAGTCACTGATGTCTAACTCATAGGGTTCCCAGCCAATTATTCCTGCACTTTCTCCATTAACCAGTATTTCAGCTACTGTGCCTCTCCATTTGTTTAATCTTATCTTCCAGGCACCTTTTTGCTCTGTTGCTTCAAATTTTTTTATATAGGAAACGGAGTTTGAATAAAAAGGCATCCCCTGTTTTTCCCAGCTCCCAATCACAAGTTTATCCTGTGGAATAAGGGTCCATCCTTTATCATTGGTTTTGAGTCCAAAATTACCGGTCAGGTAAACAGGTTCAAGCTCCGCATGGATATCCATCGGGTCTGCATGGATTGTAATCACATTTCGGCCAGGTTTAAGGTGTGTTGAAACTTCAAAGACACCAAAGCTGCGATCCAGCCACCACTTGTCCTGTATAGGGCTAATCGGGATTCCGTTGCAGGACACCCTGTAGAGCTCAGGCCATTCAACCACTGCTTTTACATCTTCGGGGATGAAGTCATCCTCAATGATGAATGGATAATGGGCTGTAAACCCTGATCCGGCTTTGAAATTATTCTTATCAAGTATCCTGGTCCTGTATTGAACGGCAACGCTCCATGGATTATAATTGAATCCATAGATCTCCTTTAAATGGAACTGAAATATTTTCTCTGCTGCACTATAGAAATATTCGTCTTCATATATTTTCCCATCAAGTTCGAAGTCACAATAATCCAGGGTTATAGTATTCGGTTCATTCTGCTTAACAATGGTTGCTGAAGTTTTAACTCTAACGGCATCCTGCCAATCAGAACGAGGTAATTCAGATGCCTGAATGGGTCGGTTGGAAATGAACAGCAATCTGGAACTTCCAGGGAATAATTCATCCTTCAGAATTAAATCATCATTTTGAGATTCGGCAGGGTGGTGCCAGTATTCACCGGTTAATGGATCCATAGAAACAGCGGTCTTTCCTTTTATTCGGATCTGGAAATTCCCCACATTAGCAGAGTCGAAATTAACGATAAATAACAGCTGGCCGTCCTTAAACTGCCTTCTATGATGAAAAATCCTGCCTTTCCAGCCCCGGGGATCAACGGGATTAAATGTGGGATCACTTAAATATTGTTCAATGAGATCCTTATCTAAAGACTCCCTGACTATCCATTCCTCCTTATGTTTCCTTATAAATTCCGGCATACTTTTACTAATATTCCCATCGAGGTATTTAGGGATCCCGGCAAATGATAGGACCTTTCCACCATTTTGCATGTATTCTTTTATCAAGTCGAACATATAAGGTTCGAAATTCTCAAATCCGGGTGGAAGAACAACCAGGTCATAGATCCGTTCACCAATAGCAAATCGGGATTTATTAACAGCACCATGATCTTTAATGATCCTTTCAGACCCAAGGTCATATTCCAATTGATTGTTTTCAAGGTTTCGTAAAAATGATTTGAATAAGTCAGCGTACTTACTGATGCTTCCTTCGGCTCCTAAATGACGTCTGTCCTGGGTGGGAGAGAAATACATCCAGGTGGTTGAGGTAGGCTCCAGGACCAGTACTTTGTTGATTTGTTCACCGTATGACAAGGCCAGGGATAAACGTTCAAAATACGTATTAAGTGGTTTGTAATTTTCCCACCAGGGTACATGGTATGACATGGATTGTGGGAAGTCCCGCTTCCTGCCTCCTTTTATGGTCATATAGGACAAATGCTGGTTCATTAAATTAACACCCAGGGCATATTCCCAGTCTCCCAGTCTTTTCATATCCTGGAAGGTTAATTCCCAGCCTGATCCGCCATAGGTTTCTGACAATGCCCTTTCCTTACCCAGCTGGTTTACCACGCTGCTTAACTCTTTAACTGCACGGATATTCCCAAACTGGTCAGGTCTTCTATCTTCATTATTGAACAGCATGTCAATACCTGGATATTGGTGCCATGCGTACATGGCCATATTGTCACCGCCGTGCTTAGGATTCGGCCAGCCGTGCTCCCAGTAGTGACCGGTCCAGATAATATTTTTCTCTTCTGTATATTCATACCATGGAACGGCCCACCTTTCAATGAACATATCCAGAAGCAAAGCGTAATAATCATGTCTTACATTCCTCCAGTCTCCGATTTCCTCATATAAACAAGGCAAATAGTTTTCAAGCTGATATCCGTATTTCTCTTTGAACTTGTTAAAAAGAACAGGTGTGAAACGAATTACATTTTCATCATCACCCCTTGTATTTATATTCGGTTCATCCGTAAAAATACCGGGTACAGTGGTGCCCAGATCTTCTCCCAGATACTCCTCGTATCCCTGCATGGTGGTTTTAATAAATCTTTCGGTAATTCCGTAAGCCAGAAGGTCAACATAGGAAAACCCTCCAAACCATGCTTCTTTTTCAGGGTAATACCACTTTTCAAAGGCGTAATACTCACCTGGCTGATTAATATATCTTTTGGTTCCACCGCTAATATTGGCAAAATAATTATTGAATTTTTTGATCACCATAAAATACTTGTTCGTATCGGATGCTTGCAGAACATTTAACTTTGTAAGTTTTAATCCAGCAACGGGATCAAAGGAAGGCGGCATAACAGAGATAACATGTCCACCGGCAAATCCACTGGGGAAAGAATTTTCATCATACAACCAGATTTTCATATTGAGCTCTTTCCCTTTCTCTACTGCATATTTGACCAGTTCAAACCATTCTTCTGACAGGTATTCCGTAATTAGGCCGGGACGTGGGTGAATGAATACCTGAGAAATGCCCTTGTCTTTGAAATCAGGCAACTGCTCATCAATTTTTTGCGTGGTTACTTCATCATTCCAAACCCAGAAAGGGGCTGTAGAATATTCTATGGGTGGATTTTTAAAATCTCCGGTCAGAGATTTGAAATTGTCCCTGATCTTTGGGCCTTCTTCACTCTTGTTTACATCACTACATTGAGAAAAAGCCAGGACAAATATAATTCCCACAACAGCGGTAAAAAAATTTAATCTTCTCATGATCAGAAGTCAAGGTTTGATAAAAATCTACTCAATAATAATTACTCAAAAATAATTAATCTTTATAGCTTATTGAAACGCCGGAAGAACTGGACCTGTTGATTGTGGTTTTCATGTCCGGCAGACTTTCCACATAATCAAGAAACTCTTTAATGCCCGACATCCTGTTACTCACATTATGCGCTGTAAAGCATCCCCCGGATTTAAGTTTCGGATAAACTGCAATAAAATAGTTCTTATACCACCCTTTATCCGCATCGCTGAATACAAAATCGAAAGGACCTTCCAATTCGAGAACCAGTTCATGAGCGTCCGCTAAACGTGCATCAATATACTCTGACAGTCCGGCTTTCTTAAAATTTTCAAGGGCTTCTTTATGCCTTGATTCCGAAATGTCAATTGTTATTAATTTCCCCCCGGTTTTACTCAGTGCCCAGGCGATCCAGATTCCTGAGTGACCTGTTGAGGTACCAATTTCAAGAGCCTGGGTGTATTTGTTTTCTATTATCAGATCATATAATAATTGACCATCGGAGGCAGGAACGTTCATATCCCTCCATTCTCCACGGCTATCTTTCAGGAAAGCTTCAACCTTTTTATCCAGTTCAGGATTTGAAGAATTATCAGTCTGAGCATTGACCGTGTTTATAAGCAGTATCAATAATGAAAGGAGCAGAAATGATATAATCCTGTTTTTCATAATGTAGAATTAATTATTGTATTAATCATAAAGTAAAAAGAAAGTATATAGAGAATCCTAATTTAATATGAAATCTAATGTATACATATAAAAATATAAAAATAAAGGCTTCCGGGAGGGAGTTTCCTTATTTAGCTTCCCGGACAGATATCTTTATTCCCTCAGGATAGGAGGTAGGCCGGAAATTAAACTCCTTCTCAAATTTTGAACTATCAAATATATAATCCCTGTCATACTGGTAAAGCATTTCATATATTTCTCCTATCACCGGCGTAAACAATCCGAAAATCCGGATCATCCATTTTTTTAATACTGTGTATTTTGGTTTGACCTCGAATTCCCGGGCAAAGGCATCGATAAACTCTTTTCCTGTCATCGGATCTTTCATTGTTGGAAGATGCCATACCTGCCCATATGCCTTATCTGTATTTCCCAGAATGGCTGTGGCCCTTCCCGCATCGGGTGTAAAAGTATAGGAATGCACGAACCTATCAGAACAAAAGACCTGTGCACTCTTACCCTTTTTGTAGTTCTGGATAATCAATCCTTCCGGAATACTGTTCTGAACATTGGGACCATAAAAATCAGCGGCACGGGCAATCAAAGCATTTAGATTACCGGATCTAACTTCCGAAAGAAGCATTTCAGCAATCTGTGCCCTTACTTCGCCTTTTTGGCTGCATGGATTAACAGGCGTTTCTTCGGTCATTATGCCATCGACTTTTCCATACATGTACACATTGTCAAAGAATACCAGTTTGGACTGATGTAACTTACATGCTTCTATAACGTTTGACATGATCTTGGGCCAAAGATCGCGCCATACCTTTATTTCATATTTAAGTCCCGCAACCAGGTAGGTCACATCCGAGCCCTCTACGGCTTCCGCCACCTGTTCAGGATCGGTCAGATCCGCTGTAAATATTTCATCAGTATCATTTACTTTCTTTGGTTTTCTGCTAACTATACGAATTATATCAGTATAGTCTGTAAGGTTTTTTACAAGTTCATCACCTATTACGCCACCTGCGCCTAGTATTGTCTGCATAATATTGTAAAATTGAAATTAAACCTGGCAGTCGTTGGCTACCAGGTTGTACTTGATTTTATTGTTGTGGGATATAGGAATGATCGGGCATAAACCTGCCTCTCTTTGATTCCTGTTTTTGAACAAGGGGCATGGTTTTACCTAATAATTCCATTCTTTCCTCACCTAATTTGGCCATGCTATCTTCACCTGCTGCCGCATGTGCAGCTTCACTTTCAGCCCAGGTATGAATGACCAATACAGGGCCATAATGACCTAATCCGGCAGTAAAGACAGAATAACCATGTTCAACTCCTTTAGATTCATACAAAGCTTTCCATTCTTTCATAACTCCAATCATGGCTTCCTGGTCCTTATCGTCGTAATACAGGTACATCCATTCCCTGTAATTATTTCCTGGTTCCTGGGAGCCTTCCGGTTTATAGGATAGTGAAGGGTGAAATACCGCTACAAAGTTCCTGTGCTCATGGTAAGTCCCATTGAATTTAGAAAAGAGTGCCAATGCTTCCTCCTCGCCCATCTTATCGAAAAGTTCTTTCATTTGATTGTTGTCAAACTCTGCATAATTGGGGATAGGTCGCGTTAACCACCAGGTATTGTCATCAAGCCAGAAGGTATTGAAGCCAAATGTGGCTACGTTGTTATCTTCCATGGCTTGTTTTAATGCGCTGGTAGTTTCCATATACTTGAAAACCTGAGCCGGGATTACAAGATCCTCATGGATCATATACAACTGTGTGTCAGTATCCTGGGCAGTGGCCAGGTTTAAAGAAAATGCCAATATAATGGCGCTTGCAAGAATAGTTCTTGGTCTCATGAGATCAGGGGTTTTTGTGTGAATATTGGTTATTACAGTCTTTGAAAGTAAAAGATTAATTTCAGATTTCCAAATGTATTAAACAGAGAGGTTTGTTTAGGCCAGAATTACATTTACACCCGCATGGCATAGATCATTCACATATTCCTGTTCAAGATCAGAATCAGTAGCAACATGTTGAATATCAGCTGGATAACATATCCTGGTCAATTCAGTTTTTCCAAATTTACTGGAGTCACTGACTATGAATACTTCATTGGATTTTTCGATGATGTAGGAAGATATTTCAGATCGGAACAAATCGCGAAGGGTAAATCCTGAATCGGTGGTATAACCGTCAATTCCTAAAAAGGCTTTGCTGTAATTGATCTGGTCAATGCATACCCTGGTGATCTTACCTACCAATGTTTCACTCTGATGTTGGTATAAGCCACCCAGGAGGATGACGTTTGCTCCTGCGTTTTTCCGAAATTGCCGGGCGATATAAACATTAGTAGTAATGATCTTTACATTTCGCTTTTTAGCAATTTCGCGAGCCAGGAGGGCATTGATCGATCCGGATTCTATTAAAATGGTTTCCCCTTCATTTACATACTCAGCAACTTTCCGGGCGATTTTCAATTTTTTATCATAATTAACACCCAGTCTGTTTGCTAGGTCATCGGCATCCCTGAGCACAGCTCCACCATGGATTCTTTTTAAAAGTCCTTCTGACTCCATAAAGTTCAGATCCTGGCGAATGGTTACGGAAGAAACCTTCAGTTGTTTTGAAAGTTCATTCACAGACACCTCGTCTTGGTGACCCAGCAGGTTCAGAATACTCTTTTGTCTTTCGTTTAACATTATTCCAATGGTAAAGATGCAGCCCCGATTACGCCTGCATCAGTTCCGATCTTACTTACTACAATATCAAGGGGGTCGAAGATCATGTCCCGTGCATATTCATAAAATGTTTTCTTGATCTTCTCCAGATAAATATCGCCCCAGCTTAACAGGCCACCTCCCAATACAATAAGTGGTGGATTAAATACCTGGAAAATATTATACAATCCCAATCCCAGGTAGAATCCACTGTCCAGGATAATTTCTTTTGAAATGGGGTCCCCTAAGTCAAATCCTTCTTTTATGAATTTGCCATCAACTGCTGAATAGTCAAAGTCTTCCGTTATGTCCATCCTCGTCTCCTTTCCTTCTTCAATTTTTTGTTTAAACAAATGGGGAAGTGCCATCCCACATGCACAGGACATAAGACATCCTTTATTCCCGCAAGTGCATAACAGATCTTTGTAGGGATTTACAATGGTATGTCCGAATTCACCGGCAGTACCTGTTATGCCCCGGTAAAGCTTATGATTTATGATTATACCTGCTCCAATTCCGGTACTGATGGTAAGAAAGATCATACTGTTATACCCTTTTCCGGCCCCGAAATTGAATTCACCGAATGCCTGTGCATTGGCATCATTATCAAGAATAACCGGTATTTTGAAATTGGACTGGATGGCGTCTCGCAATGGATAGTTCTTAAATCCCTTCAGGTTGGATGTTGTGATCATAACACCATCCCTGAACCTCAGATGGCCGGCACATCCCATGCCGATACCCAATACATCTTCTTCTTCAAGTTGGTTTTTTCTGAACAAGGTTTTGATATTCAAACTCACCTGTTCGACAAAAAGGTCTTCCGGTTTATCAACATGATCATATATGATCAATTTATCAATAATATTACCATCATGGTCAACCAGTGCTGTAGATAACTTCGTTCCTCCTATATCTACACCACAAAGGACTTTTTTCATAGATACTATTATAAAAAATGCTCTGTTCGCGCAATGATATCATTTTGCGTGTCAGGAGACAATGTAGTAAAAAATGCGGAATATCCGGCAACCCTGACGATCAGATCCCTGTATTTTTCCGGATCTTCTTGTGCTGCCAGCAGGGTCTCCCGCGATACAATGTTATATTGGATATGCCATCCTTTAAGATCGGCAAAAAATGTCCGGATTATTGATATCAGTTTCTTTTTATCCGAGTCATTCCTTATAGAGGCTGGTGAAAGCTTTTGATTCAAAAGAACGCCACCCATAATACGGTCCGTTGGTAGTTTTGATACTGACTTGAAGACTGCGGTGGGACCTTTCGTGTCAGTTCCTGAGGTAGGAGAGCTCCCTTCAGCGACAGGTGTAAATGCTTTTCGACCGTCCGGTGTAGCTGGAACAACAGAGCCCGATGGTACATTGGCCGAAATGCTGGAAGTCCCTGCATAATATTGACATCCGATGGGTCCCTTTCCATGCCGGGTTGTATGATAATGGCGCAGCTCATTGATAAATTCCATGTAGGCATCAACAAGCAGTTGATCAACATAATCATTATCGTTACCGTATTTAGGGGCGAAGTTCAGGAGCATCTGCTGGATTCTTTCTGCTTTTTCTCCGGTGAAATCGTTTTCTATTGCTTCCAGAAGATCTTCTTTGCTTAATTTCTCTTCCTCAAATACAAGTTTCTTAATGGCGGCTAAGGAATTGCCAAGGTTCGCGATCCCAACCTGAAGGCCTGAAATAAAATCGTATTTCGAACCACCCTCTTTTATGGTTTTACCTCTTTCAATACAACTGTCAACAAAAGCGGAACACAATATATCAGGAACATTTTCTTCCAGGGCTGTATCCACGGCGGTATCAATTTCTACTGTCTTTCTGGTATAATATTTAATTTGATGTTTCCAAGCTTTAAATAAATCTTCATAAGAATTGAAATTATTAAAGTGCCCAATGCCTTTGTGGAAAGTCTTGCCGCTGCGTGTATCCAATCCGTCATATAAAGCAGCCAGGAAAACCCGCATCAGGTTGAGAAAACTCATTCCCGTGCAGCGATAACCCCACTTGCCTGGCACTGCGATCTCAATGCAACCAATGGCAGAATAATTGTAGGCATCTTCTTTTTCCACCCCAAGTTTTATCAGTTCAGGGATCACAATTTCATCATTATTAAATGCCGGCATTCCGAATCCCTTTGTAATGACTTTCAGACATCTCATTAAAAAGGCGTCACTGATATTTTTATGAAATCTAACAGATAGATTCGGTTGGGTAAGTTTCATGTTGCCAACAGAATCCAGGATGAGATAACTGAGATCATTCACAGCATCCATTCCCTCTGTAGTTTGTCCTCCGATGGTCACATTCTGATAAAGGGGGCCTCCTGCAGAAAACCTGGTATGTGCCCATGGACGGATCTTATTAATGGAAAGTAGTTTTATCCATGTGTTTTCAAACAGTTCAACAGCCTGATCATCAGTTATATTACCTGTTAATATATCCTGCTTATAGAAAGGATATAGGTATTGATCCATTCTCCCCAGAGATACGGAATGTCCATTGCTTTCAATCTGCAATACCAGTTGAATAAAAAAGGTTAATTGTAACGCCTGGTGGAAATTAACCGGAGGTTTTTCGGAAATATGAGTACAGTTATCAGCAATTGTTTCCAATTCTCTAGTGCGGCCAGGATCCTGTTCCTGTTTGGCCAGATATTTTGCCTGATCAGCATATCTTTTGATAAATGCCGACATAGACTGAATGCCAATAGTCAAGGCATCATAAAACTGGGCTTTTCTAATGCCTTCCTGGTTATATCCTTTGACTTCTCCGGCATAAGATTTTATCTCCTCGAGATATCCTGATAAGCCTGTTTCCAATATTTTAATGAAATCAACAGCGATATGGGCATCCCCTGATGTGAGGTTTCCCGTAGCTTTAATGATAGCTGTATCGTGAATATCCCTTAACTCCTGAGTCATCAGAGCACGTCCCTTGTCATAAAGCACTTTACCTTTCCACCAATCTGCAATTTCAAGCAATTCTTGTTTATGTTGTTCAGTTATGAAAAATGCATCTCCAGGCCTTTTATCCAGGTCATCCATTTCCTCCGGTAACCAATCGACCGCATATTCAGGGAAAATAGGGGCAGCCCGTAATTGTGAAGAATGGTTGCCAACAATGAGTTCCCCATCATCAATAAATATGGTCATTTCCTTTAAAGTCTTCTGCAATGCAAAGGCCCGTCGGATTATTACAGGCTTGTCTTCATGTTCTTTATAGACTGAAGTATAAAATTTTGCCCTTTCAGTGCAGACAGAGGGCTTTGCACGGAGTACTTTTTCTCTAAGTGTATGAATTCTTTTTGAGATCTTCTTACTTTCCTTAATTTCAATCATTTTATCCTCCAATTTTGGCATTAAGTCCTTTTAATTTAGCAAATTCCAGATAAGGGGTAAGCTCAGTGTCTGAAATGGCTTTATGATTGCTATATGGATAATCCATACCCAGCATTTTATATTTTTCTGATCCAAGTGTATGGTATGGAATGAAATGGATTTCATCCACCGACTGAAGAGAAGCAGACAGGTTAATTATTCCCTTCATCTCCTCTAATGTATGGTTAAAGCCTGGAATGACAGGAATCCTGATGATAATATGCTCCCTTAGTTCATTCAGTTTCTTCAGATTTGTCATGACCAGTTCCAAATCGCCTTCAGTATAATCCCGGAATTTTGATTTTTCGGTATGCTTCAGGTCTACAAGAAAGCAATCAATCCTTCCCAGGCATCTTTTGATTTGATTCCAGGTAACATGAAGGGTAGTTTCGACCGATGTGTGGATCTTGTTCTTTTTAAGTTCATCCAGAAAATATGTCACTGAACCATTTTGCGATAATGGCTCACCGCCTGATAAGGTCACGCCGCCTCCACTTTGCTGATAAAAAAGCTTATCTTTTTCTATTTCTTTCAAAAGTTCGACAGCACTGAGATCCTCTCCAATAACTGTCAATGCTTTTGAGAGGCATATATCTCTGAATTCTTCTTTGTTTTTAATATTCGCCCTGTCTATGGACAGACCCTCATTTGTAAATTTAATAGCTGGCTTACCCTTTTGAATACAATCCCCAAAATTCTTGCAAATTCTATGATCATACATCAGGCTGAGCCCATAGGTTTGACTTTCGGGATTTGAGCACCACTTGCATCGTAGCGGGCAGCCTTTAAAAAATACTATGGTCCGTATACCCTCACCATCATGAATCGAATATCGTTGAATATTGAATATCATGGATTATAAGAATTCTAAATCAAAGATAAAAACTTTCGAGTGAAAGTAAAAATAATTTCGAATGAAAGATTATTTCAGGATTAATATATAGATCTTACCATTTGGAACAGCGTTTAGGACCTGGATAATAGGCCCAAGATCTCAGTAAGGATTTAAAGCAAGATTTTAGCTATAATTTAGAACAAGATTTTTGTATAGAGGATCGCAAAAAAAGGCTGCCTTCCGGATAAATTCCTATAAATGGAGCCTTTTTTTCAATTTACAATAAGTTATATATCAGCAGATCATGAATCTTACTGGATCATGTAATAGATATTCGTCAGCCATTTTGAGGTGTCAGGTTCATGGACAGGATCAGTAACATATTCTTCAATAACCACTTCATTTAATGTCAGTTCATTTTCTTTCATATAATCATCCATGGCATAGTGGGCATCAGCGCTTCCTTCGTATGATCCGTAATATTGTATTTGAAGAGATTTTCCGCCAACTTCTATTACATCAAAACCATCGACATCCGCCTCTTCGGAAATGGGAATGCCGGCTGCCATATCGGCCAAATTGTTTTCCATATCCCAGGTATACATCAGACTGCTGGGTGCTCCTGCAAGTGGAAGTTCAAGTAATTGTACTTTCTTCATGATGGCCTCGAAATTTGTAGCATAGAAATTTTGTATGTCGCTGAATTTAACAGATGCTCTTTTTGTAACGTAGTACTTAGGCTTCATATCAATTTCATTAATGAAATACCCTCTTTTAGTGTGATTGGTGACAAAGGCATTTACCTGGTTTTTAAGGCTTTGCAAACCTCTCTCATATTGTGGACCGATCATATCTTCCATACTCATAAAAAGTCCCATAAGGTTCATTGGTCTTGCCAGATTTCCATCCATGCCCCATATTACCTCAATACCCTCCGGGGTTTCTTCAAATTCATAATAGGTAAGGTCATGTGCTTCCCAGGGAGCTGTAAAATCCAGTTTCTGTTCGATCCTGTTATCCATAATGGAGATCGTAGTTAAAGAACCTGTTCCTACAGAATCATTACCTGACCAGGAATATACAGAACCAACCTCTCCGTCAGTTCCGGTAATTTCATAAGCCATATTGGGGTCCAGCTCAGACCAGGGACTCCATTTTATGAAGTTCTCAAATCTAACCACCTGTTCAAAAACAATATTTGTCGGGGCGTCAATGGTCACTGACCTTTCCAGATTATATTTTGTGGGCAATACCATAACCAGGACAACTGCTATCACAATGACAATGGCCAGAATAATTCCGATTACTTTTAAGATTTTCATGGTCTTTTTGTATTGTTTAACCTTCAAAGATTAGAAATTTGTTTTTGATAAGCAAGATAATTTATCTGATAAAGAATGGATTTGATCGACTTCCTGATGATATTATTGGAAGATTAATTATTATTAGCCCAGGAGATTAAAAAGTTATTTGTAATTTGCTAAACGATTTAGAGGCTTTTTCGTAAATCCATTCTAATTAAAGTTTCTTTTTAGACTCAATCATTTATTCACTA
>JAHEGY010000018.1 GCA_024644875.1 Cyclobacteriaceae bacterium
GATTTAAGAGCTGATGAACAGAATAAAAGCAGTACTTGAGAAAAAGGGTATTAAACAAAAATGGTTAGCTGAAAAGCTAGAGAAGAGTTATAATATGACAAATTCATATGTTCAAAACAGAAGTCAACCTAGTCTTAAGGATTTAACCAGAATAGCCAATATTCTTGATATTGATGTGTGAAAAAACTTTCTAAATACCTGGCAAAGATGAAGACTTGGTCACCATTGTAACCGTAGAGCTAAAATAATCCATTGATATTTAAGTGTATTGGCAATCACCCCAGGACAAAAAAACGTCTTGTTATGAAAAAAAATGTATACATAGTTGGAACATTCGATACGAAAGCCAACGAATTAAACTTTGTGAAAAGTCGTCTCGAAGTGCTAGGGGTATCATGTATATCAGTAGATGTGAGCACATTGCCTCACGATTCGCAGGCAGATATAAAGCCTGCAGATCTGAATCAAGATTTAGAAACTAAGACATATGACACACGTGGGGAGTCGCTTGCGGCAATGGGACAAGCTCTAAAAGATTTTTTGTTAAATCGAAAAGATATTGCCGGAGTAATCGGACTAGGAGGGTCTGGGGGTACTTCACTGATCTCCCAGGCATTTCAAGCTCTCCCCGTTGGGCTTCCCAAGATTATTGTATCCACGATGGCTTCTGGTAATATCAACCCTTACATAGGAGCAAGTGATATTTACATGGTTTATTCTATTACGGATATTAACGGAATAAACAGTATATCCAATACCATTCTTGCCAATGCAGCACATGCTTTAACTGGTATGGTTTTGAACGCTCCTCCGGAATACCATTCTGAAAAGCCACAGTTAGGACTTACGATGTTTGGTGTAACAACATCATGTGTGAATACTGTAGTGAAATCACTGGAAGATAAATATGATTGCCTGGTATTCCATGCAACCGGCGTAGGAGGACAAAGCTTGGAAAAGCTGGTGGATTCTGGGTTCATCTCCGGCGTTCTGGATATTACCACTACAGAGATTTGTGATCATTTGATGGGTGGTGTACTCAGTGCAGGAGAGGATCGAATAGGGGCCATTATTCGCAACAAGATGCCATATGTGGGATCTGTAGGTGCTTTGGATATGGTGAACTTTGGTGCGATGGATACGGTGCCTGAAGCATTCAAGGACAGGAATCTGTACAGGCACAATGATCAGGTCACACTAATGAGGACTAGTATTGAGGAAAATAAGAAAATGGGCCTTTGGATTGCCAATAAATTGAACCAGACGGAAGGAGAGGTCAGGTTCTTACTACCAGAAAAAGGTGTTTCTGCCATTGATATCGAGGGTATGAGCTTTTATGATCCGGAGGCTGATAAAGCCTTGTTTGATACGCTGGAGTCGAATATAAAGCAGACTAGTAAGAGACAGCTGATCAGGCTTCCTTACAATATTAACGACGATGCTTTTGCAGAGGCTCTCGTCAAGAATTTTGAAGAAGTAATGTCTAAAGTATATCCTAAATAACTATTTAATCATGAGTTTTATTTTAAAGAAAAACACTAAAGAGGAAACGGTAGAATGGGGAAAGATGCGCTGGCTCACGAATCCTGCCAATACGGCTTCCAAGCATTTAACCACGCTAGAGGTTATCATCAAACCCGGTGAAGGGCACGATTTTCATTTTCACCCAAACCAGGAGGAAATGATCTATGTAATGGAAGGCCAGCTTGAGCAGTGGATTGAGCAGAACAAAGAAACGTTGAATCCAGGAGATAGTGTATTCATACCTAAAGGTCAAATACACGCTTCATTTCAAATGGGACAAAAACCTGCTGAACTTTTCGTCGTGCTAGGACCTTGTGCAGATAATGATCTGGGATATGAAATTGAGGAGGTGAGTGATCAGGAACCATGGGCTTCACTTAGAGATTAAGTTCTAATTACTATGCATAACAAACAAGAGATCTTAAAGAAGTTTAGAGAAATGATTAAAGAGGGCACTCCGATTATTGGTGGGGGTGCAGGAGTAGGTCTGTCAGCCAAATCTGAAGAGGCTGGAGGTATTGACTTGATAGTATTATATAACTCAGGTCGCTACCGAATGGCTGGGAGAGGGTCTTTATCTGGTCTTCTGGCCTATGGCAACGCCAATGAAATCGTGAAGGAAATGGCCATGGAAATAATACCGGTGGTCAAGCATACACCGGTACTGGCTGGTGTGAACGCTACTGATCCTTTCATCAATTTCGATTATTTCTTCAATGAGCTCAAAGCCCTTGGCTTTGTTGGTGTTCAAAACTTTCCTACCGTGGGACTGATTGATGGAGTTTTCAGACAGAATTTAGAGGAAACAGGAATGGGATTTGATAAGGAGGTAGAAATGATTGAAAAGGCAAATAGGTATGACCTGCTGACAACACCATATGTATTTAGTGAGGAGAATGCCATCGACATGACAAAGGCAGGAGCAGACATCATCGTTTGTCACATGGGACTAACTACGTCAGGAACTATTGGTGCTAAGACAGCAAAAACGCTGGACGAAAGTGTTTCATTGATCAACTCATGGGCAGCTGCCGCCAGGAATGCAAAAGAAGATGTGATTGTATTATGTCACGGAGGACCTATAGCCATGCCTGAAGATGCGAAATATATAATTGACAACTGTGACGATATTCACGGCTTTTATGGTGCTAGTAGTATGGAAAGGTTGCCTACCGAGATGGCTATTAAATCACAAATTGAGCAATTCAAAAAAATTAACAGAGGTTAATCTATTTCGGGCTCCAGCCACTTTACCATATCTATAATCGATAACTGATTTTATGTTAAATACTCGCTTCGCTCGTATTGAGGGATTCGCTTGGGAATTGTTATATAATTTACATTATGTTAAATAGAGGGTGTGAAATAAAGACGGCCCTTAATATTGGGCCGCCCTAAAATATATTGTGAAACTCCCCTATTTTCAGGGTATTACTTTATTGTTGTTCTAATTCTGAAGTCGCTCCTAATGCATCAAGTTTCTCCTTAACCTCATTAACTTTTTCATATTCTTTCATCAAAGCATATAAGGTCTGCAGTGTCTGTAATGTGCTGATATCCTCTGGATTCACTTCATGTGCCTCTTCAAAATACGGAACAGCCGTCGTAAAAACTTCGTTTGCTCTGGCCTCAACCGCCTTGCCTTCTTTCTTGTAAGTATCCAGATCCATGTCCTGAGCCTCTTTTAGGATCTCTGCACCCTGGTTATATTTATTCACCCCAAGGTTATATAAAGCTTCAAAATATTCCGGATTTTTCTCAAGACACTTCTCATACCATTCACTGGCTGAGACATAATCTTCAGCTGCATCATAAATGTATCCCATTTCATAATACAAAAGATAATTGTCGGGATCATTTTCTATAGCCGCAGAAAGTGATGCTTTAGCCTCGTCAGTTTTATTAGCCATGATTAAAAGTGTTATCTCATCCTGCTTAAGGTCATGATCTTCCGGGAATTGAGCCCTTGCTCGCTTAGCTGCTTCCAAAGCGGCTAATGTATCATGCACGACGGCTCTGTAAACGTAAATAATGTTTCTGTGGACATTTACATCGGCCATTTTATTGTCAGCAAGATAATTGAAATTCTCTAATGCCAGCTCAGTATCATCCAATTGCTGGGCGGCATAACCGGTATATTGCCATGCTGTAGTATCATTTGGGAAGACCATTTTTACCATATCAAAATAAGCAATAGAACCTTCATAATCACCGCTTTGATAGGCTTCTACCGCCCCATTAAATGCTGCACCATACAAGGCAACAATACGCTGATCCGAGAATATGTAATAAGTACTGGTCTCAGGTTCCATTTCTTTCACTTTAAGAAAGGCTGTTGCAGCCTCACTATAGGCATCATCACTTAAGGATTTAACAGCCTCATCTTCAGAGTTATAAATTGCTTCATAGATAAGACCACGGTAATACCATGTTTTTACCTTGTCTTTTGTTTTTTCATGCGTAGTGGCAGCATCAATAATCATTTGAGCTTCAGCCACTTCTCCTTTGTCAAGAAGTATTTTAGCTTTTTCTATCTTAGGAGTTTTCTCCTTCTGGGCAAAAGCAACACTTACAGTAAGGAGCAAAAATAAAATTAACCTAATCTTTTTCATGATTTCAAGATATTTTTACTTAAATAATTAATTTAATACAGATATATAATACGCTGTAAATCAGCATTTTAATTTGATTCTAAATTTTCCTCTTCGATCTTCTCTATTTTCTCAACACTGCTGATTTCATCATTCTCATTTAATTTGATCAGCCTTACTCCCTGAGTGGCCCTGCCCATTACGCGTAATGTATCAACAGCCATTCTGATTGTGATGCCTGATTTATTAATAATCATCAGGTCATCCGTGTCGACCACTACTTTTAAAGCAACAAGCTTGCCAGTTTTTTCTGTTATATTGATGGTTTTAACTCCTTTGCCGCCTCTGCGGGTAATTCTATAATCATCAATCTGGCTCCTTTTACCATATCCTTTTTCAGAAACCACCAATAAATTGGCATCCGACCTGGTTATACAGACCATATCAACCACACGGTCTTTTTCACCCTCAAGGGTAACCCCCCTCACTCCCGCTGCATTCCTTCCCATTGCCCGGATATCAGTTTCATGGAAATGTATAACCTTGCCTGATCGTTTTCCAATAACAATGTGATTATCACCATTGGTCAGTGCTGCATTCAATAAACGGTCGCCTTCATTGATGGTAATCGCATTTATGCCATTCTGGCGTGGCCTTGAATACGCTTCAAGTAATGTCTTTTTAATGGTACCTTTCACGGTACACATCATTATATAATTATTGTTTATATAATCCTGATCCTGAAGGTTATGTACATTAAGAACAGCTCTTACTTTGTCATTCGGATCAATATTGATCAGATTTTGAATGGCTCGACCTTTGGATGTTTTGACACCTTCGGGTATCTGATAAACCTTTTTCCAGAATACCTTGCCGAATTCTGTAAATATCAGTAGATAATCATGGGCATTCGCGATGAAAAGATGTTCGGTAAAATCATCATCTTTTGTGATAACTCCCTTGGAACCAACTCCTCCCCGGCCCTGTGTTCTGTATTCTGAAGATTGGGTTCGCTTAATATACCCCTGATGAGAAATGGTAATTACCATCTCTTCGTTAGGGATCATATCTTCTATGCCAATTTCATCTGAATCATGCACTATATCAGTCCTTCTCTCATCTCCATACCTTTCTTTCAGTGCAATCAATTCATCCTTTATAATGCTCATCCTCAAGACCTTATCATCAAGAATGGTTTGAAGCTTTTTAATGAGCTCCTGGAGTTCCTTATATTCTTCTTCTATTTTTTCGCGCTCAAGGCCTGTCAGTCTTTGAAGACGCATGTCCAGGATCGCTTTTGCCTGCATCTCAGAAAGTTTGAACCGTTCCATTAAACCTAACCTGGCAGTTTCAGGATCCCTTGATTTGCGAATGAGATCGATGACTTCATCAATATTGTCCAGTGCTATGATATAACCCTCAAGAATGTGCGCGCGCCGTTCTGCTTCTTCCAGCTCAAATTGCGTTCTTCTGACCAATACGTCGTGTCTATGGCTTACATACCTGGATATCAAATCTTTAAGATTCAATATTTGAGGCCTTCCTTTAACTAAGGCAACATTGTTTACCCCGAAAGATGATTGCAGTTGAGTATGCTTGAAAAGATGATTCAGGACGATGTTAGGAATTGCATCACGTTTGATATCGTATACTATTCTCAACCCGTCTCTGTCAGATTCGTCACGTATATCAGAAATGCCCTCCAGTCTTTTCTCGTTAACAAGTGCAGCAGTTTTTTCTATCATTGCTGCCTTATTGACCTGATACGGAATTTCCGTAACTATGATCTGTTCCTTTCCTGATTTACTAGTAATAATTTCGGTTTTGGCCCTGACAACCACTCTGCCTCTTCCTGTTTCAAAAGCGGATTTTACACCTTGATAGCCATAAATGATACCACCTGTTGGGAAATCAGGTCCCTTGACATATTGCATCAATTCATCAATCTGGATATCATTGTTGTCAATAAATGCAACAATGCCGTCTACGACTTCTGAAAGATTATGAGGTGGCATATTTGTAGCCATGCCAACTGCAATTCCCGAAGCCCCGTTTACAAGAAGATTCGGGAGCTTTGCCGGAAGAACCGTTGGCTCCTGTAATGAATCATCGAAATTCGGTTGAAAATCAACTGTATTTTTGTTGATATCATTCAGCATTTCCTCTGCAATTCGCCTGAGTCTTGCTTCAGTATATCGCATGGCTGCTGGTGAATCACCGTCTATTGATCCGTAATTTCCCTGCCCATCTACCAAAGGATAGCGCAGAGACCATTCCTGTGCCATTCGGACCATCGTATCATAAACGGAAGAATCTCCATGAGGGTGGTATTTACCCAACACCTCTCCTACTATTCTGGCTGATTTTTTATATGGCCTGTTGTAGGTAACTCCCAACTCAAGCATTCCATAAAGCACTCTTCTATGGACCGGCTTCAATCCATCCCGTACATCCGGCAGTGCCCTGGAAACTATTACTGACATTGAATAATCTATGTAGGCACCCCGCATCTCCTCCTCAATGTTGATAGGAATAATGTTTTCGTTCGCTCCTTCTGCCATTAACTGTGGTTAAAATAGAAAAATTATGGACGCAAATTTACATAAAATTATGTTATTTCGGAGCATAATTTGTTCCTTAATTTATGAACCAAGCTAATACCCCCCTGAGACTTTGCGCCGGTTCATTCTCCACCACCTGTATTTATGAAGATTGGGATAATTCTCACCTACTTTTGGATTCTGCTTTTTATAGAAAGGTTGTCCCCGATATCCTTTGTTCCCATGAATATGCTTTTTCTGATATCGGCAGGTTTTATTGGTAAATTTTTTCGGATAATCATATCCCGGAGGGGTCCTGGCGTTCAATCGGCAGCGTGGAAGTTCCGGGATGGTATATCTGAAACCCACATGAACAAATAAGGCAGGATATCTGTGACGGACACTTCCTCCAAAATCAGGTAAATCCATCTTATAACTTTTAAATTCATAGGAAGGCCTGATATATCCTTTCAAATATTCCGAAAACTCGTATTCAATTGGTATTCCTATATTAAAATATACCCCCTGATTTATCAGACTTTTATCGTATGCCCCTCCCATCCATATTTTTCCGATTTGTATATCAGCATAATAAGTCCAGTACATAAAATCATATACCCTGGCTCCCACTGTTCCAAAAACACGTTTCAAATTGGTTGTTTTAACATTTGGCGAATATTGCCCAAGTGCATCAGCCCCCGTATACGGGCTCATAGTAGGTAAATGATGAATTTCAAAAGCTGCACCTCCGCCGATCCTAACCCGATCAAATAAATCCACGCTGATCAGAAGTGTAAATGGAATAGCACCCGAACTCCCTTTATATCCTAATTTTGCAGTATCACTAAGAACCTGGTTTTGAAGATCAGTTGATGAATTTCGTGTGACATTTGCTGAATCCGGTGCATTTAACCAATTCTGATAACCAAAAAAGGGAGATGCAGAAGAATCCTGCAGGGTAAATAGATATAGACCACTGTCCGTGGAATCAGTTTTATTTAATACACCATATCCAGGAAGATCATGCTTATAAAACGTTCTGCCATATCCACTGGTAAATGTTATTGATATTTTATTCAGGATCTGTCTGAACCGGCTGATTTGTGCTTCTTTCTGGGGCACGTAATAATAGGGGTCAGTAACCTGGCTGAATGCAGGAGCAAACAGGATGAACAACGGGACAAGGATAAGTAGCTTTTTTTTTACCATTAAAACGGTCAATACCCCTTTTTGGCCGGTTTTTGCTTATCTAACGTCAAAAGTATCTAAAAATTTTCTAAAAATAATGGTTTTTGACAATTCCAGTTTATCACCAATATGCTGTACTTTTTTGAATTCGATTTTTGATATTTTCTTTTTGTCGGATAAATCTTCATGAGTATCATCCCAGAAGAAGGAATGAAGGAATCTTATGAACATATATGGGGCATTCATTAAACTTTTCTTAAATTCCCTGTCTGATACCCTGGAGGCATCCAGGTCATCTCCTTCAATCAATGATTTATCAAAGGATTTTTCCATGGCTAGTCTAATGGTTTTAAAAAATTGATTCTCCCATTTTGGAGCGTTTTTCACCAGAAAACTCATCGCATATACTACCGGATCTTTTTTAAGATAATGCCCTCCTTTTGAAATGGTCCTGGCCTTTTTATTTAAAGCCATTTCCTCCATAAGACTTATTTCTCCTGTTGAAAGGGCAATGGAGATACTGGGCATCATGATAATTAGACTCAAAAAATCGTGGTCACTGATATCAAGGTGTGGCGCCTCTTTATTTCGAAATGCATTCTTGAGATCCTGAACAGATTCAAGAACATCATGATCTTCGAGAATGATGCTTATTTCGTTAGCGGTTAACATTATGGTCAGTATTTATCTCATTAAAGTTAAAATAATTAATACGCATTCCCTCAATATTTCTATGACAATTTGGCGTCCGATATCGAACATTTGTTACTTCAAATCCGTACAACATAATTAAACCATCATTCAAATTTAAATAGAATTGTCTGAGTGTCAGGTAATTAAGATTTTGGTATAGTTATAGATACATGCTCGCTGGAAAAGTACGCCTTAATTATGATAGAATTAAAAGAGATAAGAAAGTCCTACGATGTGGGAAAACAGAAGCTTGAAGTGTTAAAAAGTATTGATTTGCATATAGAAGCCGGGGAACTGGTTTCAATAATGGGTTCTTCCGGATCGGGCAAGTCTACTCTTCTGAATATAATAGGAATACTTGATGAATATGATTCGGGAGACTATACCCTGAATGATACCCTGATAAAAAACCTTTCTGAACGAAAAGCCGCATTTTACCGAAACCGTTTTTTAGGTTTTGTCTTTCAGTCTTTCAATCTTTTATCTTTTAAAAATGCACTGGAAAATGTAGCCTTACCTCTTTATTACCAGAAAGTGAGAAGAAAAAAGCGTAACATCAAGGCTATGGAATACCTCGATATGGTTGGATTAAAAGAATGGGCTGAGCATATGCCAGGAGAATTGTCTGGCGGGCAGAAACAAAGAATAGCCATTGCGCGGGCTTTGATCGCAGATCCAAAGGTTATTCTGGCAGATGAACCTACAGGCGCATTGGATTCACAAACTTCCTTTGAAGTAATGGAGATATTTAAAGAGGTGAATGATGCCGGTAAAACCATTCTGATCGTAACACACGAAGACGATATTGCACATAAAACGGATCGCATTATTAAATTAAGGGATGGAATTATTGTAGATGAAGAAATAGCGATAGCATCTTAACCTCAAAGAAATGTTTGATCTGGATAAGTGGCAAGAGATATATTATACCATTAAACAAAATAAACTGCGCACCTTTTTAACCGCGTTTAGTGTGTCATGGGGGATATTTATGCTTGTTTTATTACTGGGAGCCGGAAAAGGTCTTGAGAATGGTGTTAACAAGGAATTCGAGGAAGACGCTGTAAATAGTATCTATGTATCACCTGGTCGCACAAGTATGCCTTATAAGGGCATGAAACAAGGTCGATACATCAGACTTAAGAATAGTGATTATAGCTCGACCAAATCTGAAATTGAAGGCATTGACCACATCACAGGAAGATATTACTGCTCAGGTGAATTTACTGTAAGGTATAAGGACCGGTATTCCAGCTTTTCTGTGATTGGCGTTCATCCGGATCATGCATTTATCGAAAACCAGAAAGCCTTCCAAGGCAGGTATCTTAATGAAAATGATCATAGAGAAAGAAGAAAGGTTGTTATAATGGGAACCGAAGTGAGCCAGATATTATTTAAGAATGAAGATCCGATAGACAAGTGGATACATATAGGTGGCATTCAGTATAAAGTAGTGGGAATTTATGATGATGCCGGAGATGGTGATGAAGATCGTCGCATTTTTATCCCAATCTCAACAGCACAACTGGCCTATAATGGATCTAACTATATACATAATATGGTTTTCACCGTAGGAGATGCATCTGTCAAGGAAAGTATTGAGATGGTTGATAAGGTGAAAAGCGATCTTTCCAAACGCTATAAGTTTGATCCCAGTGACAACAGGGCATTGTTCATATGGAACAATGTAGAAAATTACCAGCGCTTCGTCAACCTTTTTAATGGCATACGGATCTTTATCTGGATTGTTGGGATTGGGACCATAATCGCTGGAATTGTAGGTGTTAGTAATATAATGCTCATTGTGGTCAAAGAAAGGACCAGGGAAATTGGGGTCAGAAAGGCACTTGGGGCTACGCCCAATTCTATTGTAGGTCTCTTTTTACAGGAAGCTATTGTAATAACAGGTATTGCCGGATACATCGGTTTACTCGGCGGAATTGGTTTAATTGAATTTATTAATTATTCACTACTTGAATTCAGTGTTGATGCTCCTTATTTCAGAAATCCTGAGATCCATCTTCAGACAGCGATTGGGGCAACATTATTGTTAATATTCTCCGGAGTTATAGCAGGATATATTCCGGCTAAAAAAGCTTCAAAGATCAGACCAATAGAAGCATTAAGAGATGAATGATATTAAACTAAAGATAGAAGAATTCTTAAAAAGAAATAGAAGTGTTTGATTACGACAAATGGCAGGAAATATGGGCAACCATAAAAAAGAATAAGCTAAGAACTGCATTGACTATGTTTGGCGTTTTCTGGGGCATTTTTATGTTAATGGTCTTGCTGGGTTCGGGTAATGGTCTCGAAACAGGCGTGAGGATAGGATTTGAAAGTTGGGCAACTAATGCCGGATTTATGTGGGGAAATAAAACCACTATGGCCTATGAGGGATTCAAACCAGGCAGATATCTGAGATTTTATAATGAAGATATCATAGCATTGCGTGAAAATGTAAAAGGACTGGACAAGCTGGCTCCCCGCAATTCACTTGGAAGCTGGCGAGGCGGCAACAATGTTTTCAGAGGCAATAAATCCGGGCCATTTAATGTCTATGGAGACTATCCCGATTTCCAGCATATACAAATTGTAAATATGGTCAAAGGAAGACACCTGAATGATTATGATCTCAAAGAAAAACGTAAGGTTGCAGTTCTCGGTCAGGAAGTTGTTAATGTACTTTTTAAATCTGATGAGGATCCAATTGGAGATTATATAAAGATTAATGGTATTTATTTCAAGGTTATAGGTGTGTTTAAATCACTGCGAACAGATGAAATGGCAACCAGGGACATGCAGACAGTTTACATTCCATTTTCCACTTTTCAACAGGCATTCAATTACGGGAACAGGGTCGGATGGTTTTCATTCACTGCCCAGGAAGGCATACCGGTAAGTCTTGTTGAAAAGAACATGAAAGATGTCCTGAAAAAACGTCACCATGTAGATCCTGAAGACCATGCCGCTATTGGTTCCAACAACCTGGAAGAAGAATTCGGACGCATAAACGGTCTTTTCTTTGGAATATCTCTATTTAACTGGATTGTAGGAATAGGGACATTGTTTGCCGGAGTAATTGGCGTGAGCAATATTATGTTGATTATCGTTAAGGAACGAACCAAGGAAATAGGGATCAGAAAATCTATGGGTGCTACCCCCCTATCAATAATATCTCTTATTCTACAGGAATCCATAGTATTGACAGCATTTGCCGGATACATCGGCCTTGTATTGGGAACCTTTCTACTGGAAGGCATTAACTATGCAATGGAAAAGTTCGATTTAAATTCTGATATGTTTGCCCATCCGGGGGTAGATTTCAGAATCGCATTGACAGCATTTGGAATATTAATTATATGCGGTGCTTTTGCCGGATTGATCCCTGCAAGAAAAGCCGCCTCAATAAGTCCCATTGAAGCAATTAGAGTTGAATAAATTAATTAAAATGAAAACAGTTTTCAGAGTATTATTAGTATTGATTTTAATAACAAGCTTTGTAGGTACTGGTTATTTCCTTTACCAAAAATCAAAGGAACCACCGGTAGTATTTAGTACTGAAAAGCCATTTTATACCGATATTATATATAAAACCGTGGCGACCGGATCAATTGTACCCAGAAAGGAAATTGATCTAAAATCTCAGGTATCTGGGGTGGTTGAGAAAATATTTGTTGAAGCCGGAGAGATTGCAAAAGAGGGTGATATTATCGCTAAAATCAAAATTATTCCTGATGTGGTGGCCCTAAATAATGCGGAAGCAAACTTAAATGCTGCCATTATCAACTATAAAAATGCCGAGAAAGAGATGAATCGGCAAAAGAAATTGTATGATGATAAGATCATTTCAGAATTTGACTTCAACAGGTATATGCTGGAATATAACCTTAGACGGCAGGAACTGGATGCTGCAGAAAACAATCTGGATCTTATCAAGGAAGGTGCTTCAAAAAAGTCAGGTAGTGTTTCTAACCTGGTCAGGTCAACGGCCGACGGCATGATACTTGACGTTCCGGTGAAACAGGGAACCTTTGTGATTGAATCTAATACATTCAATGAGGGTACTACCATTGCCACAGTTGCCAATATGAATGAAATGATCTTTGAGGGAAAGGTAGATGAATCTGAGGTCGGGAAATTAAAAGAAGGCATGGGTTTACTGCTAACAATTGGTGCGCTAGATAAAGAGACATTCATGGCAGACCTGGAATACATTTCTCCAAAAGGAGTTGAAGAAGAAGGCGCCATACAGTTTGAAATAAAAGCGGCCATAAATCTGAAAGAAGGAACCTTCCTGAGAGCCGGCTATAGTGCCAATGCCGATATCGTACTGGATAAAAGAGATAGCGTTCTTGCTATTAAAGAAAGTAATTTGATATTTGAAGAAGATAAGATATTCGTGGAAATGGAGACCGGAGATCAGGTCTTTGAAAAAAGAGAAATTGAGACCGGACTGTCTGATGGTATAAATATCGAGATATTGAGTGGATTGGATCCCGATGATGAAATAAAGAAATTATAAACAGGATCAGTTATTATCTGCTTATATCATCCAGAGCCTGGAGTTCTGGGTAAACAACAGGCTCTGAATTCTATAATACTAAATATTATTCGAATTTAGCGGTTATGACATCATACCTGGCTTTCATGTCAGGATCATCCTTAATGCCTGACCGGATGGCTTTATATTTGCTTGATCCAATAGCATACTTTGCCATAAGATTAATAAGATCCTTCGCGGCTTGTTTCCTTTCGTCAATCTCTCCATTAACAGTATCTAAAAATTTGATCTCCCATTCAAGTGCTTCAATGCCAGCAAGTTTATCTGCATCACCTTTGGTTGCCTGCAATTCCTTAAATCGTTGACCGGTCATCCCCTCTTGTTTTGAAATTAAATCATTTACTAACGGACTAATGGATGATGTTATGCTCTTTACCCCAGCATTAGCTATAGCATAAGCTTTTAAGTCATCATCTGTTATTTCAACATCCTGGGCATTAGCAAATCCAATCCCAATTACAAAAACAAGAAAATACATTAGTTTCTTCATCTTACAATCAATTTAATTTTATCAATTTATTTATTTTATATTAATTACAATTTTAACTAAGTGCCGAAATAACAAATTTTTAAATTGAATGGCAAAGGGAAAGTAAAAAAAATTACACTATAAGTACTTGGTAATTAGCCTAATAAATACTTAAACGATAATAAAAACCATAATACATGTTCCTTCCGGTAAGATAAAATCATCGGTATTATTTATAATCTCACCTAAAATTTGATCTTGAATCTAATATTAAAAAATCGTCCGGATAAGGAATTTGGAACAGCATAATAGATATTGTTAAAATCTTTTACCCAATAATAACTCACTGGATTATTCCTCCCTGTTAAATTCAAAACTTCAATCCCTAACCATAAGGATTCCAGAAAGTTAACTTTTTTCATATAAAAGATCTTTGATAATCCTATATCGATTCTCTGGTAAGATTCTCCTCTAAAAATATTGCGGTATTCGATATTGTTAGGTGGTCCAAAGGGCAAGCCAGATGCATAATTAAGATTCAGGTATACCCTATAGGTAGGATTTTTTGGAAGATGATCCTGAAAGAAGATATTAAAATTAACTAACTGGTCGGTTGGTCTGGATATCATGCCTCTGTCATCAATGGATAGATCTTCTTTTGTCGATAAAAACCCTATACTGAACCACGATTCATCACCCGGAACAAATTCTCCGCTTACCCTGAAATCAAATCCTGCAGCATAACCACTGGCTACATTATCAGCATAGTACCTGATTCTGACATTATCAATATCATAGGGTATAATATCATCCAGATATTTATAATACGTTTCCACGGTTAGCTTAAAAGGACGTCCCCAGAAACTAAAATTATAATCCATCCCGGCTATGGCGTGATATGATTTTTGAGCATCCACCCCAAGGTTCAGACTCCCGTCAAATCTTCTGAATTCACGATAGAATGGTTGCTGCTGGTATAATCCCACCGCGGCCCGAAAAACCATATCCTTTTTCCAGGATGGGAAAAATGAATATTGAATCCTGGGGCTGATAAGGAAATTATCATTAATGTCCAGGTAGTTGAAACGAAGCCCGTACGCAAGCATATGTCGATTACTAAAATTAATATGATGCTGGATATATCCAGTCAATACATTTCCTTTTGTATGATTATCAGCATCAATGTGTTCGGTAATGGTAACATAGTCTGCTGAATCAATAAAACTGTATTCCTGGATATGATCATCAAATTCCTGATAGGCATAACCAATTCCAAAACCTAAATGACTTTTATCAGAAATTATAAGCTCATTCCTTAACTCTGTATTTAAAATTTGAGCATTAAGTTGATTTCTCGCTGACTCAAAATCAGTCCCGATACCCCGCAAGCTAATACATTTATTAAACGTTTCTGATTCCGGCCTTTTATCTACATCACATATCCTGTAACCCGCTTCAATGTCGAAATACTCCCTTTCCTGAGTATAGTAGTTTGAAAAAATCAGATTTGACCTAAACCTTTCTGTAAACCGGTGTGTTAATTTAAACGCACCCTGATACGTATTATAATTTAACAATTCCCTTCCAACAAAAGCGACATAAATATTTAACGGCTGGTTAAAGGTTCCAAACTCCGTCTCACGACTTTCCGGCTCCACGGTATATCGGTTCCTGGAAAAAGCAAATAATAGACCCAGTTCCGTTTTTGGAAGATTCCCGATTTTCTTATTCCCCAGATTAAAATGAAAATAGGATTGAATATCGGTATACCTGGGGTAATATTCACCTTCCGTTTCAAGAGTATTTAAAAGATATTCAGATCTTTTATGCCTTGCCCCAATAAGATAGGATATCCTATCTTTTTTAATGCTTCCCCCCAGATGAAATGTTCCCCCTAACAATCCGATAGCCAGGGAACCATTAAACGCTTCAGGTCTCTTATAAGTCACATTAAGACTGGATGAAAGTGCATCTCCGTATTCCGGCTGCCATCCACCCGATGAAAAATTAACTTCCTGTGTCAGATCCGGATTGACAAAACTCAGGCCTTCCTGTTCCCCTGATCGGGTCAAGAATGGCCGGTAAACAGGTATATCGTTTACATAGACCAGGTTTTCATCAAAATTACCTCCTCTTACCGAATAAGTGCTGGAAAGTTCATTATTACTGACCACCCCCGGTAGTGTTACAAGCACCTGGTTGAAGTCATTAAAAGGTGTTGGTAAATATTCAATATTTCTGGGTTCCAGGGTATATACGCTTACCTGATCTCGCACTAGATCACCAGGGCCTGATGTAATAGAAATACTATCCAGCACCCGTAGTCTCTGACTTAAGATCACATCAATCTTTTTCCTTTCACCTGCTTCCAGCTGTAGCGTGCGCTTATAAATTTCATAATTGAGATGTTGCACAATAACGGTAAAATCAACCCTTGATGGCAGTGACAATTCATAATATCCCAGGCTATCGGTGGTAGTGCCGGTATTGAATTCGGGGATGGAGATTGAGGCTGTATGAACCGGAATGTTCAGAGAATCTTTTATGGTACCGAACAGAATGCCCTGTTGTGCCACAAGCATTACAGGCAGTATACTTAAATATAATAGTACAAGAATAAATGTAATTGAAGAAAGACCTTTCACCCCTGAAGTATCAAACTGTATTTTTTAATACATTTATTGTATTTATTGGGTTTTCTGATTTGAACACAAATGTGCCAGCTACAAATACATCAACGCCAGCATCATGTAATTGTTTTATGTTATCCGTTGAAATACCACCATCTACCTGGATTAAAAGTTCAGGATTCAATTCTTTGGATAAAGTTCTTAGATCCTTTACTTTTTCATATGAAGATTCAATAAAATTCTGGCCACCAAATCCCGGATTTACGGTCATAATAAGGACCATATCCAAGTCCTTAAGAATAGGCTTAAGAAGACCAACATCAGTATGTGGATTGAGCGCCACACCAGCTTTTGCACCTGTATTTTTTATCTGCTGAACAGTACTGTGTAAATGAGGACATGCTTCATAATGAACTGTAATCAAATATGCTCCTGCCTCTGCAAATCTTTCTATATACTGTTCAGGATTAACGATCATCAAATGAACATCAAGAGGTTTATTTGAACATGATTGAATAGATTTTATTATCGAGAACCCAAATGAAATATTAGGGACAAAAACGCCATCCATAATATCCAGATGGATCCAATCTGCTTCGCTTTTATTGATCAATTCAATTTGAGACCCCAGATTTAAAAAATCAGCATTTAAAATTGAGGGTGATATTAAAATCATTATTAGAGAATTTTAAGTCAAAAAATCAGGGAATCAGGATCTTAACCTTTCCACTATCCTTTCCTGAATATAAGTGTAAAACATAAATTCCAGGTGATAATTTTTTCAGATCAAGTTCAAATCTGCTTCCACTTTTTATCTTTTCTGCTCTATGAGAGAAAACCATTGAGCCGTTTATATCAAATATTTGGATTTCTATGTCTCTAATGATAGACACAGTTCCTGTCAGTTCAACAAACAACCGGTAATTCTTTACAGGATTCGGATAGATCTTATATCCTTTTTCCGAAAGATCATCATCTATGGAAGTTATTTCAGATTGTATTGCTTTAAAATCAGGGATTCCATACCCTATTAGGGTATCCGGAGAATTATACTGTGTGCTTCCTTTCTTGATCAATTCAATGATCTCCATATTATTCAGGTCAGGATAAGCCTGCCAGACTCCGGCAGCCAATCCTGCGACAAGGGGTGCCGCATAAGAGGTTCCGGATCCATAAGTCAATGAACCATTCCAACCTACTATGCTGGTTCCTTTACCTAGGGCACTGACTTCAGGTTTTATCCGGTCGTCTGATGTTGGTCCCGTTGAGCTGAAAATTTGATATTCTTCATTTTCATTAACAGCTCCAACTGCAATTATAGAATCTGCATCAGCTGGGGCAACCAATTTGCCCCACAATTCATCATCACCTTCATTGCCAACACTTACAACACATAATATTCCTTTTGATGAGGCTATATCATTTGCCTGGGTAATTATTGCAGTATTTCCATCCATATCCTGGAAATTGTAATCCATTGATGGATCGTCGAAAAAATTATACCCTAATGAAGTATTTATAATATCCACACCTATGCTATCGGCATATTCCGCAGCAAACAGCCAGTTATACTCTTCAATATTATATTCTGTGGGTACGTCTTCTGTTACACATAAAATTACATCCGCATCAGGAGCTACTCCAACAAATACTTCATCAAGATATGCTGTTATTGTTGAAAGTACACTTGTCCCATGATCATCATATCTGTATACGTTATTTGAATTCTCCACAAAATCCCAGACAGCGACCACCTGATTATTTTCATACATACGCGTAAAATAAGGGCTAATATTTGTACCAATAAATCCTGCGTCGAATACGGCTATCATTTTTCCCTGCCCTGAAAATCCAGCGGCGTGCATTTCGTCCGCACCAATCATATCATTCTGAATTGCATTAGTTAGTTCTGCTGTTTCAGTAGTTTGATTAAGGAATTCTGTTGTTGAGGATTCATATACCGATTCATAATTAAGTCGCTGGCCAGGTGCTACAAACTGCACTTCCGTTACATATGCTAGCTGTTCAATTTCTGTTATCCTTGATTCATGTGCTTCAATAAGTACACCGTTAAGCCATTTAGTCTGATAAAAAACGTGCACGCTATCAATATTATTGAGCGCATTTATATAAAGGTTGTTCACCGGGAGATCCTGTAAGGTCACAGGAATGTTATATTTTATCCGTCTTTCGATGGCTCTATCTGACAAATATGCCTCCGGATTATCCAATGTATAGACTGATTCAGATTTAGCATCAAAAAACACCATGTATCTGTTCACCTGTGCTGACACCACCTGGTTCAGGATAGTCAGACACATAATTAAAGTCACTGCCAATTTACTCATACCCATACCCTATCAATTCCTGCTTGAAATCGATGCCTTGTTCTATAATTTGTTTTCCAAGACATTCATTTTCAGTACAATAGTGCAAAATAATAGATTCTTTATAAATAAGACCTACATTCTCAGCATAAATTTCACTTCTCTGATCCTTCATCACAATGGAATCCGGATTATATTCCTGAATCACCTTCAGTGTGGAATTAAAATCCATATCATTCAAACTAAATGGCTGGTAGACATCTTCGTAAGTGTATAGCTCTTCCTCCATGGTATTAAATGCATTTCCGTCCCATCTCTTTTGATCTGATACTGGAAACACCAGTTTGGTGAAAGGTATATTATTTTCACTGACCACAACCTTGGTTTCGGATTTGATGACTGTCCAAACAGAATCAATTTCCCAGGAAATTATATCATCATTTCTTTTAAATCTACTCAGAGTATAGGTTAATCCTCCTGTCTGGTTAATGAAACTGTCACCCACTTGTTCCTTTAAAAAATAATTAATAGTGTCCGGAGGATTCAGAATTGTGTATTTGATCTCCTGAATCTTATATTCCCGGTATTCTCCTGTTGTTAATGGGTAAAAAGCTTGTCCGGATGCCTTCTGATCGAGTTCGATAGTTGATTCACATCCAATTATCAGGATCAGGATCACTCCTGAAAGGGTAGCAAATAAATTATTTATTAATGGTTTAATTCTGGCTGCTTTCAAATCTCTCAACAGGAAATATATTGCTGCAAAGATAATCAAACCATAATGGCCCCTGCAATAGTTGCTGTCATTAATGTTGCCAGGGTTGCTGCCAGAAGAGCTTTCAAACCTAATCGGGAGAGATCAGCCTGCCTGTTTGGCGCAATCCCCCCTATCCCCCCTACCTGAATCGCAATACTGCTGAAGTTTGAAAAACCGCATAACGCATAAGTCGCAATTATAACAGACTTTTCACTTAACAAATCATTTCTAAGTAATTCACTTAAGCTTTCATAAGCCACGAACTCATTAATAACAGTCTTTTGTCCAATCAGACTACCAACCTGGAGGGTTTCCGACCAGTCCACACCGATAGCAAAGGCAAAAATCCTGAAGACCTGACCCAAAAGATATTCCAGTGACAAGCCACTAAATTGTCCTTCAGTTTTTGATATTATTATCTCATTAAGCCCCGTCCAGGCGCCGATCATATCTCTTAGGATATAGTTTAACAGAAATATAATGGCGATAAAGGCAAGCAACATGGCCCCTATATTTAGAGCCAGTTTCAATCCTTCTGAAGCACCTTTGGCAAGAGCATCTATCAGGTTAACACCCATTTGTTCTTTGGAAACCGAAAGGTCTCTATCAATCTTATCGAAGTCCCTTTCCGGAATTAATATTTTAGACATTACAATCGCAGCCGGAGCATTCATTATAGAGGCACTTAAAAGGTAAGCTGCAAATCGCGCCTGTTCTGCCGGGTCATCCCCACCTAAGAAAGTAACATATCCGGCAAGTACACCTCCGGCTATTGTAGCCATTCCTCCTGTCATGAGACACATCAGTTCTGATTTGGTCATTTTCGAAATGAATGGTTTGACGAGTAAAGGGGCCTCAGTTTGACCAAGGAAAATATTGCCAGCGGCAGAAAGACTTTCTGCACCCGAGAGGCGCATTGTTCGAACCATAACCCAGGCAATTCCTTTTACAATAAATTGCAGTACGCCAAGATAATAGAGGCCAGTGGATATGGAGGCAAAAAAAATGACCGTGGGAAGTACTCTGAAAGCAAAAATATACCCATAATCAGTCCGGGCCAATCCATTGAACAGAAACTGAGCTCCATCATTGGAGAAACTAAGCAGTTTTACAAAACCGCGACTGATCAGGTCAAACATGCTTTCCACGAATGGCACCTGAGTTATAAGGATACCAAACACCAACTGCAGGCCTACGCCCATACCGACAAGCTTCCAGTCAATGTGTTTTTTATCTCTGGAGAAGGCATAAGCAACTAAAAGCAAAAATACCAGGCCGAATAAACCCCTAAGAATAGCCACCATGTTCGATTATAAATTAATTTCTTCTGTTCAACTCATCGCGGATCTTGGCAGCTTTTTCATAATCTTCCTCTTCCAAAGCTTTATTCAACATCTCCTTTAATTTATCATATGAATGATCCTTCAGGGGTTTGTCCTCAGAAGTAGTTGAAGTTTTGGGCTCATCTTTCTTGATTTCAGCGGTTAAATCGGAGGCCTCATCTTCGGACTCATCAGTAAGGATGATACCCGCATCCGTCATGATTTTTTCATAGGTATAGATTGGTGCACTAAATCTCAGACCGATGGCTATAGCATCAGAAGGACGGGCATCGATTTCCACGGTCTTGCTATCATTTTCACAAACTATTTTAGCGAAAAACACACCCTCCTTCAAATCTGAGATCACAATCTCTTTAATCGTATAGTTAAAAGAATGTCCGAACGATTTAAACAGGTCGTGAGTCATTGGACGATTCGGGATAATTTTTTCGATTTCTATGGCTATGGCCTGGGCTTCAAACATGCCTATTATAATAGGCAGTCGCCTGTTCCCATCCGTTTCTCCAAGCACTAAAGCAAAAGATCCTGATTGGGATTGACTAGACGATAATCCCAGTATTTCCAGTTGAATTTTTTCCACTATAAAAAATCATTTATTTTGTCGAATAACTTCAATTAACTTAGGAACCACCTCAAAAGCGTCTCCTACTATTCCATAATCAGCATTTTTAAAAAATGGCGCTTCAGGATCATTGTTGATAACAACAATGACTTTCGAGGAACTGACTCCAGCCAAATGCTGAATTGCTCCCGATATTCCAATTGCAATATACAAATTTGGCGCTACTTTTATACCGGTTTGGCCAACATGTTCATGATGTGGTCTCCAGCCTACATCTGATACCGGCTTGCTACAACCAATGGCAGCCCCCAACTCTTCAGCAAGTTCTTCAACCATGCCCCAATTTTCAGGTCCTTTCATCCCTCTGCCTGCTGATACAACAATGTCAGCTTCGGGTAACAAGATCATCCCCGTTGTTCTATCTGTGCCAGTTATTTCAGCGTCTATCAAATCAGGATTCAATTTCAAATCTGAAATTTCAATTGATGCACTCTTCTGGTTCTCAATTAATCCGATGGCGTTTCTTTTAATTGAAATTATCTTTTTAGGAGAAGCCAAAATCAGATTCTCGAAGGCTTTTCCGGAATAAATACTTCTACTTACAGAGAATTCAGTATTTAGATCAGGTAATTCAGATACATTCGTGGCTATGCTTGCGTTCTGTAATACAGCGATTTTGGCTGCAATCGGATCGGCAAGTGCAGATTGAGCGGTTATAAAGATATCCCCCGATTCATTATTCATAATATCATTCAGGGCATGGGCATATACATTTATAACAGCCTGGTCAAAAGCCTGGTCATTTACATGGATCAGCTTATCACATCCATATAATCCTGTTTTTTCACCCTCGGATGATTCTAAAGCTCCAAAAACCACGCATACAACCTTTGCGTTTACTTTTTTTGATAGCTCACTTCCGTAGGATATCGCTTCCAGGGATGTGTTCCTTATATTTGATCCTTCTTTTTCTAAAAATACGATTATGGACATTATACTTAATTAAATCACTTTTGCTTCATTCCTTAACAATTCATGAAGTTTTTCAACTTCATCGGGATCAATAAGCTGAATGCCTCCTTTTTCTTTGGGAAGCTCAAAATTCTTATTTCTTGACCGGGTTTCAGAATCATAGGCTTCAACAACCTCAAAAGGTTTTGTCCGTGCCGTCATTATTCCCCGCATATTAGGAATTTTCCATTCTGCTATAGGCTCCTGACAACCAGCGATCAAAGGTAAACTAGTTTCCAGGTACTCTTTGCCTCCTTCAATTTCACGAGTCATTTTAACTTTTGAATCGTTAATTTCAAGTTGCATGACCGGAGAAAAAGCAGGAATCCCAAGCATTTGGCCTACGAGTGAGTGCACAATCCCCCCATTAAAATCTATAGATTCCCTGCCCATCAATATAAGGTCGTATGTTTCACCCTTAACGTGACTTGCTATCTGTGTCGCCACAAAAAAGGTATCCATAGGATCCGCATCAATCCTAATCGCCTCATCAGCGCCAATGGCAAGTGCCCTTCGTAAGCTGGGATCAGATTCAGATTTGCCCACATTCAGCACGGTAACGTGTGCATTATTCGAAGATTTCAAATCAACCGCTTTCGATATTGCATAATCTTCATATGGCCCGATTATATACTGCACATTCGTACTGTCAAATTTTGTATTGTTATCTGAAAAAGCAATTTTTGACGTTGTGTCAGGAACATGGGTTATACAAACCAGAATTTTCATAAATCATGAGATTTTATTCAAATTTATACTACCTGATTAAGATAAGGAACTATATTCCAAATTAAAATTATTCCATCATGAATGATCGAATAAAAGAGTTAAAAAATCTACTTTTAGATGATCCGGATGATTCATTTCTGCATTACGCACTGGGTTTGGAATACATCAAGGCAGGTAATACTGAACTGGCACTTGAAAGGTTCGAAATGCTCTTGTATGAAGATCCTGGTTATCTTCCGGTATATTACCAGGCAGCACATCTTTATTTAGAGAATAATGATAGAGAAAATGCTGAGATTGTTTTTAAAAAGGGGATTGCCCTGGCAAATCGACTTCGAAATATCAAAACTTATCAGGAACTGATGAATGCTTACAATAATTTCCTCTATGAAGAGAATGATTGATATTAAGTCTTTTTCTAAAGGAATCATGTTCAAAAAAAAAGCCAGATACTTGATCCGGCTTTCTGTATTTTTAAGTGATATTACTTCTTGACTTTGTCTACTATAGCTTTAAAGGCCTCCGGGTGATTCATCGCTAAGTCGGCCAATACTTTTCTGTCAATTTCTATACCTGATTCTCTCAGGCCACCCATAAACTTGGAATAAGATAATCCATATTCACGGACGCCAGCATTTATACGCTGGATCCATAATTTTCGGAATTCTCTCTTTTTTGCTTTACGGTCTCTGTAAGCATAAGTCCATCCTTTTTCAACAGCATTTTTTGCTACTGTCCAAACATTTTTCCTTCTTCCCCAATAGCCTTTGGCATGCTTGAGGACTTTTTTTCTTCTTGCTTTTGAAGCTGAATTGTTAACTGATCTTGGCATTTTTTTTCGTTTTTGGCTGTTGGTGCCTTATTAGGGTCTTACATACCAGAAGCCGGGTTAAACATTAAACCTTAGATGTTCAACATCTTTTTTACTCTCGGAGCATCTGATTTATGAACCAATGTGGCGTGTTCCAGATTTCTCTTTTGTTTTGTCTCTTTCTTGGTCAGGATATGACTTTTATAAGCATGTTTTCTTTTTATTTTACCTGTACCAGTAAGTTTAAAACGTTTCTTTGCTCCAGATTTTGTTTTTACTTTAGGCATTTTACCGTTTATTTATTTTATTTTTCCCTTTGGAGATAATATTACAGTCATGCGTTTACCTTCTAATCTCGGCATCTGTTCTACTTTGCCATAATCTTCCAGTTCCTGCATAAATTTCAATAATAAAATCTCACCTCTTTCTTTAAATACAATTGTTCGACCAACAAAATGAACATAGGCTTTAACTTTAGCGCCATCTTTTAGAAAGTTTAAAGCATGCTTGGTTTTAAAGTTAAAATCATGATCGTCCGTATTGGGTCCAAATCTAATTTCCTTGACCACCGTTTTCTGAGCCTTAGCTTTTATCTCTTTCTGCTTTTTTTTCTGCTCGTATTTGAATTTAGAGTAATCAATGATTTTGCAAACAGGGGGATCAGCCTTTGGTGAGATCTCAACAAGATCTAAACTCATTCCCTTTGCCATCTGCAAGGCCTCTTCAATAGGGTATACTCCTACGTTAACATTTTCACCAACAACCCTCACTCTGGGGGATCTAATTTTCTCATTGATGCGGTAGGGTTCTTCGACCCTCCCTCTCATTGCATATCTATTTCTTGGTCTGATAGTATAAACTGCTTTTTATAAATGAAGTGCAAATATCGCTAATTATTTATTTTATCTTAAATCCAACAGAGAAATTTTTACATATCCAGTTGATATGTGTCAATAATAGGGAATTTATTGGACATTTTCCAAACTTTTATCTACTTCCCCTGAAAAATATTTAATAAAATCTTCAAGATCGTATTTCCCAACATCACCCTCTTTTCGTTTTCTTAGAGAAACTTGATTAGATTTCTCCTCTGCTTCCCCGACAATCAGCATCATAGGGATCTTATTTATTTCCGAATCCCTGATCTTTTTCCCAACTTTTTCATCCCTGCTGTCAACATATCCTGTAATCCCATTCACCTCAAGCTGCTTGAAGACTTTGTCCGCGTATTCGGTGTATTTTTCTGATACGGGAATTACGACAACCTGATCAGGAGCTATCCATAAAGGAAAATCTCCCCCGCAATGTTCGATCAGCAAAGCAACAAATCTTTCCATTGAGCCAAACGGGGCACGGTGTATCATGACTGGTCTGTGTTTCTGGTTATCTGCACCAATATACTCCAGATTAAATCTTTTTGGAAGATTGTAATCGACCTGGATCGTACCCAATTGCCAGCTTCTCTGCAAGGCATCTTTAACCATAAAATCCAGTTTCGGACCATAAAAAGCCGCTTCACCTAACACAGTTACAGTTTTTAATCCTTTTTCTTCAGTAGCTTCGATTATATCCTTTTGGGCTTTTTCCCATGCCTCATCATCTCCAATATACTTTTCTTTATTTTCAGGATCACGTAAAGAGATCTGAGTTGTAAATTCCTCAAAACCAAGTGCCTTGAATACATATAGGACCAGGTCAATTACATTCTTAAATTCCTCTTTTACCTGGTCAGGCCTACAGAAAATATGTGAGTCGTCCTGAGTAAATCCGCGTACTCTCGTAAGACCATGCAACTCACCACTCTGCTCATATCTGTAGACTGTACCAAATTCGGCCAGACGCAATGGTAATTCTTTGTAACTTTTGGGTTTTACAGCATATATCTCACAATGATGCGGACAGTTCATTGGTTTTAAAAGGAATTCCTCATTTTCGTTCGGAGTATGAATAGGTTGAAAGCTGTCTTTTCCATACTTGTCATAATGCCCGGAGGTAACATATAATTGCTTATGGCCTATGTGAGGAGTTACAACCCCCTGATAACCTGCTTTGACCTGGGCTTTACGGAGGAAATTCTCTAACCTTTCCCGTAATTGAGTGCCTTTGGGCAACCATAATGGTAATCCAAGCCCAACTCTTTCAGAAAAAGCAAATAATTCAAGCTCTTTTCCTAATTTCCTGTGATCTCTCTTTTTTGCTTCTTCGAGTAATGTCAGATATTCTGTTAATTCCTTTTGTTTTGGAAAGGATATTCCATATATGCGGGTTAGTTGCTTATTCTTTTCATCACCCCTCCAGTAAGCTCCGGCAATATTTAATAATTTTACAGCTTTTATAACGCCGGTATCAGGAATATGAGGACCACGGCACAAGTCGATAAAATTACCTGAGTGATACAAGGTTATCTCTCCATCTTCAAGGTCTTCAAGTAGTTCCAGTTTATATTCATCTCCCTTATCCTCAAAATAGCTAACAGCTTCGTTTTTTGATTTTGGTTCACGTATATATTCATTTTTCTGCCGCGCAATTTCCAGCATCTTTTTTTCTACGTTTTCAAGATCTGTTGTATCAAATTCCTGACTTCCAAAATCAACATCATAATAAAATCCATTATCAATAGAAGGACCTATGCCAAATTTTATTCCCGGATAGATAGCTTCCAGGGCTTCCGCCATTAGATGTGCTGAACTATGCCAGAATGTCGATTTTCCCTCAATATCTCTCCAGGTAAGCAATTTAACTTCGGAGTCATTGGTTATTGCCCGGTTTAAATCCCACACTTCATGGTCGACCTTTATAGACAGGGCATTTCGGGCTAGCCCTTCACTGATACCCATGGCGATTTCGTAACCGGTTACTCCATTCTTGTATGACCGGACACTTCCATCAGGAAACTTAATATTTATATTTCTACTCATTTATTGTTCAATACTTTTTGGTTTTAAAGTAGGAAGTATAGGCCTAGATTCATACTCCCTCCTAATTCTCTGCAAATATGCAATATAATTCTCAAGTTTCTGCATTTCTGACAGCGCATAAGGATCTCCCTGGTCATATTCAAGCACTTTACTGTAAGCGTTATAGGCATTATACACTTGTTCCTTGGCCCTATGTGCCTTTCCCAAAATATAATAAGCATCATTCAGCTGGTCATCAATTTCAAGGGCTCTTTCTGCAAAATAAATAGCAGAATCATAATCAAATGTATCCAGATACACATCAGCAAGGTTTAGAAATGGTCTGTAACCAGGATTATCCTCATCAATCAATCTGAAAGATATCTCCTTTGAGTCCTTATACATTTCCTTCATATTGTAGATTTTAGCCAGCGCATTTTTCAGGTCGCTATTATCAGGTTCTTTTTGAAGGTATTCATTAACCATCCCATAGGCCTCATCGGCTTTATTTGAGGACATCAAAAGATCAGAGTAAAGAATGATCCCGTTCATTTCCTCATATCCACCATTCAGGGCTTTTTCGATATATTGATAAGCGTTTACAGTATCTTTGAATTTATAATAATACAATCCCTTTAAATAAGAAAATTTTGGTTCTCCTTCATTTTTATCGATACAATAGTTTATATGGTCTATCGCTTTGAGAAAATCTCTATTTTCAGCATATAGGTAAGCGAGTTGTTCATTTAAATCGATTGATTCAATTTCGTCATAATTATACAAGTATTCAGCTGCTTCAAGTGCCTGGTTCACACTATCCAATTGTAAATTTAACTGGATTTCCAATATCCGGCACCTTGTGTTCTTCTCTGAATTGCTTATTAAGGATAAAGTCTGGTATGAACTATCAAAATCCTGGAGTTCATAAAGCATTTCTGCCTTTTTAAGTAATAATTCACTGGAGTAGGGTTCACTTTCGAGTAGTCCATTAATGTAGGCCAGGGATTCATTAGAATTGAGAATCTTAGTTCCCTTATCTATTATTATTGCCTTATTGTCATCTGATGAACCACAGCCTGCCAATCCACACAAATAAACTAATAATAATATATAGAGAGATGTCTTCATTTAGATACAAAGATAAAATATCGACAGAGGATCTTCACAATTAATAAAGCTTAATCTCCAAATAAATCAAGTTGATCATCGTTCTTGCGGGGTTGATCGAAATTAAGATCTATCGTACTTCCTACTTCAAATATTTCATCTTCAGAACCTTTTTCCTGATCTACTGAAGTATCAGTATTTTTATCTTCTTTGGCAATGGATGGATCATCTACTTCTGGTGAAGGTGTCTGATTTTTAACTTTCTTTCTTTTTTGAACAGATTTGATTTTTTCAACTTTCTGGTCCACTTCTATATCTGCTGATCCAGATCCCTTATTTTCTAATTCCCGGGCTGCCTCAGTAACTTTTGAATTCTGTTCATTATTTTCAGGTTTTGCAGCAACTTTATTATCAATTGATCCTGATTGCTCTATTTCCAACTTTGCATCAACTTCTATAACTGATGTCTCGGAAAACCTCATTTCTGGTTTATGATCAACTTCAACTTTCTTTGATCCGGATTCCTTAACGGCCGGTCCTGTCTTTTCTTTCTTCTGGATAGCTTGGTCATCTTTTCTCGCCGGATCTGATTTAGATGGTTTTCTTTTATTGTCAATTGATGATTGAACGGGGTCTTCCTCAAAATCATCATTTAAATCCTTTGACACTACTTTACTTTCTGCTTTTGAAGATCTACTCCCTTCTTTTCCTTGCCGGGAGGATACATTCCCTTCTTTTTTTCTAATGCGTTCCGATTTGTTAGACTTAGCCGCTTTGGGTGCAGACTTAGCTTCCTTAACCTCTTCCTGTTTTAATTCTTTACCATTAAGCAGTTCTACCTTCCTGATCTTATTATTGGATAGTTTATTTCCTATCGCTTTCCATCCCTTTGTTTCAATCAATTCATCAAGAAGAAGCTCATCGGTCTTTTTGGCATCTTTTCGTTTTACACTGTAATGCACCTTGATTTTCTGATTCCTAGTATTTGTGGCTACCTCGAGTCTACTGCCTTTTTCCTCTGATATGAAGTTGAATTTCTTCCCGGTCGATAAGGTTTCTATTACAAACCGTTTAATATAGAATGTTTTATTTCCACCATGATAGTAAACAGCAGATATGATATCATTTGGTTCGAATTTGTCTATAAGAATGACTTTCTCAGGTTCGTAGCGGTTGGTTAGATCAAAGCTGGTCAGGGTATATGAACCATCTTTAGTCAAAACAATGATCTGGTCTTCGGGTTTAAAATTACCAAGATATTTACCCCGGTTGTCCCTGTTGAGTCTTCCAACGGTTGGGTCATACCAGATATCAAGACCTCCTAAAGTGGAAATACCTGCCGTTTTGAGTTGAATTTTACGTACCGGATACTTCGTTAAAGTATTACCCTGTGATCCTCTTCCTTTAATTTCAATGGAAGTAAAATCAAATTCAAAGATCTTTTTCCTGGCTTTGCTGCCTGATGTAAGATTTACAGTTATGCTTTCAGCTTCACCATTGGGATTGGCAGTAAAATATAACACTTTAGAACCCTTATGTCCCTTAGTGAGATCATATTCTTTATCCCGGGTAACACCCATAACCTGGAAACGCTTTACCATAGATTTACCGGTCTTTCCATCAAGGTATACCATATTGTAAACCATTCGTTCATCGTTTTTATTGAAAACAGCTGTATGCAGGATATCCTTACCCATAAATACCTTTTCTGCAATCCTTGAAACTTTAAACTTACCATCTTTTCTGAAAGCGATAACGTCATCAAGATCAGAACATTCAATTATAAATTCGTCTTTTTTAAGCCCGTATCCAATAAAGCCATCTGACCTGTTTACAAAAAGTTTTTGATTGTTCGCGGCTACCACGGTTGCAGCAATTGAATCGAAATTCTTGATCTCTGTTTTACGATCTTTGTCCTTGCCGTACTTTTCTTTCAAATTTTTAAAATAGTCTACAGCATAATCCACCAGGTTTTTAAGATTGAATTCTACCTTACTGAGATCATCTTCAAGTTTCTTCAGACTTTCATCAGCTTTTAAGGAATCATATTTAGATATCCGTTTAATTTTTATTTCTGTGAGACGGACAATATCTTCTTCCGTAATTTCCCTGTAGAACTGTTTTTTATAAGGTTCCAGTCCCTTATCAATTGTTTTTATGACTGCTTCCCAGGTTTCACATTCTTCAATATCCCGGTAAATCCGGTTTTCAATAAAGATCTTCTCTAAAGAAGAAAACAATATTTTCTCGAGAAGTTCAGCCCGCTTTATTTCAAGTTCCCGTTTTAACAGTTGCAAGGTTTGATCGGTATTGATCTTAATGATCTGGTGAACATCCATGAAATGGGGTTTTTCATCCAGAATTATACATGCATTTGGGGATATAGATACCTCACAATCGGTAAAAGCATATAAAGCGTCAATGGTTATATGCGGGGATTGACCAGGAGCAAGATAAATCAGAACTTCTATATCTTTGGCCGTGTTGTCAACTACCTTTTTGATCTTGATTTTCCCTTTTTCACTCGCTTTTATAATGGAATCTATTAAACTTGTTGTTGTGATCCCAAAAGGTATATCCTTAATAATCAGTGTTTTATTATCCAGCTCCTCGATTCGAGCCCTTACCCTGACCTTTCCACCCCGCAATCCTTTGTTATATTCACTGAAGTCAGCCATTCCGCCTGTCGGAAAATCAGGAAAAAGCTGAATCTTTTTATTATTCAGAATATTAATAGAGGCATCTATTAATTCATTGAAGTTGTGTGGCAATATCTTTGTTGACAAACCTACAGCAATCCCTTCCACTCCCTGAGCAAGAAGCATTGGAAATTTAACAGGCAGGGTTATCGGCTCCTTCTTTCTCCCATCATAAGATAATTGCCATTCGGTAGTTTGGGCATTGTATACCACCTCGAGGGCAAACTTCGATAGCCGTGCTTCTATATATCTAGCAGCTGCCGCTTTATCACCCGTTCTTATATCACCCCAGTTACCCTGAGTATCGATGAGTAGGTCTTTTTGGCCAAGACCTACTATTGCATCGGAGATGGAGGCATCGCCATGGGGATGATACTGCATTGTATTTCCGATAATATTAGCTACTTTATTATAGCGGCCATCATCCATCTCCTTCATGGCGTGGAGAATTCTTCTCTGGACAGGTTTGAAACCATCCTGTAAGGCTGGAACAGCTCTTTCGAGAATTACATAGGAGGCATAATCCAGAAACCAGTTTTCATACATACCGGAAACTGGCAATATATCATGGATCTTTTCATTTTCGGGTAGTTTCTCAAATACGTTGTTGTTGTCTTCTCCCATCGCTATATTACTTCCTCTAAAATCAGATCTTTTTCAATTTTCAAGTTATCGATAATAAAATTCTGTCGATCCGGTGTGTTTTTCCCCATATAAAATTTCAAGAGATTTTTGATGCTTGTGTCTTTATGCAAAATGACCGGTTCAAGCCTGATATTCTCCCCTATAAAACCTCCGAATTCATCTGGCGATATCTCGCCCAGACCTTTAAATCGGGTTATTTCAGGTTTAGAGCCTAACTTTTCCATAGCCTGCTGCTTTTCCTCTTCATTATAACAGTAATAAGTTTCTTTTTTATTTCTTACCCTGAAGAGTGGTGTTTCCAGAATATAAACATGACTGTTCCTGATCAAGTCCGGGAAAAACTGCAGGAAAAAGGTTAACAAAAGTAACCTGATGTGCATGCCATCAACATCAGCATCTGTGGCAATAACTATTTTGCTGTAACGAAGCCCTTCTATTCCGTCCTCAATGTTTAAAGCATGCTGCAGTAAATTGAATTCTTCATTTTCATAAACGACTTTCTTAGTTAGTCCGAACGAATTCAGAGGCTTTCCCCTTAAGCTGAATACAGCCTGGATTTGAACATTTCTTGATTTGGTTATAGACCCGCTTGCCGAATCACCTTCGGTTATAAAGATCATCGTTTCATTTTTGAGATCACTTTTCTGATCATCCAGGTGGATCCTGCAATCTCGAAGTTTTTTATTATGCAGATTTGCCTTTTTTGCTCTTTCATTGGCCAGCTTCTTAATACCAGCAATATCCTTTCTCTCCCTTTCAGACTGAAGAATCCGTTTATAAAGAGCATCCGATACCTCCTGGTGTTTGTGAAGATAATTATCAAGTTCTTTCTTAATAAAATCAATCACAAAAGTCCTCATAGTGGGTCCACCCGGAAACAGATTAATAGATCCCAGTTTTGTTTTTGTCTGAGATTCGAATACAGGTTCTATTACTCTTACGGATATTGCACCCACAATACTGGCTCTGATATCCGATGCATCGAAATCCTTTTTAAAATAATCCCGGATTGTTTTTACTATAGCCTCACGAAACGCACTCAAATGGGTGCCTCCCTGTGTTGTAAACTGACCATTAACAAATGAATAATATTCTTCCCCGTACAGGTTATTATGTGATAGTGCTATTTCAATATCTTGACCTTTAAGGTGAACGGGGGGATAACGTAAGCTTTCTGTATCCGTTTTATTATTGATCAGATCAAGAAGTCCATTCTCAGAGTGAAATTTAACGCCGTTAAAGTTTATGGTTAATCCGGCATTCAGGTAAGCGTAATTCCAGATTTGATTTTCCAGATATTCCGGAATAAAGTGATAATTCTTAAACACATCAGGATCAGGTTCAAACACAATTAATGTTCCATTACGCTGACTTGCCTTCTTGTTTTTAAGTTCCTTCAACAAATTGCCTCTGCTGAATTCACCAGATGTTGTCTTGCCATCCCGGAAGGATTGAACCCTGAAATACGCGGACAGGGCATTCACAGCCTTTGTCCCAACACCGTTCAGCCCAACTGATTTCTGAAAAGCCTGCGTATCATATTTTCCACCAGTGTTGATCTTTGACACGCAATCAATTACTTTTCCCAATGGTATTCCTCTTCCATAATCCCTGACTTCCACCATATGGTTGCCAACTTTTACGTCAATAGTTTTGCCATAACCCATCACATGCTCATCAATGGAATTATCGATTACTTCCTTTACAAGAACATAAATACCATCATCCTGCGCAGATCCATCCCCGAGTTTTCCGATATACATGCCCGGTCGCATTCTGATATGCTCTTTCCAATCAAGGGATTTTATCGTACTTTCATCATAAATGAACTGTTCGCCATTTGATTTTTTATCCATCTACCGGTTCTTTTTCTAATGGTTGACCAAAATATTTCTTATGATTAATGAGTGAATATACAAGTAAATTCATGCCAAAAAAACTAGATTTATGACATTTTTTCATCGACAAATATTAGGTAAATAGTTATATGTTCCTGATACAATGAGAGTTATTTTATACCATTTAAACTTTTCAATTAAATAGGTGGGTTTGCTACTTATGGTATAACTTTTCAGGATTTCTTAAGTATCATAAATACCGGTAGCATTACAAGCCACAAAATAACAATCAGCGGTCCTATATAAACTAAAAGCTGTATACTCCCATATGTGTAATTTACGGCATTATTTGCAAAACCAATAAATATTAAATTGGTTATGATAAATAGATTGACGGATAAGTGAAATCCCTGAAACCAGGTAAATAAAAACGGGCGCTGGATATTGAATTTTGTTTCACTTCCTTTTTTAAATAATATAAAAATGATCTGGACGATCACAAATACGAATAATGAAGAATAAAAAAATGTGCCTTTCGAAATTGCTTGAACTGATACACCATTCTTATCAAAAAGTATCCCAAAAGGATCCGGCAGAAAGGCATAAACAAGCAATAGGGTAACCAGGAAAATTACTATAGAAACATTAGTGAAAAACTTGAGAAATTTGTTCATCTCTTGATTTTTAGGCAAAATTATTCTGTTTGGGGATGAATTGTGATGCAAAGCTGACAATTAATTTCAAAATAATATAAATTAACAAGCTTATAATGATAATTCCCGTTTAAAGAATTTCATATGAAATTTATTACCGCTATTCTGTTCATATTTTTAATAAGTGGTTGTGTTGAAGAAGCACAGGTCAGCTTTGACAATGACTCATGGAAAACAGATGCAAATGGTTGTAAGAAAATCAGGTTGGGGATATATAAAGAAATACTAGAAAGTCAAGATGAAATCCTGAGCCTGACGAATAGACAGATCATCAGAATTCTGGGTAAGCCGGATAGAAATGAACTCTACGGTCGAAATCAGAAATTTTTTATATATCAAATTTCCCCGGCCTCAAAATGCAACATAACAAACAATAGAGAAACACTTTTCCTTTTTATTCGATTTAATGCAGTGGGGTTATCTCAGGAGGTTTTTGTTCAGGGTGCCCCAACTTTTATAGATAAAACATCTACTTAAAACAAAGTGAGGCAGCACCAACGATTCCTGCTTCGTTTGCCAGGGTAGCTTTTTTTATTTCTATCCGGCTGGTATAATAGGGTGTTAGGTTTTTCATGAGCACCTTTTCCATAGGTCCTATTACGAAATTATAGCTCTGAGAAATACCTCCACCAACAATAATTGTTTTAATATCAAGTAAGCGAATCGTTGATACCAGTGCTTCCCCAAGTAAGACACCTATTCTCGTGAATACTTTTATTGCCACTTTATCATCTTCTTTTGCTGCCGCAAGGACTTTTTTAGTATCCCAGTTTTCAACCTTATTGCCCAGGATCTGACTCGTATTTTTCTTTAACATGTCGTTCAGCATTTCCTTCAATCCCGCTTTACCAATAATTGTTTCCAGTGTTTTTCCATCCTGGGACATAATATGACCGATCTCCATCGGATTGCCATCTCCACCTCTGAAAATATGGTGATCAATTATAGCAGCACCGCCAACACCGGTCCCCAGGGTTATAAATACATAATTTTCCGGCACCTTTTCTTTCCCAAAATAATACTCTCCCAGCGCAGCAACATGAGCATCATTATCTAGATAAAAATGTTTGCCCGGGTGATTAGATTCTAACCTATCCAGCAGATTTGTATTCCCCAGGTCTCTTAAATTGGGTAATTCCAATGTACTCCGGGCATCACGGGAAATTGTGCCGGGTACACCTATCCCGATTTCTTCAACTTCCGGATGATTCTCAAATTCATTTTTCAAAACATCACTGAATCCCTGGACAAAATCTTCCATTTTTCGAAGATCTTTTGTGGGATATTTTACCTTTTCCAATAATCCGTATTTCGAATCCACAAGTCCGATCTTAATATTCGAACCACCAATGTCAATCCCGAAAAAATGTGCCATGCGCTGTTTAAGTATAAATGTTGAATTATCTGCGAAATATAAAAAATACTGTTAAAACAATTGCCACAAATGTTAAAAAAAAGAGTTTGATCCCCTTAATGATCCGGATTATTTAAAAGGGCTATGTCCCAACCCGTAATCTTTGGATATTTACTTGCATTTAGTGCTCTATTTTAACTAAAAATCATTTTTATTGATCATATTTGCACTGCCAAAATGATCATGGCAAACTGGCCGGGAATTCATCAGGTCTATCCTTACAGAAATTTTTTTGAAACGTTCATATTGTAAATAATTTTAATAATAATTTAAATTCATTTTAAAATGAGTATAGGTAAAAAATTCAGAGCTGGAGTTTTATATGGTAACGAGGTTAAGGAGTTACTAGATTATGCAAATGAAAATAATTTTGCATTGCCTGCTGTTAACGTTATCAGCACCAGTACAGTAAATGCTGCAATTGAAACGGCACGCGACATTAATTCACCAATTATCATCCAGTTTTCCAATGGAGGAGCTGTATTCTTTGCTGGAAAAGGCCTTTCCAATGAAGATCAGAAAGCTGCTATTACAGGGGGTATTGCCGGCGCACACCACGTCAGGGCAATGGCCGAAGCTTACGGAGTCCCTGTAATCTTGCATACAGACCACTGTGCTAAGAAATTATTGCCATGGATTGATGGTTTATTAGATGCAGGAGAAAAGTATTATGAAGAAACTGGTCAGCCTTTGTATAGCTCGCATATGCTTGACTTATCTGAAGAACCGATTGAAGAAAATATCGAAATTTCAAAGAAGTATCTGGAAAGAATGGATAAACTGGGTATGACACTTGAAATTGAACTAGGCGTTACCGGTGGAGAAGAAGATGGGGTAGACAACACCGATGTTGATAGTTCTAAGTTATATACTCAGCCTGAAGAAGTTGCTTATGCTTATGAGCAATTAAACCGAATCAGTGAAAACTTCACGATTGCCGCTGCATTCGGAAACGTTCACGGTGTATACAAGCCTGGAAATGTTGTTCTCACTCCAGTTATTTTAAAGAATTCACAGGAGCATATTAAAGAGAAATTTGGAACAGGGGATAATCCTGTAAATTTTGTGTTTCATGGTGGTTCCGGTTCTGAACCTGAGAAAATTACAGAAGCCATTGAATATGGTGCGGTAAAAATGAATATTGACACAGACACACAATGGGCATTCTGGGCCGGTGTTCTGGAGTATTACAAAGCCAACGAAGGTTATCTTCAAGGTCAAATTGGAAACCCGGAAGGAGAAGATAAGCCAAATAAGAAAAAGTACGATCCAAGAGCTTGGTTACGGGAAGGTGAAAAAACTTTTGTTGCACGTTTAAAACAAGCATTTGAAGATTTGAACTGTGTTAACAGGAATGCGTAATTGAACTGTTAGAAATAATTTCGAACCGTACCATGATTTCTGGTACGGTTTTTTTTATTTTATATCTATTATAATCATCTCTGATCCCAAAGATTATTCCTCTTACATCCCAATTCGAGGATTTAGATCACCTCTTTAATTCAAATGTTTTGGACCACCTGCAAGCACAATGCATGTATAGAAAAGTTATTAAGATCCATTGAAATGTACAATTGAATTGTTGGATTTAAGAGGATTCTATTATCTTTAAAAGGACATTTCAACTCCCGCTAACATTGAGGAATAACTACAACTCTTAAAGTAAAAATAAATAATGGCACAAAAACCACGATTAAGTTTCTGGCAGATCTGGAATATGAGTTTTGGATTTCTTGGAATCCAATTTGGGTTTGCACTCCAAAATGCCAATGTAAGCCGTATTTTTCAAACACTCGGTGCTGATGTAGATGCTATACCTATTTTGTGGGTTGCAGCACCTGTAACGGGCCTAATTATTCAACCTATAATTGGTCATATGAGTGATAAAACCTGGGGAAAACTGGGCCGCAGAAGACCTTATTTCCTGGTTGGTGCGATATTGGCTTCTATGGCATTGATAATTATGCCTAATTCACCTGCATTATGGGTCGCAGCGGGTATGTTGTGGATCATGGATGCTTCCATAAATATAAGTATGGAGCCATTCCGGGCCTTTGTGGGAGACATGTTGTCTAGTGAACAGAGAACAGCAGGATTCGCCATGCAAAGCTTTTTTATTGGTACAGGCGCAGTCATTGCTTCCGCCCTGCCCTATTTGCTGACAAATTTCTTTGGAATCGATAATACAGCACCGGAAATGATGATCCCGGATTCGGTAAAATATTCCTTCTATATCGGTGCATCCGTTTTCTTCCTGGCGGTACTATGGACAGTGATCTCATCAAAAGAATATAGCCCCGAGGAATTGGCTTCATTTGATCAAGGTACAGATATTGAATCCGGCAAGAAAGGCAACCAATCCGAAGCCACTACCTATCATAAAAAGATCAATTATTTCAGGAAAAGTCTGTTATGGATACTGACTGGTATTATAGGCAGCTATATCGTTTACCATTATACCCTCGATAAGGAGCTTTACGTACTGGGTGTGGGAGCTGTAGTATTTGGAATTATACAGTTATTGACCGGGATAATGTTAAATAATAATCGAACCAATGGGATGACGGAGATCATCGAGGATCTCTTCCATATGCCAAAGACCATGCGGCAGCTTGCCGTGGTGCAATTCTTCTCCTGGTTTGCCTTGTTCGCTATGTGGATATATACCGTCCCCGCGGTAACAAGTCATATTTATGGCACTTCAGATGTCACTTCAGAAGCTTATAATGAAGGCGCCAACTGGGTAGGTGTTTTAATGAGTGTTTACAATGGATTCGCAGCCCTAATAGCCTTTATGCTACCTGTTATAGCAAAACGCACCAATCGTAAAGTAACACATTTGATCGCCCTCCTATTTGGCGGGTTTGGGTTGATGTCCTTTTATATATTCAAAAACCCCTATATGCTGATCATATCAGAAATAGGAATTGGATTTGCCTGGGCAAGTATTCTATCAATGCCTTATGCTATTCTGACAGGATCATTACCATCAAATAAAATGGGCGTATATATGGGTATTTTCAATTTCTTTATCGTTATACCACAGATCCTTGCAGCCAGCATATTGGGTTTTATAACAAAAGATTTATTTGGCGGAGAAGCCATTTATGCCCTTATGCTTGGAGGAATATCGATGATCATCGCCGGATTTATCACACTGAAGGTGGATGATAAATAAGGGAATAAAATCCTTTTAAGAAAATTCTTTAAGGATTGTGGTGACGTTTAGGATATTGATGTTCTGCAAAATGTTGTTGATCCTTTCTGATGTGAAAAGAATTTAAATGATTAAAAAGTCACCTGGGACTCAATTTCTACTTTTCCTTTCCCACTGGATTTTGTTTTCTCGGCAACTTTTTATCCCTTTCTGCGGTAAGATAGACAAATGAAGCAACAATCACCGCCATTTGCTGCAGATCCGGGATCAGTAATCTTTCATAAGTATCCATATTGGCATGCCATGTCCTTAAGTCGTAATCGATGGGATCCTGAATAAACTGAAATCCCGGCAATCCAACATCATCAAAAGCTCTGTGATCCGTTCCTGAAGTATTACGTATGGTAACCGTCGGATGGTCTATCATATCACTCAGCGGTTCAAACCATTGTTCAAAAACAGGTCTTAACATATCATTTTCCTGCAAATAAATCCCTCTGATCCTCCCGGTGCCATTATCAATATTATAATAGGCAGATAAATTATCATAATCAGGGTGCAGTATACCTTCTTCTTTATTGGCAAAGTGATTTTTTACATAGTTTCTCGATCCATATAACCCCTGCTCCTCACCGGACCACAGGGCTATTCTGATAGTTCGCTTAGGGGTATAACCAATGGCCTTTAAGATTCGAACCGCTTCCATCATTACAATACACCCAGCAGCATTATCAACTGCACCTGTGCCAGCATGCCACGAATCCAGGTGCCCTCCCAGCATAACAAGTTCTGACCGAAGATCCTTATCTGCTCCCGTGATATCTCCTACCACATTAAAAGAATTAAGGTTGTCTTCATAGAAAGTGGTTTTGACTTCTGATTCCACACTTACCTTGATGTCTTTTTCTATTAGTCTGGCCATAAGATCTGCATGTTCCGGCGCCATGTCTAATTGAGCAAAGGATATTTTTGCCTCTGGTTTATAAGCATCACCACCTCCACTTGTTTTAAAGGTCCCATGCTTTCCTCTCGATCCTCTGATCAGTAAGGCAATACCTTCCTCATTTAGCAGTTCGGTGATTTTATTATTAAGGGCTCTCCTCGCACGATATTGAGCGATTCTCTCAGGTGAATATCTGCCGGACTGTCCAATTCTTTGTTTGGCTTCCTCATCAAGTTCCTCTTCGGTATATCTGATCGCCTCCGCTTCAAATGATGGTGAGGTATCTGCTGAGGATTTAAGAAGCACAATCTTACCTTTCAACTTCCCCTTATAAGGCTCAAGGTCTTCTTCAGAGGTTACATCAATTAATATCACCTCATCTGAAACCGCGCCATTCGTAGAACCAGTCCAGGCCTTAGGTATTGCAATAAATGGAAAATAATAGGGTTCTTTCATAGCTACATAACATTTCTCTACTTTCCATCCCTTGCCAAATTCTCCCCATTCCTCCATCATAGCATTATCCAACCCCCAGGTTTTTAGTCGCCTCACAGCCCATTCACCAGCTCGTCTGTGACCAGGGGAATTGGTAAGTCGTGGTCCAAATGCATCAGTCAGGTAAAACGCCAGGTCATTTACATTTGAGTTTTTAAGGCCTTCCTGACGAATCTTATGAATGATCTCAAGATCAATAACTTCCTGAGATTCTGATAAGGTAGAAATAAGAAAGGTCAGGACTATAAATAAAAAATATCTCATAGGTAAAAAATTAAACGATACCACTTACAATTAAGATGCGATTTTACGCAGTAAAAAGGTAAATTACTAAAATCAATTCAAAAATTTAAAACCGAAAATTCCGGTCAAAATACTATTTTTAAAGATATAATTGGATCAGGATAAGCTTGATTTTGGGCCTATTGTAGATATAAGATAAAAGATATTTATTGATACATGAATTCTTCTACAATTACATTTTATATATCCATAATAAAAGAATTGTTTATTTTTGCGGGATATGAGAACAGTGGCATTCTATACTTTAGGCTGTAAGCTAAACTTCTCTGAGACTTCAACCATTTCCCGTTTATTTGAAAAGGAAGGTTTCAGGAAGGTTAACTTCGAGGATGGAGCAGATATTTATATTATAAATACCTGCAGTGTTACCGATAATGCCGACAAGAAGTGCAGGAAGGTAGTGAAGGAAGCTCAAAAGGTTGCAAATGACCCTTATATCATTATGATGGGCTGTTACGCCCAGCTGAAACCTCAGGAAATTGCCACAATCCCTGGTGTGGATGCGGTATTGGGTGCTGCTGAAAAATTCAATATCTTTGATTATATAAAGGATTTCAAAAAAAAAGAAAAGCCGACAGTTCATGCCTCACCTATCAGTGAAGCCGACTCTTATCATCAGGCCTTTTCTATCAATGATCGAACACGGACGTTTTTAAAAGTACAGGATGGATGCGATTATTCTTGTGCATTCTGTACTATACCCCTGGCGAGGGGAAAAAGCAGGAGCGATACCATGGATAACATCCTTAAAAATGCAAGGGAAATTGCTTCAAAAGGTGTTAAAGAAATTGTTCTTACCGGTGTTAATACCGGGGATTATGGAATTCTTAAAAATAAACGTGAATCCCGGTTTATAGATTTGATTCGGGAACTTGATAAAATTGATGGTATCGAAAGATTCCGGATTTCATCCATCGAACCCAATTTACTTACGGATGAGATAATCGATTTCGTTTCAAAATCTGAGCGTTTTGTTCCTCACTTTCATATTCCCCTTCAATCAGGATCAAATAAGATCCTGAAATTGATGAGGAGACGATATTTAAGAGAATTGTACCTGGACAGGATTACTAAGATCCGGGAGCTTATGCCATTTGCCTGTATTGGCGTTGACGTGATCGTAGGTTTCCCCGGTGAGACTGATGAAGATTTCAAGTCTAGTTACGAGTTTATAAATGAACTTGAAGTATCCTATTTACATGTATTTACCTACTCTGAACGTGCAAATACTATTGCGGTAGACATGCCAGGATCAGTACCCCTTAAGTTACGTAATGAAAGATCTAAAATGTTGCGAAACCTTTCATTCAAGAAAAGGCATAGGTTCTATAATGATAATCTGGGAAGAAATGAGGTTGTACTTTTTGAACACGATATTGAGAATGGAAGGATGCATGGATTCACAGATAATTATATCCGCGTGGTGGCTAATTATGATCCTATTCTGATAAATGAAACACTTCCTGTTAAGCTCAGGGAAATCAATTCAAACAGACTGGTTGAGGTTGAAGAAATTTTTAAGGAACCGCAACGGAAAAATCTGACAAATTACCTGAATGAACTAAGTTTATTCAAATCGTAAAGCCTCGATCGGGTCCAGTTTGGAAGCCTTGAAAGCAGGATAGGTACCTGAAATCAATCCCACAGCAATACAGATAGCAAATCCTACAAATACCCATAACCAGGGAACAATAAAGGCCCCGCCGGCACTTATAAGGTTAGATATTAGATTCCCAATGGCAATACCAAGAATTACCCCTCCTATACCACCAAATATGCAGATCACAATGGCTTCTATTAAAAACTGCTCTCTGATCTTTCTGGGATTGGCTCCTATCGCCTTCCGAATACCAATTTCACGCGTACGCTCTGTGACGGAAACTAACATGATATTCATTAATCCCACTGATGCTCCAAGTAATGTTATAAAACCTATTATGAACCCGCCAATTCTCAGGTAGGAGCTTATATTTTCGAGTTCCTCTTCCAGGGTGAGGTTTCTGGATATCTCAAATGAGTTTTCCTGTCCTATAGGATCCTGGCGGATAGTCCTCATTAATCCCGTTGCCTGGCCCTGGGTAAATTCCATCTGTTCCGGGTTATCAACCCCAACATTTATGTAATAACTGAAGTTAGTCCAGCCAGTATTGAGACGGATAGCACTCTCAATAGGTATGATAACAGACCTGTCAGATCCACTATCTCCCCCAAGGGCACCTTCTTTCTTTAATATTCCGACTACTTTATATTTATTACCGAAACATGCAATCTCTTTATCCAGGGGATTTTCATTCGCATCAAACAACTTTTCAATCACCTGATTTCCAATCAATGCAACGGGTCTACCAAATTTTACTTCATAGGAGGAAAAGTTCCTGCCAGTTTCAATATTATATCCCTGCAGGTTCAGATAGTTTTCATTGGCCCCTACAATTCTTATGTTGGGATCTGTTTTTTTAGAAAGTCTTTTTACCTCAGCATTCCATGAAACATAAGTGGAAACACTGACGGCTTGAGAATATTTAAATAGGTTTTTAAATCTCTTTACTTCAAAGTACTGTAATGGTTCATACTTTTTCTCTTCAACTCCGCTTCTATTACGTCCCCTGTCTGTCCGTTTTGAACGGATCTCAAAGGAATTAGCACCTAGATTCGAAAAGCTACTATTTATAGAGGCCTTCATGCTATCAATGGCCGTAAGAATACCTACCAGGGATGTTATTCCTATGGCAATAATCAACGCTGTCAGGATAGAACGTAATAAATTGGCTGAAATCGACCTTAATCCTTCTGAGATATTTACTAAAAGATTCATGAAAGCATACTTTTTATAAAGATAAATATACTTGGCAATCTTTATTCAATTAAGTAATATTACTCCAATGTAGAATAATTTATATGAAAGGTAATATAAGATGGTAAAACTCTCCAGGCTGGTTCTGATGTTGTGCATTTCACTAATTATTGGGATGCATACTTCTGAGGCTGCATATGTATTGATACCCATGGATAACAGTCAGTCAAACCATTTGAAAGCATATGGGATTGCCTATTGGACATTGCAAAATGAAGTAGAGATCGACTGGCTCCTCAATTACCGTGGAGGAAGTTTTATGGTCAAATATTTACAAAAGATCGAAAATGAGTTGATCATTCGGGGTGTGGCTTTTACTGTAATATCAGATGCACAATACAATCAAATATTGAATGAAATATCAAGTCCCTCCTCCAATACCGATGTGATGAAGTTGGAAAAAGCACCCCGGATTGCTGTTTATTCTCCAAAAAGCAATCAACCCTGGGATGATGCTGTTACCCTGGTATTGACCTATGCCGAAATACCTTATGATGTTATTTTTGATGATGAAGTCATGTATGATGAGCTACTCAAATATGACTGGCTACATCTCCATCATGAAGATTTCACCGGGCAGTATGGGAAATTTTATCGAAATTACCGGAACTTCCCTTGGTATATACAGCAGCAACAGGAATTTGAAGCCAGTGCAAGGAAACATGGTTTTCAAAAAGTCTCCCAGTTGAAACTGGCCATTGTTAAGAAAATAAAATTGTATGTGATAGGTGGTGGATTTTTGTTTGCCATGTGTTCAGCTACAGATACCTTTGACATTGCCCTTTCTGCGGATGGTGTTGACATTTGTGAATACATGTACGATGGTGATCCGGCTGATCCGGCAGCACAGAAAAAACTGGTTTACGATAATACCCTGGCATTTCAGGATTTCAAACTCGTGCGGGATCCACTTGAATACGAATTCTCTAACATAGATCAGAACGCACCGGAAAGAAATATCATAGCTGAAAATGATTTTTTTACGCTTTTCGAGTTTTCCGCCAAATGGGATCCCATTCCTACCATGCTGACACAAAATCATGAAAAAATAGTGAAGGGTTTCATGGGACAGACAACAGCTTACAAAAAGAGTCTTATAAAGCCTGAAGTGGTGATAATGGGTGAAAACAAAGACCTGAACGAAGCTAAATATCTTCATGGGATCCAGGGTAAAGGATTTTTTACTTTCTATGGCGGACATGATCCGGAAGACTACCAGCATATTGTGGGAGAGGCCCCAACAGATTTAAACCTTCACCCGAATTCACCCGGTTACCGGTTAATTCTCAATAACATTCTCTTTCCTGCTGCCAAGAAAAAGAAGCAGAAAACCTGATAGCTTTCGCAAATGAAAATTTCTTTCATATTGGTGGAGCCAGCCGTGCCAGAAAATATCGGCGCTTCTGCAAGGGCAATCAAAACGATGGGGTTCAAAGATCTGTGCCTTGTAAAATCCTCCTCCGTTCATCTTGACAAAAAATCGAAAATTCTGGCCCATGGATCAGTGGATGTACTTGAGAATGCAAAAGTATATAAGCACTTTGATCATATGGTATCTGAATTCGATTTCCTTATTGCCACTTCCGCTAAACGAAGAAGGACCAATGAGAATTATATAGAGGGTGAAAATTTAGTTGATTTTTTAAAGCAGCGTGAGGGAAATTTAAACCGGATTGGGATAGTATTTGGCCGTGAAGAGTCGGGTCTGACCAATGATGAGATCAGGAAATGCGATCTTATAACTTATGTTCCAATTGCTAATCCTTATCCCTCATTGAACCTATCACAGGCTGTGATGATTTATGCTTATTTACTGTCGGTGGTTTTAAGGGTTGAATCAGCACCAGAGGCTGAAAAAAACATGGATAAAGTAAGTCAAGAAGAAAGCTTATCAGCGCTTAAAAGGAAAGTGAAAAACCTGCTTGAAGAGATAGAAATAAAGCAGTCGCATATCATTGGACCGAGGATCATGGAGAGACTCACTTATCTGAAGAAAGAGGATATATCTCTGCTGCATTCCACCTGTAATTCAATGCTTGAAAAGATGAAGAGCTAAAATTCTTTAATCATAAAACATCCAGCTGAGGCCAAGATCGAGACCTTTCGGCTGACCAGGATAATAGGGCGTTGCAAAATAGCCTCGTCCAGCTTTTTGATTTATATACGCGTATTTAAGAAATAACCGAACAGTTTTAATCTTAATATTTACAAAAACATTAGCCAAAAAATAACTGGGTAATTCAAAATCATTCTGCAAATAAAACTGCTGTGTAACAGGATCATATCCATCAGCAAAGTAATTACTCTGATAATGACCATTTACACCAATAGACATCAATAACTTCTCGTTGAACATGAACCTTGAGTAGTAAATACTGGAGTTTACAAATATTGGCGGGATCCTGAAAACATCCCTCGCTTCTTCATCGCCTGACTTAAAAGTATAGATAAACTGGTTGTCCCAATGCAGGTATTTACCAAATTGAAAATTGAGATCAATACCCGGAGAATAAAGCTGAGCAAATCCGGAAGCTTGTTTGGGCATTTTATCAGGACCAAAGTATATATAATTCTTAAGCATAGAAAGATTTAAGAACGGCCTGATGGCTATTTTCTTTAAGGGTATCTTGAATAATGCCCTGATATTATCTGACTGGACTGATCCAAAACTATTATACCATTCATAATGATTGCTGAAATATCTTTCATGTATAAATCCGGGATCATACATCATCCGCTGATAAGACAATTCCCAGAATCGATTTTCATAAACACCCCTTATCTTATGATTCCCATTATTCAACAAAAGTTCCCCTTCAACCATGAGATAATAGGAGCTGTCATTGTCATATCGTAAACTACCTCCAACATAACCTTCAGTTTTGTTTTCCACATCAGTCAGGTAGTTCTGATAGAACCTAACCTGGCGATAACGATAGAAAGCATTGTAAAATGCCTTTTTCCAATCACCCTTCACACCCGCCTCATTGGTTATATCATTTATCTTATTTTTATTCCATGTTTCAGTAGTATTAAACAGGATTCGGTCATAGAATTCCTGATTCGTAGAGACCTGCGGATCTGAAAAATAATTTGTAATCAGGGAAGAATAAAATTCATTATAAATGGCAAAAGCAGGATTCAGCTGGTATTGTTGATATAAATAGTACTTTACATTCAACTCGGAACTGCTTACCTCCTCCAGGTTAACCTCAGCATTATCGTTGAAAAAATCATTATTATTCTGAAATCCCGTTGTATCAACTCCCCCACTTTCAGCAACCTTATGATTCATTCTGGTATATGCCCCAAGTGCAAAATAGTTACTATCAGGAGTCCAATAGTACATGTAAAAATTATATGATAAGCCCCTTACCGCATTATCTCCTCTTCCGGTACTGCTGATCTGTTTATCCATCGTATGCCATAAAAGATTGAATCCAAAATTCCAGTTGGGTTTTATATTCTGACTGAAGGATATATCTGTAATATTTCTATTTCCTGATCCGAAAACTACATATAAATCAGTGTGGGGAGAACGTGTATCGAACAATTTGATATCTTCTACAGGTAATCCAAACATAGAATAAGTGTAATATCCGGAGGTCTTCCCAATGATTGAGGGAGGTTTGTAAAACATTGGTTTTGTGGAGGTCCCAGAAAGGCCCAAGTCCTGTAATTTGTATCTATTTTTTTCCATAGGTGAAAATCGCTCAAACCCAGTTATTGTTGTATCAGGATGGGAGGAAACATTCCTGTTGAACTTTATATCTTTAAGGTATTTGAAATTTGTGGTGGTAGCGTCATATACGGTTTGAGTAGAATCATCCAGAATCTGGGAGAACAGGTTGCTCGCAATCAATAGCATTAAAAAACTCAGGAAAAATAGTTTCTTGCTCACTTAATCTTCTGTTTTATCTAGCACCTTTTGAATGAAATCTTCAAATTCTGATTCACCCTGAGCAAATTTATAGGTTATAGGTTGAAAAAATACAGGATATTCCATTAAAATATCCTTTAACTTAGTGCCAATTATCCTCATAATATCCTTTTCAGTAAATAAAATGCTTAGGGACTGATCATTTTGCGTTCTATAAAAGGCAATTATTCGCTCCAACTCCTTCCTGGAAAAGTAATGATGATCATTGAAATTAAAATGCTTGATCAGATGAAAATTCCTCCTGATATGATCAACTAAAGGCCGGGGATCAGCTATGGCTGTAACTAGAATAACTTTTTCAGTGAACTGATAATTCTTATTCAGTAACGGTACCTGTGGGCCATATTGGGTGCTGACAAAGAAGATTGGTACACTTTGTTTTGTATATTTTGATATAGAGCCCTTTATATTTTCAAGCTCCCTATTGTCGATATCTTCCGGACACTTCGTTACGATAACAACATCAGCCCTGCTCGCATTATTCCTGGATTCCCTAAGATTTCCAGCAGGCATCAGGATATCATTATAAAATGGCCTGCTATAATCATTTAAAAGTATGTTACATGAAGGAATTATTTTCCTGTGTTGATAAGCGTCATCAAGAAGAATGAGGTCAGTATCTGGCAGGATACTGAGAATTTGGGGTATGGCATACAGTCTGTCTTCACATACCGCTACGTCAATTTCATTTTTAAATTTATTATAATATTGAAAGGGTTCATCGCCAATAGTTTTTGCATTGTCATGCTGCTCCGCTATCAGGAATCCATTGGTCTTTCTCCTATACCCCCGGCTAAGGGTTACGATTTTACGATGATCCTTGAGTGATCTAATCAGATATTCAACTACAGGGGTCTTACCGGTTCCTCCAACAGTCAAATTACCTATTGAAATCGTTGGGATACTGATATTAAAAGATTTAAAGAAACGAATATCATACAGCCAATTACGGAAGGAAGTGACCAGGTGGTATAATAAAGAAAATGGAAAAAATAAAATCCTCATGTACTTCATTAAAGCGAAGATAAAAACTTATGGAACCTAAGCAATACTGTGAGCAAATATAGTATTAAAAAATACTGTCAGAGATTTTAATCGTGGATTTCCTGTTCCAGAGTTTGTGAAACTAGAGATTTTATTTTGAATATTTTCTTAGGAGAAATATTGTTGTCTTTATACTGTTCGATTGGTTTTCCTTGGTGTTTTATTAATTTATTAATTCTATCCCAGTTGAGCTTGTAGTCTGAAAATCCGGATTTTTTCATTTTCTTGGACAGCTGAACATAAAAATACCTTAAGTAGGCTTTCTTCCAGTTCAGTTTATAAATATCAACCTTATAATGCTCGCCAATCGCTAATATTTCACGGCTGATCCTGTTGTTTTTTTCTAGAACATCCAGAGACTTACGCAAGATCTTCTCATTTATACTTGTCTCCTGCTTTTCCTGTTCTTCTGTTGGCTCTTTTTGCTTCAGCCCGCTGACAGTCTTAAGTAATTCCTGTAACTGATGTTCAATTACTTTAAAAAGTGACTGCTGTTCATCATATTGGTTTTTTATCTTGATTAATTGCTCAATGAGCTCTCTTTTTTTGATCTTCTTTTTGATAGCCTTTTTATCCGAATCCGACTGAAGATAAGTGTTTAATATATCATACAATGAATCCTTTTCTGTCATCTGAGGTTTGAATTAAATTGTAATGCAAGTGAGACAAATGAAATTACCTCCCCCACGGTAATTTTCATTTTTAAGAAAATTTTGATATATATAAACCCTTTGGTCATCTTAACTGTAGTGCTTTAATTATATACCTGGATGTTAATCGTTGGTACAATACAAAAATACAAAAAACGAGTTTAATTATAAATTAAATCCAATAAAATAACTTATAAATACAATTCTAATAATTGCAAAATTTAAGGAACATTCCTTTTTTTTGCTTTTAACCGGCCACTCCCAGATCTGATATGTTACGTAAATTCCGATCACAATCACAATCAGATCAGCCAAGTTTATAATATATGTAAACCGAGATTAACTATTCACAATCTAAGGTAAATATCGAAAGAATACAATTAAAAACGAATATAATTATAAAAAATTCAAAACTTTTATTTGTAATAAATAATTAATCGCTTATTTCTTAGATTTGATTAGAATAAATACATTCAAATAATTTAAAAACAATGGTACGCATCAGCGACATAACGGAATATCTTGAGCAGACAGCCCCGCTCTCGCTTCAGGAAGAATATGACAATGCAGGCCTGCTAACTGGAAATAAAAGCCAGGAACTTAAAGGAGTGCTAATTAGTCTTGATACTACTGAAGACGTAATTGATGAAGCGCTCAGGTTGGGCTTTAATATGGTCATATCCCATCATCCAATCATTTTTAGAGGATTAAAAAAAATAACTGGTTCCAATTATGTTGAAAGAGTTATAATAAAAGCCATTAAGAATGATATTGCGCTTTATGCAATTCATACCAACCTTGATAATGTAAAGAATGGAGTCAATAAGAAAATTGCTGATAAATTAGGGTTATCTAATGTCAGGATTTTGAATCCAAAAGCCTCCGGCCTGTTTAAATTGGTAACCTTCGTTCCTAAAGAAAATGTTATGGATGTGCTCAATGCTATGCATGATGCAGGTGCAGGTGTAATAGGTGAATATGATCATTGCAGTTTTAGAATAGGTGGCACCGGCCGTTTTAAGCCTAATGAAAATGCGAATCCTCATATCGGTGAAAGAAATGAAATTGAAGAGGTGGAGGAAGAACGTGTAGAATTAATTTATCCGCAATATTTAGGTCCAAAGGTTCTGGAATCATTAAGAGCGTCACATCCTTATGAAGAAGTAGCCTATTATATTCACAAAATAGAAAACAAGTCCAAAGATGTTGGAAGTGGTATGATCGGACATCTGGAAACTCCTTTGAATATAAAAGAATTCCTTCTTTTACTTAAACAGAAATTTTATCTCGAACAAGTTAAATATACACCCATTCAAACCAGGATGATCAAAAAAGTTGCTGTTTGTGGTGGATCTGGTTCTTTCCTGATTAAAGCAGCAAAAAATGCAGGTGCAGATGCATTTATAAGCGCTGATATTAAGTATCATGAGTATTTTGATGCGGAGGGAAAAATATTGATTGCTGATATCGGACATTACGAAAGCGAAGTGTTTACAAAAGAATTGATTTTTGAGTTATTAAAGAAAAAATTTAGTAACATTGCACTCCAATTATCAGAGGTAAACACTAATCCAATAAAATATATTTAAATATACATGGAAAGTACGGTAGCCCAGAAGTTAGAAGCACTTGTAAAACTTCAATCTTTAGATTCACAGCTAAACGAATTAACGAAAATCAGAGGGGCTCTTCCCGACGAAGTACAGGATCTCGAAGACGAAATAATAGGGTATGAAACGCGTATCGCTAATTATGTAAAAGAGACTGAAGCCATCGAAACCGGGATTGAAGAAAAAAGAAATGCCAAGAAGAATGCTGAGCAACTGATCGCTAAATATGAAGAACAACAAATGAATGTTCGGAATAACAGGGAGTATGATGCGATAACAAAGGAAATTGAGCTTCAGCAACTTGAAATTCAGATTTCAGATAAAAAGATCAACGAATCTTACGAATCAATAAAGAATATTGAAGAGCTCATTGAAGAAACCAAAGCATTACTCGATGAGAGGAACAAAGACCTGGCCAGTAAAAAAGCAGAGCTGGAAGTTATTGTAGCAGAAAGTGAAGAAGAAGAGCAGAAGCTAATGAAGCTTCGGGAAAAAGCTACAAAGAATATTGAGGAGAGGCTTCTTAAGTCCTATACTAAGATCCGGAATAATGCCAAAAATAACCTGGCAGTGGTATCCATTAAAAGAGGAGCTTGTGGCGGTTGTTTTAATATAGCTCCTCCCCAAAGGCAAGCAGAGGTACGTGAAAGGAAAAAATTAATAGTCTGCGAACATTGTGGACGTATTTTGGCTGACGTTGAAGATGTAGTTGAAGAACCGGAAAAGAAAAAGAGAACCAGAGCTACTACCAGCCGGGCAAAAAAGAAAACTAAATAAAGCACCTGAAAAAGCTTGATCAAGATATTTACAAAGCGGGCATTACTTTTGTGTTGTCCGCTTTTGTTTTTTTCCTTGATTCCTGTATTTAGCCAATCCTATAATAAAGAGCTGGTTTACGCTTATCAAAAAGTATTGGATCTGGATTTTAGAAATGGAATTCCAACGCTTTCTAAAGACACCTATGAATCCAGTGATGATAAAGTCTTTCGAATCTATATACTTAACCTGCAAAATACATTAGATCTTCTCCTGGTACATAACCCTGAAAAATACAAGTCTCTCAACAGGATTGAAAAAGCATATAACCAGATTCTGGGTGATCTGAATAACAACGACCCGTTTGTCAATTATCTTAAAATCGAAATCAAGGTACATCGGGGACTTTTAAGGATAAAATATGGTGAAAAGCTTTCCGGGGCATTCAATCTCATACAGGCATTTCGAAATATCAGGTCATTTGAAGAGAAGTATCCCGGACATATCTATACTTTAAAAATATCGGGATTATTGAATATTATTCTGTCACTTTTCCCCGATCAGCATGATTGGATTTTAAATATGTTTCAAATAGATCCTGATTTTACCATGGGCATGAATTATCTGAAAGAATTGTCTGAGACCAAATCTGTTTACATGCGTGAAGGACTATTGATTTATGCTCTAGGTGAATCTTTCTATGGTGACCATCCGGGTGAGGCAGTTTTACAATTAAAATCTCAAAAACAATTATTTAATAAAAGCCTGTTGTTCAATTACTTGATAGGGCTTTCTGCAATTAAAAATAGAAATAATAAAGAGGCCATTGTTTATTTTGATAATTGTCTCAGCTTTGGCAGATCCTACTTACAAATCCCCTCAATTAATTACTACCGGGCTGAATCGTATATCAAGGAGTTAAACTTTAACAAGGCCTCATATTTATACAATCTTTACCTTACTAAGCCAGATGCAAAGCATTATATTAAAGATTCGAATTATAAACTATACAATCTATCATTCCTTTTTAGCCTGCCTGATGGTGATCATGAAAACTTCAGGCTTAAGGTACTGTCAGAAGGAAGTATGGAAACCGGGGCTGACAGATATGCTTACAACAGAATAACAGAGAATTATGTTCCGGATAGTACACTTTTTATTTCAAGACTGCTGTTTGATGGAGGATATTTTGAAAAATCCCTTGAGATCCTGAAAACTGGAAATAGTTCGAATTACAGTAAAACCGAGGATATATGTGAATTTTATTACCGTTATGCAAGAAATTACCAGTCACTTACAGAATATGAACAAGCTATCGGTTTTTATAAGAAAGTATTAAAAATAGCAGGCTCTGAAGAATTCTATTTCTGGGGAAATGCGACTTTAAACCTGGGACATATTTACTCAAAGAAAGGATCATATACAAAGGCCAGGAAGTATTATAAACTTGCCTTAAAATATAAGGGTGACTCGTATCAGAACAGTATAAAGACTGAAGCCACAGCTGGACTTAAGAAGATCTCAGATTTTTAAAAAGGGGCCTTTGAATCCCCTCTGTCTTTCTTTTTGTTTTCATCACTGCTATTGATCCGGCTTCTGAAAGTAAAATACCCATTGCCCTGATCCCCGCCATCTGCAGCGCCGGGAGTACCAAAGCCTTCATAACTCTCCTCAAGGTCATCAAATTTCGTCAGGTGGCCAATAAATTTAAGTTTCACAGTACCGAGGGAACCATTTCGGTGTTTCGCAATATTTATTTCACCAATACCCTTTGTACTCTGGCCATTTTCATCTTCTGTAATTTTATAGTACTCTGGCCGGTATAAAAAGAGGACCATGTCAGCATCCTGTTCTATGGAACCCGATTCCCTGAGGTCAGATAGTTGGGGTCGTTTATCTCCTCCCCTGGTTTCAACCGCACGGCTCAGCTGTGAAATAGCAATAACAGGGATATTCAATTCTTTGGCAATATTTTTTAAGGCCCGTGAAATTGAGGCTATTTCCTGTTCCCTGTTGCCACTCGATGAGGTTTTGGATTTATCACCTGACATCAACTGAAGATAATCCACGATTATCAACTCAACACCATGTTGAGCCACCAGTCGTCTGGCTTTCGCCCTCAATTCGAGGATGGTCAAGGCCGGTGTATCGTCAATATAAATAGGAGCCTCTGTCAACTTAGAAGTCTTATATACCAATTGTTCCCATTCATAGTCTTCAAGATTTCCCTTTTTGATCTTATCTCCTTCCAGTTCAGCTTCAGCAGATATTAACCTGTTCACCAGCTGTATGGAAGACATCTCAAGAGAAAAAATTGCACAAGGGCGATTAAAATCAACCGCTGCATTTCTTAATGCTGATACCACAAGAGCAGTTTTACCCATTCCCGGTCGGGCGGCAATAATGATAAGGTCGGATTTTTGCCATCCGGATGTTAATCTGTCCAGGGCCGTAAACCCTGATGGTATTCCGGTAAGGCCATCCTTCTGATTCTTTTTTACTTCCAGTTCCTTGATTGCATCATTCATCAAGGAACGCATGCTATCAAAATTCTTTCGTATATTGGTTTCAGAGACATCAAAAAGTGACTGCTCTGTTTTGTCAAGCAACTCGAAAACATCCGTTGAATCTTCATAGGCATCTTTCTGTATCTCAGATGAGATCTGTATCAGTGCACGCTTTATGGCCATTTCTATTATTAGCCTGGCATGATATTCAATGTTCGCTGAAGAATTTACTTTCGAGGTCAGGCTGGTAATATAATAGGCACCTCCCACAAATTCAAGTTTCCCCTTTTTCCTCAAACGGTTCGTTACGGTCAATATATCCACAGGTTCAGAATCCTCAAATAATTCCCTTATTACCTCATAGATCTCGCTGTGGGCATCTTTGTAAAATATCTCAGGTTTTAAAATTTCAATAACCTGAGACAGGGCGTCCTTTTCAAGCATAAGCGCCCCTAAAATAGCCTCTTCCAGCTCTGGTGCTTGCGGTGGCAACTTTCCCAGATGGGCACTTAGGTCCAGGTTAGCAATTGACCTTCCCCTCGGTCCTATTCGAATTTTTGATGATTTATCTGACTCCATTAACCCCTATGAAAACTGAATTTTGTGTTAACAAATGTAAGTCATCCAGCCAGGTATAAAAAAGAAATTCTGAATAAGTTTTGGTATTTTTATCCACAACCCGCCATGGTATTATCAACAAATAAAAATTACTTTTTAACAATTTATTAACATCATTTTAATTAAGTCCCTTTGGCCCATCATTAGATTATTATAAATTTGAAACCATAATATGATCAACCCTGACCAACACATCCATTTTATTGCAATCGGCGGAAGTGCTATGCATAATCTGGCCATTGCATTGCATCAGACAGGATATTATATAACAGGATCAGATGATGATATTTTTGAGCCGTCCAGATCAAGGTTATCGGAGAATGGATTATTGCCTTTGGAACTGGGTTGGCATCCAGAGAAGATAACCATAAGAACTAAAGCAGTTATCCTTGGAATGCATGCCAGGATCGATAATCCAGAATTAAAAAGAGCCATCGACCTCGGCATTCGAATATATTCCTTTCCGGATTTCGTATATGAATCTTCTAAAAATGCAAAAAGAGTAGTGATTGCAGGTTCGCATGGAAAAACCACCATTACTTCTATTATAATGCATGTCCTGCGCTATGCAGGTAAAGAATTTGATTACCTGGTTGGCGCCGGCATAGAAGGAT
>JAHEGY010000094.1 GCA_024644875.1 Cyclobacteriaceae bacterium
CCCACATGGTTTCCCTGTACAAGCCACCCAAAGAACAGGAGGGCCACGCCCACTACCGTATGTCATAGCCAATTATCTAAAAATGTTCCCAAATTTAAATTACGTTGATATTCTTAGGGTCAGGGCTCACCCAGATTATGTAAAAGCAGAGGCAAATACAACAGATCTTGATAGTGTCTTTCCAATGGCTGCTTATTTAAATAAATCTGCCTCAGATGAAGAAAAAGGATTACGAAGGTTTAATCAGGGACGAGAATACACATATAATAGAGAAAATGATAGATTAGATCCCCAGTAGAAAAGGTTATAATTATAACCCTAATAAAATAACCACTGAAGAGAAAAGTTGATTCTTCTATATTTATAAATTCTATCATATTGAATGAAAAAGATTATGTGCTTCGATTAAGGATCTAAATTCTTATAATTGACCCATTTGAAGATATCGACTATCAATCCTATTTAATGTGGCAAAAAAACAAAATTTTCCTTCATAGAAATTTGACTTTCATGTAACTTTCATATACCAAATCGTTTTTCGTCAAAAATGAGGAAAATATTCATTTTTCTATTGTTCATACTGCATAGCTTAATTATATACGGTCAGGACGACGAAGCTATAATTGTAAAAAAAGGCACCACGCTTCTCGATTACGTCTCCCCTTCTGAAAGATACCTTTACCCGGAATTTATAACAGGGAAAGTCGTGTTCAACGAAAAGACTTACCTGGGCATAAGGTTAAATTATCATTATCTGAACGGAGAGATTGAGTTTCTTAATAATACTGACACAATGACGATAGTCGATAAAAAAGACTTAAAGTCAGTGATAATTGCTGAGGATACTTTCTTTTATGATGACGGATATATCCAGCAAATAAAAAGTGGACATCCAGTTATAGGCTTAAAGGAGGCTATTGAATTCAAGGATTATATAAAAAAGGATGGAGTCGGATCTGCCAGCTCAGCTGGTTCAAATAGAAGTTATAGTTCCATTACGGCATCTGGTGGTGTTCATAAATTAACAGCTGATGCGGATTTGATATTCAGAAGAACTAAAGTGTTTTATATTCTAATGCCTGATGGCGATTTTGATTTACTTAATAAGAAGAATATTTGTAAACTGTTTCCAAAAAACAAGGAAGAAATTAAATCTTATCTGAAATCCAATAATATAAAATTTGACTCGGAAATGGATGTTCTCAAGCTGACAGAATACCTTGAATCATTATAATTATACCTCCATACCGTAGCCAAGAAATAACTAAAGATCTTTTTAGTCTGCCTCAATCAATCCATCAGGGAGTTGGTTCCCTGCTGCTTCATCATTCTCAATACCATTCTTAACGAGTAACTCAGAACATTGATCGATGGCATTAACAATGCCATCAGCTGTTTTTTTATTTTTTATATGTTTTATGAGATCGTCAACGATCTTCTGCCAATCTTCGCCTGGCACAAGTTTACTAATTCCTGAATCAGCCAGGATGATAACCTTTCTTTCCAATTCACTTATAAATAACAGAATTCCTATCCTTTTACCGGTATTAAAGATCTCACGTTGTAAAAAAGCTGTTTCAGCCCGTTGCATAACCCGTCTTTCCACAGTATTACTGCTCACCATTTGTATTCTGATTGAAGGAAAAACAAATGACATAAGAAATCCTAAAAACATCATGAAGATCAGAAAAATAAGGATTTCAATTATTGTAATACCTGCAGGAAGCAACCAAACCAGAGAGGCACCCATAATCATGACGATGCCAATTATCAGGAAGGAAATTATGGTGTACAAAGTCCCTTCAACATAATTGTCACTATCAGGCACAATATATGGTACCATCTCACCGCTAGTTTTAGCCTCAAGGTTCTGTACTGCCTTTTCAATTTGTTGCTTTTGCTCTTCCGAGAATTTAAATCGCTTTCCCATAGAATTTTAATTAATTAATTACCATCCTCCGGATGCTCCACCTCCACCAAAACCACCTCCCATGCCTCCGCCAAATCCTCCGCCAAATCCAGATCCACCGAAACTGCTTCCACCTCCGCCAAACCCGCCAAGCGGGCCGATGAAACCTCCTCCCCTTGAACCTCCTCTGGGTCCACCGGAAGGTATACTCATAAAGAATGTTAAGAAAACACCCAGGATCATCCCAATAAAGAAATTTGCAATCAACCATCCTAATCCGAATGCTATAAAGAAAATAATTGCTTTCCCTGTTTTCGTTTTAGCTTTATTGCCTATTATAGCTTTGAGAATCGGCAGCCCAACGACCATTATTAAAATAAAAATGAAGAATACCGGGAGTTGTTTTTCTGAGCTTTCATAACCACTGCCTGATTCCGGCAACGGAAGTTCCTCTCCTTCTATTAGTGATATAATAGCATCAACACCATGGGTAATACCTGAGTAATATTGACCATCCCTGAAATCAGGAATTATTATCTGCTCAATAATTCTTTTAGCATACGCATCAGGAACGGCACCCTCCAATCCGTATCCAACTTCTATCCTGACCCTACGATCCTCTTTAGCCACGATCAGAATAACTCCATCATCTATTCCCTCTCTTCCTATTTTCAATGTATCCGCCACTCGAATCCCAAATTGTTCTATTTCCTCCGGATAAGTGGATGGGATTACCAGGACTATAATCTGGCTTCCTTTTACTTCCTGCAGATTCTGAAGTTTATTTTCCAGTGTCTGAACCTCCTGTCCGTTTAAGGTGCCGGTCTGGTCGGTTACATACCCGGAAATTTGTGGTACATTTACCAGGTTTTGTCCTGAAACAGGGTTTTGTAGTATTAGAAGAAAAGAAAGAGGAATTAGTATAATCAGGAATTTCAACGACAAATAATTTTTTAAATCCACAGTATTTAATCTTTTTTTAAAATTAGTCCTATAATATGAATAATCATTATTATTAAATAGTTTTAACGAATTAAAACCAATTTTTCAAGCTTATATTATAGTTTTGCATATACTAAATTGAAATAATCATTATGAAAAAATCCTGGATCATTATTGCTGTCATTATCCTATTGGTCATTATTCTTTATAATGCATTTAAGGGTTCATATAATACTATGGTTGCTATGGATGAGGAAGTTAAGACCGCCTGGGCTAATGTCCAGACTCAATACCAGAGAAGGTCTGATCTCATCCCAAATCTTGTAAATACGGTTAAAGGATTTGCTGATCAGGAAAGAGAGGTACTTGTGGGTGTTACGGAAGCCCGCGCAAAAGCCTCAAGCATTCAGATAGATCCTGAAAACATAAATCCTGCAATGTTGCAGCAGTTTCAAGCCGCCCAGGGAGAATTAAGCTCTGCTTTATCCCGACTTCTTGTGACCGTAGAGCGATATCCTGATATAAAAAGTAACCAGAATTTCCTCGAACTACAGGCTCAACTTGAGGGTACTGAAAACAGGATCGCAGTAGCCAGGGACAGGTTTAACAGTTCAGTTCAAAAATACAATACTAAAATCAGGAGCTTTCCAACCAATATAATGGCTGGCATATTCGGGTTTGAATCAAAAGCCCAATTCCAAGCCACAGAGGGAGCTCAGACAGCACCTGAAGTGAATTTTTAAGGTCCTTTACGGGATGTAGCGCAGCCCGGTAGCGCGCGTCGTTCGGGACGACGAGGCCGCTGGTTCGAATCCAGTCATCCCGACATCAGAAAGGTTACTTATACCAAGTAGCCTTTTTTATTTTTATTATTAGTAGTAATTACTGACTGGATGAGAACCAGCTTGGGATGGCGGTTCGAAATGCGAAGCATTACTTTTTCTTCGCCCAGGTATCCCGTAAGGTTACGGTTCTGTTGAATATCAATTTATCCGAAGATGAATCCGGATCCAGACAGAAATACCCCTTGCGCTCAAATTGGAATTTATTTAGTGGTTTTGCCCCTATAATACTGGGTTCGACAGGCACATCCTTTAATATTTTCAAGGAATTCGGATTCAGATAATCTTTAAAATCTGTTCCGTCCTTTTTCCCTGCCGGGTCTTCATCTATAAACAAACGATCATATAACCGGACTTCTGTTTTAATGGATTGATCTATCGAAACCCAATGTATCGTTCCTTTCACTTTTCGCTGGCTTCCTGTCATCCCGCTTTTCGTATCAGGATCATATGAACATCTTATCTCAATAATTTCCCCAGTTTCGGGATTTTTAACCACTTCTTCACATTTGATTATGTATGCATATTTCAGCCTGACCTCACCTCCCGGGACAAGCCTGAAGAATTTCTTTGGAGGATCTTCCATAAAATCTTCCCTTTCAATATATAATTCACGCCCGAAAGGTACTTCCCTGAATCCATCCTCTTCGTTTTCAGGATTGTTCCTGGCTTTTAGCGATTCTACTTTGCCTTCCGTATAATTTACAATAACTAACTTCACCGGGTCTAGGACTGCCATTCTTCTTTGAGCAATTTTATTCAAATCTTCCCGGACGGCGTGTTCAAGAAAAGCCACATCAATAATATTGTCCCGCTTAGCGACACCTACCCTTTCTGAAAAGTTTCTTATGGAAACAGGTGTATAACCTCTCCTTCTCATAGCTGAAATAGTAGGCATACGCGGATCATCCCATCCATTGACATACTTCCCGTTTACCAGTTCCAGAAGTCTCCTTTTGCTCATCACTGTATAATTCAGGTTCAGCCTCGCAAATTCGTACTGATGCGGCCTGGGACCTTCCGCAATATGATCCAGTAACCAATCGTATAACGGCCTGTGGACCTCAAATTCGAGAGTACAGATCGAATGTGTTATACCTTCGATATAATCCGATTGACCATGTGCGAAGTCATACATTGGATAGATACACCAGGCATCCCCGGTTCTATGATGTGACACCTTCTTTATACGGTATAAGGCAGGATCCCTGAGCCACATGTTGGGAGAACTCATATCAATTTTTGCCCTGAGCAATTTCGATCCATTGGGAAATTCCCCGTTTTTCATTCGCTCGAAAAGATCAAGGTTTTCCCCAACAGGCCGTCCCCGGTAAGGACTTTCAATACCGGGTTTTGTAGGGGTGCCCCTTGTAGCGCTTACTTCCTCAGCACTTTGGTCATCAATATAAGCAAACCCCTTTTTAATCAATAGAATGGCAAAATCGTATAATCTGTCGAAATAATCCGAGGCATAGTATTCACGATTTTCCCAATCAAAACCCAACCATCTTATATCCTCTTTAATGGAATCAACATATTCAGTTTCCTCCGTTTCCGGATTTGTATCATCAAACCTAAGATTACATTTTCCACCGTAGGCTTCAGCTAACCCGAAGTTCAGGCATATTGACTTCGCATGTCCTATATGTAAATATCCGTTCGGTTCAGGCGGGAACCGGGTAAGTATTGATTTATTTTCAGGATAATCTTTAATATCACGCTCTACGATCGATTCAATAAAATTTAGACTCTTTTTATCTGTACGATCTTTATTATCAACAATATCAGCCATCAGATTATTTATATGCGAAAGGCAAAATAAATCAATAATTAAAATTTATTCAGTGATTATTCATAAAATTAATGGCTAACTGATAACTTTGATCAATAAGACTAAAATTTTAGAATCATACTCCAGGGTTAAATGAACGAAAGTTCAATCCAGTGAAGACGGAAAAACCATCATTAGAACACAGCCTGATTCTTGGCAATCAATCAAAAGACCCCCTGCTTGGAGATTATAGGAGGAGACTGCTGGTTGGTGAATTAAGTGTGCTTTCCCTGCTATTTAATATTATATACCTCTTTATAGATCTTTTTACAGGAGCCAACATAATAATAGTAGTATACATAATTAATATTTTACTGTTTTCCACTACCTATTATGCCAATCGAATCGGGAAATTTGAAATAGCAAAAATAATTCTCCTGTATACCGTCCTGATATCTGTCTATCTGTTTGGATCAAATAATCTCAAGAATACTGAAACCTATCTGTTGTATCTCCCCCTCGTCCTTCTTGCATTTGAGATTAACGGATATAATGGCCGGTATTTCAGTATAGCATTCTCCTGTTTAAGCCTCTTGCTTTATTTTCTGGATGCCTATACTAACTTTTCTATTTTTCCGCAGGTAAATCTATCTTCCAGCGGGCTTCGATTAATGTCAACCATAAATTTTGTTTTCAGTCTTGTAGGCATTGTTTATATATCCTATTTTATGACCAAGACATACTACCTCTCTGAAAAGAACCTGATATCCAGACAGATAAAACTAAATAAACTGACGAGAGACCTGAGAAGAAGTCAACAGCGATATAAACTGGCGATGCTGGGAACCAATGCAGGATTATGGGATTGGGACCTGGAAAGTAATAAAATATACCATGGTCCAAAATGGAAAGAGATGCTGGGACACAACTCCTCTGAATTTGACAATGCAGATATTGAAACCATTTATTCCATGGTCCATCCAGATGACGTTGAAAATGTTAAACAATCTGTTGAGAACCATTTAAAAAACCAGGAACCGTTTGAACTTGAATACCGGATAAGAAAGAAAAATGGCAAATACGAATGGTTCTATGATTCGGGAAAGGCCATATTTAACAATGAAGGCAAACCCATACGGATGGTAGGATCCATTATAAACGTATCTAAAAGAAAAACCGCTGAAGAAAAAATTCTCAGGCAGAAAGATCTTCTTGAAAAGGCCAATGCGGAATTGGACAGGTTTGTATATATTACTTCTCATGACCTGAAGGCTCCTTTATTGTCAATACAGGGTCTGATTCATCTTGCCGAAATCAGTGACGACAAGTCTGAAGTTGAGATGTGTCTCAAAATGATGATGGAAAGAATAAAAGGACTGGAGAACTTTATTGGAGATATCATAGATTATTCCCGGAACGTCAGGGTTGGATTGGTTAAGGAAGAAATCGACATTGAAAAAATGATAGGTGAAATATATAATGACCTGTTTTATCTGGAAAATGTCGATAAAATAGATTTCAAAGTTGAGGTTGATAAAGGTTTGACCTTCAATTCTGATGAAAAGAGGGTTAGTGTAATTCTTAAAAACCTGATCTTCAATGCAGTGAAATACCAGAATTTCAACCAGAAAAGTCCTTATATTAAAGTAAAGGCCAATGAAGATGGTAATTGCCTGCTTATTTCTGTAGAAGACAACGGAGAAGGAATAGATCCTGATATTCAGGATAAGGTATATGACATGTTCTTCAGAGCCTCAGAAAAGTCATCAGGATCTGGCTTGGGACTGTATATTGTGAAGGAAATGGTTAGTAAGCTGGATGGAACTATACAATTAAAATCGGAACCGGATAAAGGGTCTGAATTCATAATGAGATTACCTTCTATGGCCTAGTTATTCGAGTGCTAAATTCTTGGATATTCCAATTCGAAACCCTATTCCCTCATATTTTGTACCGGTGAATTGCCCCATGACCTCAAGTCTTAAAAACCTGAAGATATTGTCAATGGCATATCCAATCTCATAGTAATTCTGAATGGAGTTCGAATATAAATAGTTTATGTAAAGATCTTCCCTCCATCCCGCATATCGGGTGTACACTATCTGGGTTAAAAGTAGTTTTCTGAACTGGTAAAAGCCATGAGCTTCCAGATAATAGTCATTTGTACTGTGGTAGTAATATGGCAGCATCCTGAATGACTGAAAGATTTCACCCGTTATTAAAATGGTTTGGTTCCCCATAAAATGCATAAATTCCGGGAAATTCAATACACCGTTGGTAAACATTTTTCCTGCTCCCAAAACCAGGTCATACCGGTTTCCAACGCCAAAGCGATTACCATATTTTATTTTTACTAATAAGTGGTTAAAATTGAAATCACCTCCCTCGATTGCTTTTCCATATTTGTATCCAAGGCTAAATACTGGCGAACTGCCTTTAATTATGCTTTTTCGTCCATTTCTAATTTTGTATTTTAAAAAGGGCATATAATCAAAAGACAATCCTGCAGAAAAGATACGGTATGGATCGAAACGGGTATCTCCTAGGATAATGTTGTGAGGATTATTTGGTGTAAATTCGGCTTCCCGATTGAAAAAAGAGAAATCACTGTTATTTTCAAGGGATCTTTTTTCAGCCAGTTCGATGGAAAGATCTCCTATAAAATTACTTGCAAAAGGCCATTTTAATTTCACATCTAAAAATTCTCTTTCGAAAAGTTTCATATAGTTTTCCCTCAGAAAAAGAGTATATGTCATATTCCACCAGAATGGAATTGGATTATCGGTATTTATCTGTGAAATATATCTTCCTCCCGTAAGGATCAAGTTTCCTTCTTGCAGGTGCTTTTTGAAATCCAAACGGGTAAATAAAATACTATTCCAGCGTTTTGAAGAGAAAGCATACCTGACCTTTGTACCAATGGTTATGCTTTTCAGGCTGTCAATTTTTAACCTGTAATCCAGATCTGCGTGAATGTTAACACCCTCAACCGTATTATAGCTTAATTTATTCCACAAAGGATGCCAGATCAGGGTACTTTTATCAGACAGATAGTAATTATTACCTATGAAAATGTGTTCAAACCTGAATTTTTTATTTCTTTCATATCTTATCGAATCCTTTTTTTCTTCTTCCTTCCGTATTACCATTAAACTATCCTTTGCTTCATAGTTCTTAATTTCTAATGAGGTCAGAGGAATGGGCCGGATAGTTGCCCAGTATGCTGAATCTTTTTTATAGGCCAGCGAATCTATTTCCATACTTTCATTAATAACTACATCCTGGTTTTCTTCTGCCTTTAGCGCCTCTTTTTCATACGCACGCATCTGTCGCCTCATCTCTTTCTTTGATATGTCTTTTGAGAAATCAATGATTTCAAGGGAATCTGTAATTTCTGTTCCGGAAATATTATCACTCATTAATCCTTCAGTTGTGGTATCAACTTCCGATACATACTCCTTATTTAATTTTACCTCATAGTCATTATTAACTGCCGCGTAATTGAACTCGAATTTAAAACCCATAAATGATCCTGTCACATCAAATTTTAATGTTACTGGCATCCATACCTGTGTCAGGATCGGTATATAGATCTGATCGATTTTTACTTTGAAACCCTGGACATATGTTTCAAGGTTTAAACTATGTATGGCCCAGAGATCTTCAATGATATAAAGATAACCTTCAAATACATGATCTCCCTTTACCCGTGGTCGAACATATATCTTAAATATGGTATAATTATTTTCAGAAAAGGCTCCATCATACCTGTACCTGTAATGTGCGAATGCATTTGGAGCAAGGGGAGAAAGCGCCTCCCCTACCTTTGCTTCATAAAAGCTCGCTTTTACAAAAGGCATTGGTGATGGTGTATTGTCATCGATGTTGGTATTTATAGAAATTACCTTCTCGGTATAAGTATTTGGGATCTCATATTTTAACTCGGTAATAGATTCAACCGTAAAAACTTTGGTAGAGTCAATGCCTTCCTTTTCAAGTCTTTTCCGGAATAGAAAAGGAACTTTCACAATCCTTCCCGATCCCTTCACATAAACTGTGGTAGAGTAAGATTCCAGCTGATACAGGTGATATTTGCTTCTGGCTATCACCTTCCTCATTATGGCATATGCCGGATCTTCCCCGGAAACATAGGTAAGGTCCGGAAGCACGTAGGATTGTTCCTTTAATTCTACTTCCAAAAAAATATCTTCATTTTCTACTGTCAATTCCTGGTATTCTGTACCGTAACCCAGATATTGGAAAATGAGGGTATATTTCCCGGGATCCAGAGAAAACTCATATTTCCCTTCCAGGTTTGTGGTTGTTCCGAAGTTTGTTTCTTTAACGTATATTGTTGCAAATGGAAGTGCTTTCCCTGAACTACTGAATACCACGCCAGATATATTTGCACTGTATGATATGATAGGCAAGAATGTAATAAATGCAAATATCAGTAAACAGATGCTACCAAATAGCTTCGTATTTCGTAAAATATAGAATGGGATAAAATGTCTTTTAAATTCCAAAATCAATATATTTCCCATTGATAAAAGACAAAGGTGTTTAAAAATGTTTTATAAATTGTTTTGTCTGGCGGGTCTTTTTATCATTTGTTCCCTTAATACCAGGGCACAGGATACAACATTAACGCGGCTTAGGGCATCAAATCTTGCCAGGGAACATTATGAAAAAGGATTAACATATCATTATCAAAGGCAATTTGAAAAGGCTATTGTTGAACTAGAAAAAACCATATCCCTGGATCCATACGATTATCTGGCCTATTATTTTAATGGTTTATCATATGAGCAACTAAAGGAGTTCGAAAAAGCCCTGCAAAACTATATTCTCTCATTAAGCATCAAGCCTGATTTTAATGAAGCCCTGTTTAACAGGGCATTGGTTTATTATAAGACCGGCAAATACAGCAAGGCTGCAAGTGATCTTGAACATTTACTAAGACTCCCTGCGGGAGAAACTCAGGCTATTTTTTTTAGGGGTTTGAAATATGGTCAAAATGATGCCAATACCGGATTTAATTCTATTATTTCAATGAATGATAAAAATGCGGATATTTATAATTATTTAGGACTCAGTTACTACCAGTTAAATTTATATGAACAGTCCTCTGCTTATTTTACCAGGGCTATAGAAATCAATCCCATGGATGATAATATCCTTACTAATGCGGGTTTGAATTATATGGCGAATGGCAAAATAGATTCGGCCAGGATATTATTTGAACGTTCCTTGTCCATTAATCCCTATAATAGCGTGGCTTCATTAAATCTATCCCTTTGTAAATCTGATTCATCAATCCAACAGATCAATCAACTGGATGAGTTAATTGAAAAAAATGAAGACTTTCCGATGGCATATGCCCAAAGAGCGTATCAGTATTATCTAGCAGGGAACTATGAATCGGCAATCGATGATTATAGTTCTGCGATTCAGCTGGATCCAGGGAATGCCGAATACTTTCTTGAAAGAGGTATGATATATAAAAAAATTGAACAGATAGAAAATGCCATCAGTGACTTCAAATCAGCTTTGAGTCTGGATATTAACAACTATCAAATATGGTATAATATGGGTAATGCATTTTTTCAAATCAATAATTATGATTTAAGTATTGAGTATTACTCTGAAGCCATTCAGATAAATCCACAACAACCCGACATATACTACAACCGGTCGGTAGCTTATTATCTGAAGAAGGATATTGAAAATGCATGCAGGGATATGAATTCGGCACATAACCTTGGCATGCAAAAAGCAAAAACCTTTCTTGATAAATACTGCCGGTAGCTGATTCAGAAATCCTATTCGTATATAAGTGCTGCTTTTAATTTCATTCCATCAGATTTGATTCAATATCCCTTTTCAATAAATGTATTTTCTGATATGAAAAATAAGTATACCCGATATCATAACAATAGTAAGAAGCGGAACCATTGTCGTTAATATGATAGTTGGTAATATAGGTGTAATCAAATCCCCTGTTTAAAAGATTTTGATAGCATACAAGTTCTTGCCCTTCGTGAAAAGACTCCAGAAGAATTCTTCTATTCCTACGTAAAATATAGTTTACTCTTCTAAAATACATGGATTCTGAACTTTTCAAGCTATTGTGGTATTGATTCCGGCAATAATCTGAGCAGAATCGCTTGTCAATTCTTCCGAAGATCGGTTCTTTACAACGTAAACATTTTTTGGACATAGCTGGGAAATTTTCGAGTTGAACAATTTTATTGTAATTTAATAATTTTAGTTTCATGTTTACAAACACTAAGTAAATATGGACAAAAAGTTTTAACAAAATTTTATATGATTAACCTCGAGACGCACAGTATAGAGTTTTCTACAAAAGGGAATACCCAATTGGTTGACATAACAAAGAAGGTCCAGGATATTTTAAATCATAGTGAATTCAAAGAAGGTAATGTAACCTTATTTGCAGTAGGATCAACGACAGGATTAAGTACTGTTGAATATGAACCCGGACTTGTACACCATGACGTAGCGGAGATGTATCATAAAATTGCACCATATGGCTTCTCCTACCATCATAATCAAACCTGGGGAGATGATAACGGTGCAGCACATTTAAGATCTACCCTTACCGGAAGTTCACTGGTGATTCCATTTCAGCATCAAAAATTAATTCTGGGGACCTGGCAACAGATCATTTTTATTGATTTTGACACAAGGCCACGATCAAGAAAAGTTATTGTTCAGATTCTGGGGAAAAAATAATTCACTACGTTTGTATAAACATTGATCAGACATTATGAGAACTTTCTTTACCACAACAATTGCTTTTGTCATATTTTTCATATCCTGTGATCAGCAGAAATCAAAGGAGAATATTTACCTTGAATCTGAAAATGTTTTTGATGAGGCCATTGAGATCCATGATGAGGTTATGCCGCTTATGGGAAATATTATGAAATTACAAAGTACCTTAAAAGAAAAGAAAGAGAACATATCCGATGAGGAAACACTTCTGAAGATAAATGAATCACTTCAATCTCTTGAGGATGCACATAGCTCGATGATGGATTGGATGAGAAATATCACTCAAATCCCCGAGCAGTCGGATGTAGATCCGGAAGCCTCTGATTTCATATCATCCGGGGAGATGCTAAAGATCCAGGAACAGTCTCTTAAAGAGGTTAAAAATGTTAAAACTGCCATTCTGACTAGTATTGACCAGGCTGAATCTCTAATTAAAGAACTATAATTTTTTCTATTCGTTTTTAACTTCAGTATCAAAAGCCAATGATACTTGATTAATGTCAGGTTATTCATTACTCTCACCATGTAATTATTTGCATCTATTTAATCAGGTACTATTTCCCTCAAAATAAATTTCAAAAATATCACATCCAAAATGATTTAATATACGTATAACAAACAGGAAACTATATTTTAAATATAAGTTTCCAAAACAAAACTTAACGAACCTGAAATATTAATAATTTGACATGAATGCTATTTTAAAAAACTGGTGGATACTGACAATCAAAGGACTCATTACCTTTGTTTTTGGTTTGATAACAATCTCCGCTCCAATAAGTGTATTACCAATCCTTTCCCAAATATTTGGATTACTGATCATCCTAAGTGGAATATCCCTGACTTTATTATCTTTTAAGATCAAAGACAGAGACAGGAACTGGCGCTTGACCGAAGGATTCATAGATCTGATCATAGGCATAATAATCATATCTTTCTCAGGCATAACATCAAGCATATTTTTGTCATTAACAGCCATATGGATATCCTTTATGGGAATCTTACAAATATCCAATGGATATCGACTACGTGGGTTATTCAACCACTACTGGATATTAATATTCAATGGTGTATTGGCGATAGCTTTTGCCACCATCATTTTCACGCATTCATATCATGGAATAATGACACTGGTAATATTGATTGGCTTACAGGCTAGTGTTTTTGGCAGTTTCATGACCATCACATCCATGTATATCAGGAAAATTCTTAATGATATTGATACCGAGATCCCACATAAAGCTGGAGATGAAGCCAACCAGGAGTTGTCTTATTATTGATCTGTTCCATTATAGATATAAACTACAGAATTTATCAGTCTGGAAAAATAAAATAATAAATGGATCCGTATAATACGTATCCATTTATTTTAATATTTCAGTTATCGGAATTTATGTTTAAGCTTTTTGTGTTTTAAAGGTTAGAACCGGAATCTTTGAATAATTTACAACATCCTCTGCAATACTACCTTCCAAAAGTCTTGAAAAGCCCGTTTTTCCTTCTGTAGCCATTACGATCATATTCATCCCATAACTCTCCGCAAAACATATTATCCCATCCTCCTCTTCTTCATGATTATAAATATGAAATTCATAATCTGAAAACTTATTCTCTCCTGCAAATGATTTTAAGATCGCCTCATTTTCATTATCATTTTTAAAATTCGAGGGGGTATTAACTTTGACCAAATGTATTTTTGCATTTAAAGTAACTCCAAATTCCTTTACAAGGTCAACCAGATCATCATGATTGTATTGAAAATCGGATGCATATGCTATATTTTTAATATCACTTAAATTTACTTTATTCTGAATGGTTATAACAGGGCATTTGGCTTTTCGCACGACTCTTTCGGCGGTTGATCCTACTATGGCTTCTTCCCAGTCATTTACACCAGAAGTTCCCATGACGATCAAATGAATACTCCCTTTTTCGGTTTCCTCAATAATACTTTTGTATGGGGACCCAATCTTCATCCTTTCAATGATTTTAACATCCTGATATTCCGGACTGACCAGAATATCTTGAAATCTCTCTTTTGTTTTTTCAAGCAGTTTTACAAAAAACAAATCGTCCAGGTGCCCTCCACCGGTAAGTTCTCCTCCAGTGCTTAAACTTCCTGAATATTGATCTCCTTCCGGCACATCTAAAACATGTAACAATTCAATTTCACCGTTAATTTTTTTGGCAATTTGATATGCAAACTCCAAGGCATTTTCGGATTGTTCGGTAAAATCCGTTGGCACTAATATTCTTTTCATAGGTTTATGTTTAAAAAAAAGTAAGAATGATATTATTATTAAATCAGATAACTAATCTTATATACCCATTTAGTGATATTCTTGTTGTATTAATTTCAGGAAATCATTCCAATTTTTAAAAAAATGTGGACAATATGTTGACAAATGGCTTATTCCCTAAAAAGAATGTGAATATCCTGTTATTTTAATCGTGCATAAGTTGTGGAATTCTTTCCATAATTTTTTTTGGTCAAAGTGATCCTTGGATATATCTTAGCAACATCAAATCGATCTTTGAGCGGTTGACCTCGGGAGAGTAACTAATAAAAGTTCAGGGTTTACGGACGCCGAATACAAAAAAGCTACAATCCAACAGGTTATTCATTGAAAAAGAAATCTTAGGATATCTTGGTCATTGGATATAGATACTCGGATAGATTCCCCGGAAACTGCCTGGGTGCTTAACCCTCCAAAGTACATTTGGCATATTGTTTCGACTACGGTGGATACAATATGAAGGCGGGAAGCCATCAAGTCAAATTGATGAACTTCTCGCTTTTTTTTGTCCCAAAAATTGAGCTGAATATATGTTGATAACCTCGTGGAAAAGTTGTTGATTTCTTTTAAGGATTATTTTTTGCATATGATAAAAATGATTCTATCTTTATAACATCAAATTGATCTTTGAAAGGTTGCCAGGAGTTAAGTTGAAACAAAAAGTTACAGTCTACGGATTGTGGCAACAAAAAGCGGCTTAGCAACCGGAAAGCGGATGTAAAAGAGTTCTTCGGAATCACTTGGCAATCGTTGGAAGTTGAGGGATCAGATCCTCGGATCAGGTTCTGATATTTTAACCTGGAAAATAGATTTGGCGCGGTGCTGTAACTACGGTTGCAGTAAAGTGAAAACGGGAAATAATCAAGTAACATTGACTGTTTCTCGTTTTTTTTTGTATAAAATGCTAAAAGGATAATCCCGCTCTATCAAATTTAAATATCTGTATTCACTGATTATCGCTCCATCAATTCTTCATATCTGTATTCGCCGATTGCCGCTTCAACATTCCCTACTCCGCTTTTGCCCTGTAGTTTTGGAACAGTATAGGCTATAAGATCCGAATCATCATATGGTTTTATGATCTCTTCCACTTTCTTTTTCCCGATTTGATCATCCATAGGACCCAGCCAGTCCATTTCCAATCCTTTTGGAACTATTACAGGCATCCTTGGCCCTTCACTGGCTTTCGGTTTATTATGTATTTCGGCCATTAGTGGATTAGCTTCTGTAGTAACAATACTAAATGTATGCCTTAAAATTCCCTCTTTTTCATATTTCCAGGTCTCCCAGAGGCCGGCCATTAACATGGGCTCACCATCTGCCATCTTTATATAATGCGGGTAGGATTTTTCCTTGTACCAGTGATATTCGAAAAAACCATCAATAAGCACAAGACATCGCTTGTTTCGGGCAGCATTCCTGAAAGAGGGTTTTTGAAAGATAGCTTCTCCCCTGGCATTTAAGGTCCGTTTACTTAATGACACAGCCTGCGCCGGATCCTTAACCCAGAATGGTATGAGACCCCATGTCATTAATTGGAGATGTTCAGGATGAGAATTTGTAATTACAGGAATATCAGGATGATTAAACCCATTAACAAAAAATACAGGCCCTGTCCTGTTTAATATATCACTAAATTCATTTTCAAGGGTACGTTCATCAATTATACCCTTCAACCGTCTTGCGTATTCCAGGCGTTTTTTAGTTAAATAATTGACATTGTAGCACATAGACTATTTTGATCTGATTGTGGGTTTAGCAGTTTTGACGTTTCGGGATGTATCCTTAACGGTTTTGACAATATTTGGATCCATTGTTTTAACATGAAGATCTCTTTGTGGAAAAGGAATAACAATGCCAGCCTCTTTGATTGCGTCATTAACCTTCACATGAAGATCACTTAAAATAAATAGCCAATCATCACTTTCCGTATAACATCTTAGCTCAAAACCCAAGGCAGAATCCCCAAATTCCTTAAACAGAACATATGGAGCCGGGGTTTCTAATAACCCCTCTTTCTTCTTAGCAACATCCATCAATATTTTAATGACTTCATTAGGATCCGTACCATAGGCTACACCTACTTTAATGATCAATCTTCTCTGGGAATCTGACAGCGTCCAGTTTATTAATTCATTGGAAACCAAATTTCCATTGGGTACGATAACCTCAGAACCATCAAAAGTCCTAATCGTACTTGCCCGAATTCCTATACTTTTAACGACACCTAAAAGTTGCCCTACTTCAATGGTATCCCCAACCTGGAGGGGTTGTTCAAAAACCAGGATAATACCGGAGACAATATTGTTAAATATACTTTGCAGGCCAAATCCAATGCCAACTCCAAATGCACTTATTAATAAGGTAATTTTATCGAGCGGGAATCCCGATGCAAGGGCTGCAATAAAAAATCCCACTGTTACGATCATAAACTTCACCATGGATGAAATGGATGCAGATAGATCTTTTTGTTTCCTGGATTTAAAAAGCACCTGTTCCTGAAGCACAAATTGAACGAACCTTGAGATCCAGTTCGTAATCACCAGAATCAAAATGAATAACAGTATGTCATTCACAGTAAAATTGAAGTTCCCCAGTTTAAACGGGGTTACGATAAAAGTCTCAATGCTTTCAAATAAAGAACTGAAAAGTTTAAAATTTCGTAATGATTCAATTATGAAAAACAATACGAGAACAAATACTACAATTCTACGAACCCTCTTTACGATATCTTTATTGTATCTCTTTATTATTCTGTAACCCTGCCCCCATTGACTATTGAATACGGCAATTATCAATCCGAGAACAATTAGATAAACAAGATAAATGGATATGCCCGTAAAAACTGTTGATATTATCCCGAAAAGAAGAATCGAAGTAAGCGTATAATTTCCAATGATATTTCCCAGGAGGCATATGATCAATATAATCAGGGATGTCTTAGCGAGAACCCTGAATGCGCTTTTCATTTTGGGTTGATCACTGAGGTTGTCCCATTTACTTCTTAAAATTACTGTTAAGAGGAGTAAGGACAGAATTGTGATAAGAAGCATAAATGTCCGGCTGAAAACTTCAATATCAAAGCCAATTTGGGATAACACAGACAGTGCCAGGATGAAAGTCAAAAGAATGACCAGATATCTTTTTCTGCCTCTTAAAATGTTCATCAACACTAAGGTGAATGGTATTAATGCCATGAGGAAAATCAGATCCTCAATTATAAAAGGTTTCTCGGGTAGCAAAATGAAAGATGTGTAAAGACCAATTAAAAATCCTGGAAAGAAAGGTTTACTAAAAAGCCTTAGAATCGCATTTTCCTGATGCTTGGGATCCTCAAATTCTTTATTTAAAATCCTGTATCTGAGAATGTAGAATGAGACCAGGATCAAAACCACTACAACAATTGATAGGATGACATTAACTTTGTAAAATTGAGTGTATTCGTAAGCATCATTTTTCTGCGCACTAAAAGCATTCCTAAGTTTCCTGTCAATACTAACACTGTCTCTTCTTGTGGAGTAGATCTTCCATATTGGGTCGCTGTCGGGAATCCATAAATTTTTACTGGCATAGTCGCGTGCATCGTCAATTTTATTTATCAGGTTATTGAAATCTGTGTGGATATTGTTTAGTTTCAATTCAATCTCAAGCAAATTGTTTAAATAGGTATCAATCCTTTTATCAATTGCTTTCAATTTACTTATCAATTCTTGTAAATTTTGCTGAACTGAATTTGAAAGTGGGGTTGACCGTTCTACATTAAAAGTCATTTCCCAAATATTTATCAGGATCTCTATTTTGGAATTCTCCTCCTCCCGCTTCTGTATCTCAGCTTGAATATTTTCCCGATATCCACTAATTCGGTCGTTAATCTGCTCTATGTCTGTTTTGGTTTTATCCAAAAGTATTGTACTTGATTCCTTGAGGAACACTTCTGAAATCGAAGTGTTGTATTTTTCTAGAGAGGATTCCATACTCGTTAAAATAGAATCAATACGATCATTCTGCTCAGGGGTTAAACCAAGTGATACTTCAACTTCTGCCAAGACACTCGCTGTTTGCTCCGAAGTTATGGATATCGAAGCCATTGGGATCGGCAATTTATCGGTATATGCCGTATCTTCCAATAAATTATTAATAGAGACCACGTCTTGCGTGAAAGCATTTAAAGAAAATAGAATTAAGAAAATGCAGAGCAAACTTTGCCTTGGGAATCGTTTCATGTGAGTAAATGTTTTATTAAAATCTCCCTGTTATCCAGAATACAATAAAATGAGTATTATCAGCTATTCGTGAAACAAATTAAAGATTATTTCAAGATTGCTGCAATTTAATGAGAATTATAAATTATTACATATTCAGTTGGTAGCAAATTCTCTATGGCTGGATTTGTTCTTTATCTTTATTGTACGTTGATAAATATTCAATGTGAAATCATGGACTGACCTTTAATTTCAGAGAACATTTACTATTTTATCGGCAACTATCGAATCAATGGCTAAATATCCGCTAATCCCTTAATGTTTTTAAATCGTCCTTTAATATATTGTAGGTCTTCCTCTGCATTTCCCGTAGGATAGAAAGGCTCAAGGAACCTTGCAATCTTGTACTCAAAATCAAAT
>JAHEGY010000095.1 GCA_024644875.1 Cyclobacteriaceae bacterium
TCTCAAACCCTGTTGACCAATAGCTCTTGTCCTGGGCCTGCAATGATCCGGAATTAACCAATACAACAAGACTGATAAGAATAATAAACCTGTAATGGTGTTTCATATATAGTACTTTTAAGATTTCTTCAATTCAAAAATATAGATTCCCGTCAATTATATTTTTATAGATTCGATAATTTCTTTAGGTTCTTTGAAAAAAACAAAATCAGTCTGCAGGGATCCGTTAACTTCTTTTTGCAGTCTGTATCTTCTGGAACTTATCGATTTCTTCACAGAACGGATGTAAATCTGTTTGATCCTTCCCGGGAAAGTCCTGGATATTTCTGCATATATTTCCGGATCTTTCTGGCTGTCATCCCCAATCAGTGTAAATTCCATATCTTTTAAGGCGTTCAGCAGGAAAGTTATTCTTTCTTTTTTGTGGGATGAATTTGGGGATCTTTTCGTTTTCTTAAATATCTGGTTCCAATTAACGAAAGGCTTAAGAAATATAGGTCCGATAGGGAAGTGGTTGTGTTCAAGGAATAACCGAATTAAGGGGAAGAGGTTCGACTCGCTATTTGAAACATAGAAAAAAGAATATCCTTTCTGATTGAACTGCTGATACAGTTCCTTCATTTCTTTAACTGCTTTTCTTTTATGTGCGTTTTTAACAAGCAGGGTACGTGCCTTCCGGAAAGTATTAAGTGTATGTGTGACCAGTATTGTGTCATCAATATCCGAAATAACAGCTTCCTTATCATTCCCATAAGAGAAATAACAATATTTAAATGGTTCCGGTATCTGCAGATGGATCTTTCGGTTGTCTTTCAACATGAAAACCTGTAATTCATTCAGGTCTACGGACATTCCATTATCACAGGAAAGCTTCAGTTTAAAATGCCCTTTTCTGTTTGTCCGCACATTGTGGTTTACTCCGTTTAGTTTAATTTCCAGTCTCCTGCTTTTGGACGCCCCCCTTAGATAAGAATGCATAACACGAATTACATTTCTCCAGAAGTATTCATTATGCTTGATGTTAAAAAGTTTTTTAGGAGTTTTATATATGGTTCCTTCTAGCCAGAGAGATCCCTTCATGCATAGCACCATAAAAGGAAGTATAATATATTTTGTGGCCGATGTCTTCAAATCAGTGTTTTTAAATCTGAAAGAATTGATTAATACAAAACAAATCTAATAAATTGGATACTGTGACAAAAGAATATTATCAATCCAAATCGCTATTTACAATCAATAGTTCCTTCAAATTATTTTTTAAGCCCGAAAGGTATGGAATAAAGCAGGGATACATTAAAATAACTATTTGGGCTCAGGTCTATCTCTTCACCTGGTAATGCAACAGGGAAATTGATATAATAACTGGTTGACAAGGTAAATCTGCTCATCCTTATCATGATTGGGAGGGACAGGGAATAATTCATAATTCCAAATACATTCTCTGTTCTTTCTTCATAAGTAACATAATTTGTAATAAGATATTCGGCCAACCTGGGCCTGCGTTGCCTGAATCGTTGGAAGTCATTGACACCTTCTTGTTCCAGAATCGATTGAAGTTGTGAATAATTCTCATCCAGATAATAGATGGTCGCATTCCCAAGCATAAGAGATGCGGAAGGGAAAATATCAATTTCATCTATAAATCCCTTGGTTTTAATCCTGATGATCCCGTACATATTAGGCCTTATCCTGTGTGCTGTTTCGTGGCCGAACATAAAAGAATAGTCTACCCCGAAGGAGAAATGCTTAAGATCCAGGTAGGTTGAAGCATTTAAAGCATCTGTAATTGGATAAAGTATTCCATCATAGCCATCATCCTGCGTATAGAAGAAATGCTCATAAGAAGCAATTACACTCCATTTAGGTTTAATGGAACCCATATACCCAAGGGTAATGGTCGTTGGATTAATATGTGGGTCCACATCACTGTTCCAGTAGGAGGTTAAATCTCCAAATAGCCCTGTTTTATGGTAATATGAGGCACCAAGTGAAAAACCATATTGATTTATACCAAAATCACGGCCGGCATTCATAATATTACTGGTATAGGCTGCACGTAGCATCAGGGAAGAGAATTTGAATTTTCCCTGGATCAGGCTGTCGATCAGGTCAATTATAGATAAAGAGTCCTGTGCAAGTTCTTCAAGTAAGAGGGAGTCATAGGCCAGGGTCTCATTTAACAGGGAATCGAGGTCATAATCTTGCGAATAGGCACTAGAATAACTTCCCAATGCCATTATGAGGCAAAGGGAAGTAAATACCAGTTTCTTTTTAAAATAGATCAAATTATCAGTTTCCCTACGTAAAATACATCAAAAATTGTGCTAATTATTACCCTTGTCTTTCATTAATTGTTCTCTTCTGTTAATCATCTGGTCACGCTGCATCATCTGACGCTTTCGTTGCTCCAGTCTCTGTATGATCATCTTTCTGAAATCTTCTTCAGCTTTTCTGAGTGAAAGCATTTGCTTGGTAGAAATAACCTCAGTAAGTCGGTCAGAGTATGTCTTTTCCAACTGAAGTTGTTTCTCCTTGATATCCAAGCCCAGTCTCATCAGTTCCTTGCCCTGCTCTTCAGAGATATTATTCATATCTACATTCTTTCTGGCATTCTGTATTTCCTGAACCAGGTTTTTCCTTTGAATATTATATTCATTATACACTGGCCAGAATTTTTCAGCTTGTTCAGGTGTCAATCCAAGCCGTTCAGTGATCAGTGCAATACGTGCACTTTCAATTCTTTGCCGGGCTTCCTTGTTCTGCCCAAACGAGAATTGGACCAGAAGCATAAGCGGGACGATAATAAATATTAATTTCCTATTCATGATCTTATAATTTTCATTATTAGAGATATTGCATTTCAATTTCGTATTCATCCAGAAGCTCATCTATAATCTTTTCATCCAATGGATCAGAAGGTATAAATTCGTCTGTTATGGGATCCTCTGTTGAAGCAATAACCGACATGTCCAGACTTTCCAGGAATTCATCGGTACTCATATCACTTTCAACAAGATAATTAACAAGGTCTTCAGATGAGATCTCGGATAATATTTGATCTACCGAGGTAGAATTGTCATTTATTTGAGTAATTCCATAGATGACAAACATAAGGATAACTGCAGCAGCAGCCATATTAATGATAGACCTGAGCCGTATAACAGGGGTCTTTTTCCGCTCCTCAGTCTCCTCAATTCGTTTCTGGAGCCGCTCCGGAAAATTCTCGAAATAATTATCGGGAACTTTAAATATATTATCCTTATTTATATCTTCCAGTTTCATTTTTTTAGTGATATTATCTGTTTGACATCTTTTAGTCCCAAAAGTTTAATCCAATTTAATATATTCTTCAATTTTTTTCACAGCTATATGATAACTTGCTTTCAGACTGCCTACACTGGTTTCCGTAATTTTAGAGATATCTTTGTATTTCATATCCTCAAAATATTTCATATTGAAAACCAATCGCTGTTTGTCTGGCAGGGTTAGCAAAGCCTTTTGCAACTTCTTCTGAATGGCTGATCCGCTTATATGCGGACTGTTGTCAAGTTTGCTGAATAACTCTTTATTGGCATCCTCCATGGAAACCTTATATTTGTCTTTTCTCCTTTTCAGAAAATTTAAACACTCATTGGTGGCGATCTTATATAACCATGTGAAAAGATTGCTGTCCTCCCGGAACTTCTCAATATTCTTCCATACTTTAATGAATACCTCCTGAAGAATGTCATCTGTATCGTTATGGTCGATGACCATTTTCCGGATATGCCAGTATAACCTTTGCTGGTAGGCAACAACAAGTTGATTAAACCCAATTTCCCTGGAAGCGGGGTTCTTTATTCTTTTTAATATTTCTTTCTCTTCGTGCAAGGTTACGCCAAACAAATATTTTGACAAGAAAAATTCATAAAGGTTTAAATGCAGTGAAATACAAGTAGAATCATTATTCTTATTCTTATATTTATTTCATATATAAAATATAACTTCAATAAATCATTTATAGTGCCTCTTATGAGTAATGCAAAGATACTTATACTTGGTGCCAGTAACAATCCGGCGCGGTTTTCCTACAAGGCAGCCTATGCTTTAACAGGCAGGGAATATGACATTGTCCCGGTCGGATTGAAGCGGGGCAGTGTAGCCGGCAGAACGATTCTGGACATCCGATCCAGGCCAAAAATAGAGGATGTGGACACCATCACCCTGTATATGAATCCTAAAAACCAGTCCGGCTACCTCGATTACATTCTTAGCCTGAATCCAAGACGTATAATTTTCAATCCTGGTACCGAAAACAGGGATCTGATCCACCTTGCTGAGGAACGTGGTATCGAGGTGATCGTGGATTGTACCCTGGTAATGCTCAGGTCGGGTTATTTTTAATTTTTTCGGCTTATAATGAAGTACTTTTTCCCACCAACCAGGATATGGTTTAAATGCTTATTTCTGAAGTATTTTATGCGGGTTTTATTTTAGCAAAAGGACAAAAAATCGGGATAAAAAGTGTAATTTTGCATGTTAATAAAATAAGTATGGGTAAAGAGAATAAAGCAAGTAAAGCACACAATTATTCAGCGGAAAATATTCAGGTTCTTGAGGGCTTGGAAGCAGTAAGGAAAAGGCCAGCCATGTACATAGGTGATATCAGCTTCAAAGGGCTTCATCATATGGTCTGGGAAGTAGTGGATAATTCTATAGACGAGGCGCTGGCCGGCTATTGTAGTGAGATTGTAGTTGAGATACATGAAGATCATTCCATATCCGTGTCAGACGATGGAAGGGGAATACCAACTGATATTCATACCAAAGAAAATCGTTCTGCACTGGAAGTGGTCATGACGGTTTTACATGCTGGCGGAAAATTTGATAAAGATACGTATAAAGTCTCGGGTGGATTACATGGAGTTGGTGTTTCCTGTGTGAATGCCCTCTCATCGCACCTCAAGGTTACTGTTAACCGGGGGGGGAAAGTATTTGAGCAGGAATATGAAAGAGGGATCCCGAAATATGCTGTTCGGGAAGCAGGAAAAACAAAGATTACCGGGACTACCGTCCATTTCATGCCCGACCAGGAGGTGTTTACGGTAAAAGAGTATAAGTATGATACCATTGCTTCCAGGTTGAGGGAATTATCCTTTCTGAATGCAGGAATTCGTATAAAACTGACGGATTATAGAGAAAAGGAGGATAATGGATCTGACAAATACAAGTCGGAGGAGTTTTATTCTGAGGGAGGTCTCAGGGAATTCGTAAATTATCTTGACTCATCCCGGGAAAAACTGATTCCGGAACCTATATTCATCAGCAGCACTAAAACAAGTGTTCCGATTGACGTAGCCTTATCCTACAATACTTCTTTTACGGAGAATGTGGTTTCCTATGTGAATAATATTAATACAATTGAAGGAGGAACGCACATAGCTGGATTCCGGCGTGCTTTAACCCGTACACTGAAATCCTATGCTGAAAAATCGGGGCTGCTGGAAAAAGTGAAAGTTGATATCTCTGGTGATGATTTCAGGGAAGGCCTTACTGCAGTAATATCGGTTAAGATTGCCGAACCACAATTTGAAGGACAGACCAAAACTAAACTTGGTAATTCGGAGGCTCTCGGGGCTGTTGACACCAGTGTGGGTGAGCATCTGCAACACTATCTTGAAGAACATCCCAAGGAAGCTAAATCCATTGTATCCAAAGTTGTCCTGGCAGCACAGGCCAGGCACGCTGCCCGAAAAGCGAGGGAAATGGTCCAGAGGAAAAATGTCCTTTCCGGGACTGGCCTGCCTGGAAAACTGGCAGATTGTTCTGACAGTGATCCGGCAGTATGTGAATTATACCTTGTGGAAGGGGATTCCGCGGGTGGCTCAGCAAAACAGGGTAGAAACAGGCGATTCCAGGCCATTCTGCCACTAAGAGGTAAAATTCTGAATGTAGAAAAGGCCCAGGAACATAAAATATATGATAACGAGGAAATTAAAAATATCATTACGGCCCTGGGTGTAAGCTTTGGAACTGAAGAGGATGATAAAGCCATAAACCTGGAAAAGCTACGCTATCATAAGATCATTATTATGACTGATGCTGATGTGGATGGCAGCCATATTCGTACCCTTATACTGACATTTGTGTTCAGGTATATGAGGGAACTTATCGACCAGGGATATCTGTATATTGCTCTTCCCCCGCTTTACCTGCTTAAGAAAGGCAAGCAGGAAAGATACTGCTGGAGTGAGGAAGATCGGGCGCGCACTACCAAGGAACTGGCAGGAGACGGCAAGGAGGAATCAGTAAGTGTTCAGCGATACAAAGGTCTTGGTGAGATGAATCCGGAACAATTATGGAATACCACTATGAATCCTGAATCCCGGAGCCTTAAACTTGTAACGATCGAATCGGCGGCAGAAGCAGAACACCTGTTTTCCATGCTTATGGGCGATGAGGTAGGTCCAAGGCGTGAATTTATTGAACAGAATGCAAAATATGCCAATATAGATATTTAATTGGCTGACACATATTCAAATAGGGCATTCCTGCATGTAATGGAGCCCTATTTTTTTTCGAAAAATCTGAACAAATGACAGTAACTGATCAAACTAAAGAATTAATATTTAACAGTAAATTAATCAGTCGTGATCTGAGCTGGCTTAAATTTAACCATCGGGTATTAGACCAGGCCAGGCATATGGACAGGACACTGCTGGAACGGTTGAAGTTTACGGCCATTACTGGTTCAAACCTGGATGAGTTTTTCATGATAAGGGTAGGCAGCTTATACAATTATATTGATTACGGAAAACAAAGGGTAGATTATAGCGGTCTAAGAGAACGTCCGTTCAAGAAACTGCTTTACCATTATACCCATGAATTTACTGATGAGCAGAGATCCCTGTACAATGATCAATTGGCGCCAGAATATGAAAAGAATGGTATAATGATCGCCAGCGTTAAGGATCTGAATGACGAAGAAAAAAAGATGGTGAAGGCCTATTTCAAGAAAACGGTTTTCCCCATGCTGACACCCATGGTCTATGATAATTACCATCCATTCCCATTACTGATGAACCTTCTCCAGATCTTTGCTGTTATTACCAAGTCCAAAAGCAAAGCAGTAAAAAAGAAATTGTCTTTTATTCAGATCCCGCAAAACCTTCCAAAATTTTTTGAGATAGAAAGAGAAAATATGATGGTCTTCGTACCTATTTCTGAGGTGATTAAAGCTCATATGAATAAGCTTTTCAGAAATATTGAGATAGAATCTCTCAGTTTGTTCAGGCTGACCCGGAATGGTGATTTTACCCTTGAAGAAAGTGATGATATCGAAGCTAATTTTCTGGAGGAATTGAAACAGAAACTTAAGACCCGGAAAACCGGCCGGGTAGTACGCATCGAAATTCAGGAAGGCTTTGATTCATGGTTAAAATCAGCACTAATGAACCGCTGGGACCTTAGTGAGGAGGATATATTTGAAAAACCTCATGGAGACCTGATGGATTATACCGCTTTGTGGCAGATTGTAAATCATGACGAATTCAAAGCTTCCCAGCCAAAACCCTTAAAGCAGAGCATGCCTTTATTGTACCCGGATGATGGGGATGATGATATTTTCGAGGTGCTGAAATCCAGGGACATCCTGATGCACCATCCATATAATAATATGGATCTTCTGATCGATCTGCTTGAAAAATCAGCAGATGACCCGGGGGTTTTATCTATAAAGCTGACGGTATACCGTCTGGCCAAGAACTCCAGAGTCGTTACGGCTTTGTTGAGGGCCGCAGAAAAGGGCAAGCATGTTTCCGTGTTATTCGAGGTGAAAGCGAGGTTTGATGAAGAAAATAATATACATGCAGCACAGAAACTTCAAAGAGCCGGATGTTTTGTGATCTATGGTATCAGCAATGTGAAAACACATACGAAGCTACTCCTGATTGTCCGGAAAGAAGGGAATTCAGTGACCCGATATCTTCATATGTCAAGCGGGAACTATAATGAGGTTACAGCCAACCTGTATACCGACATAGGGCTTTTAACCTCAGACGATACCTATGGCAAGGATGTGTCCGAGTTCTTTAATGCGATAACAGGGCATTCTCTGCCAAATATATATGAGTACCTGATCACTGCCCCAAAAGATATGCGGCAGCAACTCATTGAAAAGATCCGCATTGAAGCAGAAAATGCCAGTCAAGGGAAAAAGAGTGGAATCGTTATTAAGATCAATTCACTTCAGGATAAACATGTGATCCGGGAGTTGTACAAAGCCTCCTCTGCCGGAGTGCCGATAAAGCTGATTGTTAGGGGTATATGTTCCCTGCGGCCGAGCCGAAAGGATTTGAGTGAAAATATTGAGGTCTTTTCTATTGTAGGAGATTATCTTGAGCATTCACGTTTATACTACTTTCATAATGATGGCGATCCTAAGGTCTATGGTGGAAGTGCAGATGTGATGGTCCGTAGTTTCGACAGAAGGATAGAATCCCTATTCCTGATTAAAGATGAAAAGGTCAGGGCTCAGGCCATTAACATCCTGAAATTCAATTTAATGGATAATGTAAATTCATATGTGATGAATGAGGACGGGAGTTATTCAGTAAAATCGCAGGATGGGCAGGAACCCTTCAATATTCATAAGGCCTTCTATGATCTGAAACCCGAAGATCTATGTGATAATTGCCTGATTGACTGATCAAATTCAAATATTTGTTTCTATATGACAAAAAATATCAGGGAAATATTAAAGGAGCGGATCCTGATCATTGATGGTGCTATGGGCACCATGATCCAGCGAAGGAAACTGGAAGAGGCCGATTATCGTGATGAAAAATTAAAAGACCATCAAAAACCCCTAAAAGGGAATTATGATGTACTGTCCATTACCCAGCCCCTTGTTTTAAAGGAAATTCATAAGGCCTACCTGGATGCAGGTGCTGATATAATACTTACCAATACTTTCAGTGGATCCTCAATAGCCCAGGCCGATTATGGATTACAGGACTATGTTTATGATATAAATTTCTCAGCGGCCAAACTTGCCAGAGAAGTGGCTGATGAATTTAATAGCCAGGATAACCCTGCCCCAAGATTTGTGGCAGGCTCCTTAGGGCCAACCAATAAAACCGCTTCCATATCGCCGGATGTTAATGATCCCGGATTCCGCGCCATAACTTTCGACCAGCTTAAGGCAGCATATAAAGAGCAAGCAGGTGCCCTTCTTGATGGTGGTGTGGATCTTATCATGATAGAAACGGTTTTTGACACCTTAAATGCCAAAGCCGCTCTTGTAGGCCTGGCTGAATTATTCGAAGCGCGGGAGATAAAGGTACCTGTTATGGTATCCGGAACCATAACCGATGCCAGTGGAAGGACCTTGTCAGGCCAGACTACGGAGGCCTTCTGGTACAGCATATCTCATTTTGACCTGTTTTCCATAGGACTGAACTGTGCACTCGGTGCTGACATGATGCGTCCTTATATCCAGGAACTAAGCCGGTTGGCCAATATACCGGTAAGTATCCACCCCAATGCTGGTTTACCAAATGAATTTGGTCAGTATGACCAGTCTGCTAAAGAAATGTCAACGATTCTGGGTGAGTTTGCAGAAGAGGGATTTTTAAATATAGCGGGCGGGTGTTGTGGCACGACACCGGAACATATTTCTTCCATTGCAGCAAAACTAAAAACCTGCGAACCCAGACAGATACCCCGGAAGGATCAATTTACACACTTGAGCGGACTTGAACCCCTTACCATAAGAGAAGACACGAATTTTGTCAATATTGGCGAAAGGACTAATGTGGCAGGGTCATTGAAATTTGCAAGATTGATAAGGGAAGATAATCTTCACGATGCAGTTGAGATTGCCAGGAACCAGGTGAATAACGGAGCTCAGGTGATCGATATTAACATGGATGAAGGCATGCTGGATTCCGAAACAATGATGACCAGGTTTCTAAGTCTGATTGCTTCGGAACCTGATATCGCCAGGGTTCCGATTATGATCGATTCATCCAAATGGTCTGTTCTTCAGGCTGGGTTGAAATGTGTCCAGGGAAAAGGCGTAGTTAATTCTATCTCCCTGAAAGAGGGGGAGGAGAATTTCATTTATCAGGCCAGAATGATCCGCCGCTACGGTGCTGCTGTGGTCATTATGGCATTCGATGAGAAAGGACAGGCTGATAATTTTGAGCGTAAAATAGAGATATGTAAACGATCCTATGACCTTCTGGTAGGGAAAGTAGGATTTCCTCCTGAGGACATCATATTTGATCCGAACATATTAACGGTAGCCACTGGTATTGAGGAACACAACAATTACGCGATAGACTTTATCAGGGCAACCAAATGGATCAAAGACCATCTTCCCCATGCAAAAGTCAGCGGTGGCGTGAGCAATATATCTTTTTCCTTCAGGGGGAATAACCTGGTCAGGGAAGCCATGCATTCCGCCTTCCTGTATCATGCTATTAAAGCAGGATTGGATATGGGTATAGTGAATGCAGGCCTGATCGAAGTATATGAAGAGATACCTGCCGAACTGCTTGAAAAAGTGGAGGACGTCTTGCTTAACAGGAAGCCGGATGCTACGGAGAACCTGGTTGCTTATGCCGAAGAAGTAAAAGGAGAAGGCAAGAAAGTTGAAATAGATCTTTCCTGGAGGGAAGCTCCGGTGAATGAAAGGCTGTCCCACGCATTGATCAAGGGTATTGTAGAATTTATAGAAGGGGATGTTGAGGAAGCCAGGCAGCATTCCAAACGTACAATCGAGGTGATCGAAGGACCGTTGATGGACGGTATGAAGATCGTTGGGAACCTGTTTGGGGAAGGGAAGATGTTTCTTCCACAGGTGGTGAAAAGTGCCCGGGTTATGAAAAAAGCTGTTGCTTACCTGGTTCCTTTTATCGAAGAGGAAAATATAAACAGTGGGACTGAAAGAAAAAATTCCAGTGCGGGAAGTATCTTGCTGGCCACCGTCAAAGGTGATGTTCACGATATTGGTAAAAACATTGTAGGCGTGGTTCTTTCCTGTAATAATTTTGAAATCATAGATCTTGGTGTGATGGTGCCGATGGAGAAGATCCTGGATACGGCGATAGAAAAGAAGGTAGATATTATAGGGCTCAGCGGCCTGATAACACCTTCGCTTGATGAAATGGTCTATGTTGCAAAGGAAATGGAAAGAAGAGGAATGGATATGCCCCTGTTAATAGGAGGGGCAACCACCTCAAGGATCCATACAGCAGTAAAGATTGACCCAAAATATAGCGGACCGGTAATATATGTTCTGGATGCTTCAAAAAGCGTCCCGGTAGCCAGTAATCTGCTAAATGCTCAGAAATCCAGAAACTTCGTAGAGAATTATAAATCGGAATATAAAGATTTGAGGGATGATCATGCCTCGAGGCAGATGGCAAAAGCCATGTTGCCCTATGAAAAGGCAAAAGAAAATGCATTTTCGGTAAATTGGACGGAAACAGTGGTTAGGAAACCAAACTTCCTTGGAGTAAAAGTTTATGATAAATTCCCTGTTGAGCAACTGATAGATTATATCGACTGGACTCCCTTTTTTCATGCCTGGGAAATGAAAGGCAGATATCCGTCAATTTTTGACAACAATACCTATGGAAAGGAGGCTAAACAGCTATTTGAGGATGCAAATAGCCTGCTGGAATCGATCATTAAGAATAATTTGCTAGAAGCCAGGGCAGTAATGGGTTTATTTCCTGCCAATTCAACAGGTGACAATATCGAAATATACGCATTTGAAAATAGTAAGGGTGACTATGTGTCGGATAGAGGTCATGTTCGTCATGTTCTGTATCACCTGCGTCAGCAAAGTAAGAAAGCAGATGGTCTTCCGAATTACAGCCTTGCTGATTTTATAGCTCCGAAGGATTCCGGAGTTGAAGACTATATCGGTGCTTTTGTTGTTTCTACAGGCTTTGGTGCTGATAAACTTTCAGAACGGTTTGAACAGGACCATGATGATTATAGAAGCATATTGACAAAAGCTATTGCCGACAGGCTGGCTGAAGCATTCGCTGAAAAGTTGCATGAACTTGTCAGGTCAGAATTATGGGGATATGCATCGGAAGAACATCTTGATAATGAACAATTGATTGGTGAAAAATATCAGGGTATACGACCAGCCCCGGGTTACCCTGCCTGTCCGGATCACCTGGAGAAGAAGACACTGTTTAAAATGCTGGATGTGGAAAACAATATTAATGTTGGTTTAACCGAAAGCCTGGCCATGTTCCCGGCTGCGTCCGTTAGTGGATGGTATATAACACATCCTGATTCCCGCTATTTTGCAGTAAACAAGATCCAAAAGGATCAGGTAGTGGATTATGCCGGAAGAAAAAACATGTCGGTTAAGGATATCGAACGGTGGCTGTCTCCCATCTTAGGCTACGATCCTGAATAAGAATAGCTCCGTTGCCTGGTTAATATGGGCTCCCAAGGTTAATGGATACCTTTGATTTTCTCTGAACCAGGTAAAGTGAGCCATAATGTTCAGGAATGCCTTTGATTTCGTAGATTTTCAATGATATGAGATCTCAATACTACTTTGTATCCATGTCTTAATACAGTCTTCATAAGGTATAAAACGCTAATGTTCCTTTTTTAGAAATTTTCTACCTTCTGAGCATAAATTTCTTGCCGGGTAATGCTTTTATATACCCTCTGAATTCAAGGTTGAGTAAATGAGAAGCGATCTGGTTCAGGGGAATCTGTGATTTCCAGCTAAGATCATCAATAAGAATACCCTCTAAATTCTGTTGTAACACACTAATAATCTTTTTTTCCGGAATCGACAATTCAGACATAGCATTCTTATGAACCTCAACCTGTGCGTTGACCGGATCCCAGTTCAAAATGTATTCAATATCTGAGATCCCTGTATAAATACTGGCTTTATGGAATTTTATGAGGTTATTGCAACCGGTTGAATAATATTGACCTATCTGACCCGGTACGGCAAATACTTCCCTGTTGTAATTATTTGCATATTCTGCCGTGATCAAGGCCCCCCCCTTCTTAGCTGCCTCGACGATGATCACAGCATCAGACAACCCGGCAATTATTCTGTTCCTTTCCGGGAAAAAATGGGCTTCAGGGATAATTTCTGGTTCACTTTCAGATAATATACCCCCCTGGTGCAACATCCTGCTGGCTGTTTTGATATGTAATGCCGGATAGATGTTATTCATGCCGCCGGCAATCACACCTAGGGTGGGCAGGCCAATCCTCAAAGCCTGAGTATGTGCCAGATGATCTACTCCATAGGCAAGTCCGCTTATAATAGTGACATTATGACTCTTTAAATCGGAGACAATTTGTTCTGTGATTCGCTGCCCATAAGCGGTAATCCTCCGTGTTCCGACTATGCTGACAGCTTTGGATGGGTTCAGGTCAGCATTTCCTTTGTAGTACAGGATAACCGGGGCATCATATAGCTGTTTTAAACGCCTCGGATAGGTGTCATCTGTGAAATGCAAGATCCTGATGTTATTTTTTTCACATTTTGAGATAATCTCTTCAGCCTTTAGAAGGACTGATTTGTTTTGAATGGAACTGGCGGTCTTATGTCCTATTCCCGGGATCTGTATCAGTTTCTTTCTATTGGCAGAGAATACTTCTCTGGCTGATCCGCAATATGATATCAATTGCCTGGCCAGCAGGTTGCCGATGCCAGGGACCAGGCTGATCGCCACCTGGTAAATTTTGCTGGCGTCCATTTAAATGAATGTAATATATAATATAGCTAAGGCAGCTGGTTCTTTAGCTCAACCAGAAATGATCTTACCTTCTTTAATGAATCGATATGAGACATTTTATTTTTCAGAGGATTAGAACTCCCTTTCAGAAGAGATTTAGCCCCTTGAAGTGTGTATCCCCGATCCTTAACGAGGTGGTAAATCAGCTTGACATTCTCAATATCTTCCTTTGTAAATTGCCGGTTTCCCTTTCTGTTCTTCTTTGGCTTTATGATATCAAACTCAGTCTCCCAGAAACGGATAAGAGAGGTAGCCACGTTCAACATTTCAGCAACTTCGCCGATTGAATAATACTTTTTCTCAATTACTTTCTCCTTGTATGGCACAACAATATTTACGCTTATAGTTTATCAGGTAGTGTTTAAAAGATCGTTTTTTAATTTTGAAAAATACTAAACCCCGGCGTGTAGTTTTCTCTTTCAAAAATATTAAAAAAAAGAAGTTTTGCTAGTATATAATGGAAAACTTTTCAAAAAAAAATCAAAACACATTTATGCACTTTATATAATCCTTATTTATCTGTGAAAAGAATAATTTCTATGATAAGGATTGATTTTCTATAGAAGCTAATTCCAGGATTTTTTCGTATTCCTCATCATTAAGATCCATGTAAAAATAATTTACAGGATTGACTTTTTTATTGTCCTTCAGGATCTCATAATGCAGGTGTGGAGCTGTGGATAAACCGGAATTTCCTACGGTACCGATCATGTCACCTCTATTGACCCGGTCACCCTTCTTGACATTAAAATCCTCCATATGGGCGTATCGTGTCTTATATCCAAAACCGTGATTTATGACCACCTGTTTTCCATATCCTCCAAAGCTTCTGATCACTCTTTCAACGACACCATCACCTGTGGCATAAATAGGAGTGTGTCTTGGTGCGGTAAAGTCAACACCAAAGTGCATCATCTTTACTTTATAAATCGGGTGAATTCGCATACCAAAGCCAGAAGCTAACCTCGTCAGTTCTTTATTGGCAATAGGTTGGATTGCTGGTGTTGCAGCGAGTAATTTGGATTTATTCCTTGCCATCTGCAGGATCTCATCATATGACTTAGTCTGAATGTACATCTGACGCTTGATCTGGTCGACTTTACTTATGGCCTGAATGATCATATCCTCATTCACCAGGTCGTTTTCAAGAATTTCTTTATACTTCTCAGATCCACCGGTGCCGGCCTGTCGGATAGATTCCGGGATAGGATCTGCTTCAAAGATCACTCGATATACATTGTCGTCCCTCTTTTGCAGGGCAGCCATCATGCCATCGAGATTTCCGAGTTCTTTCTCTAAGAGGTCATAATAGATATTTAATTCCTGGTTTTCTTTTTTTAGCAACATCTCCTTTGGAGATTCGAAATAGGTGCTGAACAAGACAACGATGATAACAGAAATAATGAATGATACTGAAAAGAATCCAAGTAAATTCAGGATAATGTCCCATGTTGAGACTTTTATCCTTTCATATTTACAAGATTCAGTATCATAATAATATTTTATACGAGCCATAATAATCTAAATAAGCAATAAAAGCTTAGTTTTGTTGATTCTTTACATATATACTATAAAGACAGCAAAAGTAGCCCTTTTATTGTAAGTAATTTAAAAAAAATTATATAAAGTAAGTTAAAAAAATATTATACAATTACTTAAAGTATGAATTCCAGCGAAATAAGGCAAGTATTTTTAGACTTTTTCCAGGGCAAGGAGCACCTTATCGTGCCCTCTGCACCACTGGTTGTAAAAGACGATCCAACCTTGATGTTTACCAATGCGGGAATGAACCAGTTCAAGGACATATTTCTTGGTAATAAGAACCCTAAATCCAAGCGAATAGCCGATACCCAAAAGTGTTTGCGGGTTTCCGGGAAGCATAATGATCTTGAAGAGGTCGGAATTGACACCTACCATCATACTATGTTTGAGATGCTGGGGAACTGGTCATTTGGGGATTATTTTAAAAAAGAAGCTGTTCAGTGGGCCTGGGAATTGCTTACCGTTAGATACGGGCTCCCTGCTGACAGGATGTATGCGTCAGTATTTGGAGGGGATCCTGCTGATGGCCTCGATAAGGACGAAGAAGCCTTTTCTTACTGGAAAGAAATTATCCCGGCAGACCGCATCCTTTTCGGTTCAAAAAAGGATAATTTCTGGGAAATGGGTGATACCGGCCCCTGTGGTCCATGTTCGGAGATCCATATCGACCTGAGGCCTGAATCAGAAATTAAAAAGACCCCAGGGCGTGACCTGGTTAATAATGATCATCCACTGGTTATTGAAGTATGGAATCTTGTATTTATACAGTTTAACCGTCTGGCTAACGGAGACCTTGAAAACCTGCCGCAGAAGCATATCGATACAGGTATGGGTTTTGAAAGGCTGGCAATGGCTGTGCAGGGTAAAAAGTCGAATTATGACACTGATGTTTTTCAGCCTTTGATCCAGCATATAGCTAAGAATGCCAATACTACCTATGGCAAGGACGAGAAAACAGATATCGCGTTGAGGGTAATTGCTGATCATGTCAGGGCAGTGGCTTTTGCTATTGCCGACGGCCAACTGCCCTCCAACAATAAGGCCGGATATGTCATCAGAAGGATCCTTAGACGCGCTGTACGTTATGGATTTACTTTTTTGAATTTTGTTGAGCCACATATTTATACACTTTTGGATGTGCTGGCTGAACAATTTGAAAGTATATTTCCCGAGATAAAAGCTCAGAAAGAGTTTATCAGTAAGGTGATTTTTGAGGAAGAATCAGCCTTTCTCAGAACCCTGGAAATCGGTCTGAAAAGATTCGAGAATATTAAGAAGAACCTGAAAGGGAAGGTCATTCCCGGAGATGTTGTTTTTGAGTTGTACGATACATTTGGGTTTCCGGTAGACCTTACGGCTTTAATTGCACGTGAACATGGTATTGAGATAGATGAGGAAGGTTTTATTAAAGCTATGGAGGTTCAGAAATCCAGGTCTAAAAAAGCTGCTGAACAGGAATCAGGGGATTGGATCATGCTTAAGGACATTGAGAAATCTGAATTCCTGGGTTATGAACAACTGGTAGCTGAAAGCCAGATTGCAAGATACAGGGAGGTTAAAACGAAAAAATCCACCCAATATCAGATTGTTCTCGAGAAAACACCTTTTTATGCCGAAAGTGGGGGACAGGTGGGTGACCGCGGATATATTCAATCAAATGGGGACAGGGTTTATATTATCGATACCAAAAAGGAAAATGAACTGACGATACAGATTACTGAAAAATTGCCTGAAGAAATCGATGCTGTATTTACCTGTGTCGTGAATGAAAATAAGCGAAAGGCTACTGAAAACAACCATAGTGCCACACACCTGATGCATGCCGCCTTAAGAAAGGTGCTGGGTGATCACGTTCAGCAGAGGGGATCCCTGGTAAATGAGCATGAATTGCGATTTGACTTTTCACATTATGCTAAAATGACCCAGGAAGAGATCGATGAGGTTGAAAGAATAGTAAATGAGAAAATAAGAGAGAATGTAACGCTGGATGAAAAAAGGGGAGTTCCTATCGAACAAGCAAAGAGTATGGGAGCAATGGCCCTTTTTGGGGAAAAATATGGGGATACCGTCCGGGTTATAACTTTCGATCCCAAATACTCTGTAGAACTTTGCGGTGGTACCCATGTCCCCGCCACCGGAAAAATAGGGATCTTTAAAATCATAACAGAAAGTTCAATTGCAGCCGGAGTCAGAAGAATTGAGGCATACACTGGCTATAGGGCAGAAAAATACATCGATGAAAAGTTAAAATTGCTACATTCTATTCAGGAATCTCTTAAATACCCAAGCGATGTAGAAAAAGCGGTTGATCAGCTGATAGCAGAGCGCAATGTCTTACAGAAAGACCTCGAAAAGATAAAAGCTGAAAAAGCATCCTACCTCAAAGGAGAACTGTTAAATAAAGTCAAAGATGTAAATGGGATTCAATTGATTGCCGAAAAAATCGATGCTCCGGATGCCATGACACTAAAGAGGCTCTCATTCCAGCTAAAAGACCAGGTCGATGATCTCTTTCTGGTTCTGGCTGCAGATATTAATGGGAAACCACTTATATCAGTCATGATCTCAGAGAACCTTGTAAAGGATAAAGGCCTGGATGCAAATGCAATTATTAAGGATCTGGCCCAAGAAATAAAAGGAGGAGGCGGAGGCCAGCCCTTTTATGCTACGGCAGGGGGCAAGGATGCTTCTGGAATTCAAAATGTAATAAAGAAAGCGCCTTCTTACTTATAAATTTATAATATTATTATCCTTATTGTTTAAATTTATCATCCAATTTATATTTTTGTTAAAAATATATTAAATGCCAAAAGTGTATATTCCGGTTATTGGTTTAGAGATCCATGCTCAATTATCCACCCAGAGTAAAATGTTTGCTGCTGATTCCACGCGATTTGGAGCTGATCCGAATACGCAGATAAGTACAATAACGCTGGGACATCCTGGCATTTTACCTAAAGCCAATAAAAAAGCAATAGAGTTTGGGATAAAAATGGGTTTTGCCTGTGGCAGTGAAATAAACCGTTCTATGATCTTTGACAGGAAGAATTATTTTTATCCCGACCTTCCGAAGGGATACCAGCTTACCCAGGACAAAACACCGGTATGTATTGGAGGATCTATTGAAATAAAGAAATCAAATGGAGAGAAGCGCTCTGTTATATTGAACAGGGTGCATATCGAGGAAGATGCCGGCAAATCGATGCATCAGGAAGGTGCTGACACCCTAGTCGACCTCAACCGGGCAGGCGTGCCTTTGATCGAGATCGTAACAGAGCCCGATATTCATTCCGCAGAAGAAGCAGGTTTGGTTCTGGCTGAAGTAAGAAAAATAGTTCAATACCTGGAGATCTGTGATGGGAATATGGAAGAGGGATCATTAAGGTGTGATGCCAACGTTTCCGTACGAAGAGTGGATGATCCTCAGCTGGGGAAAAAGGTGGAGATCAAGAACATGAATTCTATTCGAAATGTTCAGAAAGCCATTGAGTACGAAATAAAGCGGCAGATAAGCGACCTGCAAGAAGGGAAAGAGATTATTTCCGAGACGAGAACATTTAATGCCGGTAATGGAAAAACGTATGGAATGCGGACTAAGGAGGAACTGAATGATTATCGCTATTTTCCTGATCCTGATCTGAGTCCTGTTCTTATATCTGAGGAGTGGCTGGAAAGCATAAAAGGGCATATGCCGGTATTGCCTCGGGAGCTGACAAGTTCCTTAATAAATGATTATGGACTTCCTGAGTACGATGCCAGTATATTGACAGAAACAAAGGAAATGGCCAACTATTT
>JAHEGY010000019.1 GCA_024644875.1 Cyclobacteriaceae bacterium
TTCCTGAAACACCTGGTACAAATCCAGGAGAAGTGAATTATTTATTCACCTGGTATGAGGACCAGGTAGCCGCTCCGGACCTGTTTGTGACAGGAAATGTACTGGATACTACGACCTATGCCGGAACCCAGGCAGGCACTTATTATTTTATGGCATTGCGGGATAATGATGCCAATGAACCCGGAGAAGGCTGTGAAACGGCTCCATTCCAGGCAGATATCGACGATATAAGTGAAGATCCTTTATTGGCGCTTACGATGACAGCTAACCAGTCATGTGATACGACGGTGGTTGCCAGTGGTGCGATCAGGGCAATTGTAACACCGGCGTTGAATAGCATAGACAGGTTTAATTACACATGGACGGCTTTCCCAACCGATAGACCGGATCAATATGTTGATACAGATAGTCTCGATGTGACATTTGCCAACAGAAGCTTTGGACAATATACACTGCAAATAGAAGATGTCTTTACACGATGTATTGCTGCCAGTTCGATAACCGTAACTAATAATCCATTTACCCCAATTATTGATAATACAGATTATCTGGTCAATGACCAATCGGTATGTTTTAATGATGGAAGTGTGATTGTGTTTGGTATATTCCCGGGTGATACTTCGCAGTATGATTTTGCCTGGTATGAAGGTGCAACGAATTTAAATAATGACATTTCAATCGCAGGGGTAACGGATGGTATTCTTGATACAACGACATACGCGTCAATTCAGGCAGGTGATTATTATTTCTCAGCTACAAATGTAGATTCCACCCTTGCAATAGGTTATGGATGCGAAACAGCACCTATATTGGCAACAATCAATGATGTAAGTGTTGATCCGGTCATAACCTTGGTTTCTACAGCAAACCAGAATTGTGACTTAGGCTTTGCTAATGGTACTATTTTAGCAGATGTAACAACAAATGGTATCCCCGGACCTTCATACAGCTATACTTTAAGCTCCGGTGTTCTTGGATCACCCATTGATTCCTTACTGAATGATGCGCAGGTATTTTATGATAGCTTGAGACCGGGGAACTATAATGTATATGTCATTGACGATATAACACAATGTGTAGCGAACAGGAGCATGACCGTGGATGATAGCCCGGTTTTCATAGAAGTTACTGATATTAACTTTACTGTTACTGATCAGATATATTGTGCTCCTGACGGCAGTATAGTCATAGATGATATTACTGAGAACAGTATTTCACAAAATCTGGCCGATTATACCTATGTCTGGTATCAGGGAGAAAGTAATTTAAATGGGAACAGTCCCATTGGTGGAGTCCTTGATAGTTACTTAGATACTACGAATTTTGCCACAATCGGGGCCGGAGATTACTATTTTACAGTAACAAAACTGGCATCTGCAGCCAGGCCAGGGGTAGGTTGTGAAAGTGCACCCCTCAGAGCTGATATTTTCGATCTTCATACGGATCCTAATGTATTCTTTAACCTGGAGACCAATACGAGCTGTGATCCAGCTAATCCAAATGGCGTTGTTATAGCCACATCATTTGAAAATGATGGGACCGACACGGATATATATTCATTTGTATGGGCATACAATGGCGGAGCGCTCCCTGCCGGAGTAGTCCAGGATGATAGTCTGAATACAAGTCAGTTGTCTATGGCACCTGAAGGACAATATCAGTTGATCGTAACCAATACATCAAGGACACAATGTTTCGTTAACGGTGGAACCACATTGGATATTGATCAATACGCAGAAGTTCCAAACATCATCGTTGTTGATGTAACCGATCCGCTGTTCTGTTATCCTACTGGTGCGCTTGAAGTAACTGAGATAACGGTCAATGGCCAACCAGCCAATGTAAATGATTTCGCTTATGACTGGTACCAGAGTAATTTCACGCCTGGCGATCTTATACTGGACAGCCTGGGTAATCCGGTGACCAGTTCGTTATTATCAGATATATATCCCAACATTTATTACGTAATTGCCAGAGACACCATCACTCTTTGTGAGTCACCACCAAAAGAAGCTGTGGTGTCTGATGCGAATATTGTTTATCCGGTGATTCATATTACACAATCTGCTCCTCAGACAAGTTGCGATCCGATGCAGCCAAATGCCTCACTTATGGCAACCGCAGATGGAGGAAATGACGATACCAATCCAAATTATCAATTTACGTGGTTTAATAGCCTGGATGGTTCCGGATCTCCGATAGGTACAACAAGTACAATATATGGATTGGGAGCTGACGATTTTTCTGTTTCCGTATTTAACATGGTCACAGGATGTAGCGCATTGGATTACTACATTACTGAAGATGACATATTAAATAGCCTTCCTGTGGTCTCAGTAGCAGCTGCTCCACAGACAAACTGCGTGGTGGATAATGGAAGTATATCAGCACAAGTTATTAATTATACAGGCAACTTCCGTTTTGACTGGTACATAGGCGATGGAGTTGGAACGGTTGTAGATTTTACTGGGCAGTCGATTAGTCCATTACCTCCCGGATATTATACGGTTACTGCCACAGAACTGGATACCACTTATTGTAGCTCTGAACCAGTAGTAGTAGAGATAAAGGATGAAAGAATGGCACCGGAGGTAATGATCGCGGAGGACAATCCTTTGACCAATTGCTGGATCACGGATCCGAACGGACAGTTCAGCGCGACTGTAAATGGTATGGTAGGAGGATATACTTTTGAATGGTATGTAGGTACAGATACTATAGGCATTCCGGATCATGTGGAGGCGACCTATTCAGGATTATCACCGCAATCTTATACCCTGGTCGTAACAGATAACCTTACCAATTGTGCTGTTGTGCGATCTGTTGATCTGACTGACAGTACAATAGCGCCTCCTGTCGCCGATCCGGAAGTAGTTCAACACTTGCTGAGTTGTATTGAACTTGATGGTTGGGTGCGGGCCTCGGTTGGTGGAAATACAATAGATTATACTTTTGACTGGTCAGACGGATCATCAGTAAATAATCCCCCCGACTGGGCGGGTATAAATTACAGGGATCTGGATGCCGGAGTCTATACGGTTACTGCACAGGATATTATTACGGGTTGTATTTCAGATGGTCGACAGGTAGAAGTACTGGACCAAAGGGAAATGCCAATGTTTACTTTCGATGTGGTGCCAGCTCGTTGCGAAAATTCTGATGGAAGTGTTGAAATTATATGGGAAAACGATGTACCAATTGGAAATACCACCTGGTATGATTCTGAAACAGGTCAGCATATAGAAACCGGTAGTGCCATATATGAATATCCTCCAGGGTGGTATGAAGTCGTAGTAACTTCTGCCTATGGATGTGAAGAGATTCAGGAAGTAGAAATACCGACTGAGATATTTGAATTCAATGGTGTGTCAGCGAATGGCGATGGACGAAACGACTATTTTGATATTGCCTGTATTTCTATGTTCCCTGATAACCATGTGAGAATTTATAACCGAGCAGGACAACTGGTTTATGAAGAATTTGGATATAATAATATGGATAAAGCTTTTACAGGCATTGGTGAAAATGGAATGTATCTCGCCGGACGAGAATTGCCTGACGGAACGTATTTCTATATAATAGACAAGAGGGACGGTTCGGATGCAATCGCCGGATACCTGGAACTAATCAGATAAAACATGAAGAAAAAGATTTTCTATATTATTCTATTGCTGGTGGTTTTCTCCGGAAACCTTAAGGGACAACCCCATCCTGTTTCTTCATTGTATATGTTTGATCAATTGCTGATTAATCCGGCATTCAGTGGGGTTCCGGTACAGTTTAGTGCAACCTTTATACATCGTGATCAATGGGTAAACCTGCCGGGTGCTCCTAAAACCAACTCCTTCACCGTGCAGTCTTCTTTCTTCAATGCCAAAGTAGGTGTTGGATTGATCTTTACCAATGACAAAATTGGTATTCACGATGATTATGGGATCTATGCCACTTATGCATATCATTTGCCTATAACGGATAAATCCAAATTATCAATGGGATTACAGGCTGGCTTCAATCATTTATCAAGTGATTTTACTAAGTTAAACATTCGCGATATGAGCGATCCAAACCTGTTTGGACGGGTAACCAAGATGAATCCAAATTTTGGCGCCGGATTGTATTATTATTCAGAGAATTTTTATATGGGATTTTCTGTGCCATTCATGCTTGAGAATAAGCTCGTGGATGTTGAGAGTGTCCTGAGTGAAGCCAAACAATCGCGGAACTATTACCTGAACGGCGGATATACTTTTGAACCAAATCCTAATTTTAAAGTCACACCGTCAATGCTGGTCAGGTTCCAGGAGGGAGCCCCGCTGGGCGTAGATATAAATGTGATGACTTCATATAAGGAAATTGTTGGATTGGGTATGTCCTATCGTAGTAATGATGCTTTTATATTTTTATTTCAGTTGAGGTTGTTCCAGAACCTGCACCTGGGATATGCTTATGATTATACACTATCGGACCTGAACCAGTATTCAAGAGGATCCCATGAGATCCTGTTGAATTATAGATTCCGGATTCCGGGAATACATAAGGGGCTGTTATGTCCGGCATATTTCTAATAAATTTTCTTCTTTCGGAATAGATCAAGAATTATCTTACGGATAAATAATTAGCCTATTTACAGGATAATTGAATCCTTAAGAAGGGTCTATTATCAATCTTACAGTTTATGAAATTATTTATACCCATTTTCTTATTCTGGATCCTGGCAGAATTATTCCCTCTGCTGGTTTATGCTCAGAATATAAGTAAATATGAGATTATGGGGAGATGGGAGGTGGTGAAGGTAACGGAGAACGAGAAAGATATAACCGCCTCAATGGATAAGAATGCCCAGCGATGGATAGAATTTATCAGTGATGACCGGTATAATAGCGATGGTTACCCCTTTAACAGGTATGAAGGAGAATATCTGTTGGATGAAGATACCGGATCATTAATTCTCAAATCGGGATTAACAAGCTCAAAAGGTATGAAATGGAAAGCCAGTTATGATGGAGAATTCCTGATTTTACAAGGAACAGGTCAATTGGAATTATATAAATTCTTCCTTAGAAAAACGTTTTAACATTAACCAAGATCCATCTTATCCACTCCTCAGGGAATTATTTTATTCATCCCCAGAGAAAGAATTTATTCATCCCTCAAAGAATTTACCGGGTTGGAAACAGCAGCTTTTAATGATTGATACGTAACAGTAAACCAGGCAATTACCAGGGAGATTAAACCGGAAATAATATATATCCATATTCCGGGGACCGCTTTATATGCAAATCCTTCCAACCATAGTTTTACCACATACCATGCTATTGGCGAGGCAATTAAAAAGGCGATTAATACCAGTTTTCCAAAATCTTTTGAAAACATCATTATGATGCTAAACACCGAGGCTCCCAGCACTTTTCTTATACCTATTTCTTTAATTCTTTTTTCCGCGGTAAAGGACGCCAGTGCAAACAGGCCAAGACTGGCAATAAATATAGCTAGCAATGCAAAAACGCTGAATAACTGACCAGTTTTCTGGTCTGTCTCATACATAATTGTAAATTCATCATCCAGAAATGAATATTGAAATGGCTGGTCCGCTGCAATTTCTTTCCAGTTTGTTTCCAGGGCATTTATAACAGCTTTTGTATCCGAACTGTTGAACCTGAATGATGTTTTTCCTGTGCTTTTTTCCAGTATCATACAGAGTGATCCGATATTCTCTTTTAATGATTTCCAGTGAAAATTTTCAACAACTCCAATGATCCTGTAAGTTAATACGGCATTCGGATCAAAGGAATCAACATTTTGAATATTGGAGAAGGTTTGTATTTCCTGACCGATTGGGTTCTCCCAGCCTAAAACCTCTGCAGCTTTCTCATTGATTATTATCCCGGTTGAATCACTTGGGAAATCCCTGGAGAAATCTCTTCCCTTTATAATCTTCATCTCAAGTGTTGATATATAGTCGTGGTCAATTCGCCATTGCTGCAAGTTTATTGAATTATCAGCAGTGGACTGACCTTTTTTAAAGAAACTGGTATTATTTCGGTTTGAATTTGAAACCGGAAGAAATCCTGAAATGGTTCCTGATTTAATTAGTGGATTTTTGATCATTTCATTTTTGAATGATTCTAACTGTTTATCAATAACATAAGTGTCATGTATAACAATGACCTGATCTTTATTGAATCCCAGTTTCTTGTTTTGTATATAATTCAATTGGTTATAAACCGCTATGGTTCCTATAATTAAAATGATAGATATCGAAAATTGAAATATCACAAGAATGTTGCGAATCAATCCGCTATTTGAGCCTTTAGAGATCGTTCCACTTAATATGGCGACAGGCCGGTAAGAGGAAAGGAAGAAAGCAGGATATATGCCGGCCATTAATCCAATGGTAATACTTCCAACTAAAATGATTGTCCAGAAAACCAATGATGTATAGGGAATATGTACTTCAACACCCGCAAGGTTATTAAATGAAGGGAGTAAAATTTGTGTTAGCAATATTGCTATGACCACACCAACAAGTGATATCAATATCGATTCAGACAGGAATAATCTGATTAAATGAATTCTGTATGAACCAAGCACCTTGCGTATCCCAACTTCTTTCGAACGGTCGGCTGATCTGGCGGTTGACAGGTTCATGAAATTCACACAGGCCAGGATGAGGATAAATAACGCAATAGCAGAAAAAATATAAACATACTTGATATCGCTGTTCGGGCTGATCTCGGCTACCAGGTCTGATTCAAGATGTATTGAAGTAAGTGGTTGTAAAAATAAATAAGCCTTATTTCCCTGTTGTTCGAATTCTTCCATCGTGAATCCCATGATCTGCTTGACCTGTTGGCCGGCAAATTTCCTGAACATATCACTAATCTTATCAAGGACAAGTTCAGGATCAGATCCTTCAGCCATCACAAAATAAGTATGAAAGTTATTACTGATCCACATTTCGCTTTTGCTTTCTTCAAGGCCTTTCATGGATAGCATTACATCGAAATTGAAATGGGAATTATCAGGTATATCCTCAAAGATGCCCGTAACTTTAACCGTTTTAAAATTGTTTAGTATCAGGGATTGATTGATAGGATCTTCATCGTTAAAGTATTTCCTGGCTGCTGATTGACTTAAAATTACTGAATTCGGATCTTCCAGGCATTTTTCCTCATTTCCTTTGATCAAAGGGATATCAAAAACACTAAAAACACTTGGATCGGACCATATCACGCCGTCCTGCTTAATGCTTTCGCTTTCCGGATCATCCCTTTTTATCAGAAAACTTCCCCAACTTCTAAACCTTGTTGAAGAAACCGCTTCCGGTATTTCCTCTATTAGAGCTTTGGCCAGTGGGGCAGGGGCAACGGCATATCTATCTTCCTTTCCCCCAAACTTCAAATGGAATCCGACCCTGTATATCTGTCCTGAATGTTCATGGTGTTTGTCATAGCTAAGCTCATGATGTACGTACAAGGAAATTAGTATTATACAGGATAAACCAATAGCTAATCCACTTATGTTTATTAGTGAATAGAATTTTTGCTTAATAAGATTTCTGAGAGCGACCTTAATATAGTTGTTAATCATCACCAAGCTTTTTAAGTAACTTATAAATACAGGATCCTTTAGTTTTTAGACTTCATCAGGCAATCCAGGTTACATAATCGGCCAAAAATTTTTTTTTCGAACTTAATTTTTGAATTTTACAAAAATTAAATCTCAATCATGATCATTGGAATTGATATTGGAGGAACCACTACAGATATTGTTGGCCTCAAGGACGGGGATATAATAAATCCTCTGACAGTTAAAGCAGATGATCCTATCACTTCAGCTGCGGGTGCATTAGGTAAGTTTCTCGAAACCTTGAATATATCCCTCAATGAAATTAAGATCATCTCTGCGACCGGAGTGGGGTCCAGTAAAGTGAAGGATAACCTTTTTGGAATTCCTGTGAAAGTGGTGGATGAGTTCCATGCCATAGGAACAGCGGGATCATTCCTTTCAGGATTGAATAAGGCAGTGGTAGTGAGTATGGGTACAGGTACAGCCCTGGTAACTGTAGACGGTCCAGATATAGTGCACTGGGGTGGAAGTGGAGTTGGGGGAGGTACCCTGATTGGACTTGCCGGGAAAATGCTGAATATAAAAAGCCTGGATACGCTGGTGGATAAAGCTATGAGAGGAAATCTTGAAAACGTGGACCTAACTGTCGGAGATATTGCAGGTGGTGCGCTTGATAATCTCCCGGCATCTATCACGGCTTCGAATTTTGGAAAAATGTCAGACCAGGCCATGGATGAAGATATTGCATTGGCCATAATAAACCTGGTCGCTCAGACCATAGGCGTTATGGGAATAGCCGCTGCCAGGGCAAGCAACATTCAGGATATTATATTAACCGGGAAACTTGCAGGAATAGCGCCTTTGAAGTCTGTTCTTGAAAGAGTTGCCGACCTGTATAATACTAAATTTATAATCCCTGATAATGCCGGTTTTGCAACAGCGATTGGTGCCGCAATATTTATTGACAGGTCATAGGGATTAATTATGGGATTTTTCTATATGGAAGAGACAGAACGGAAACTCCGCGTGAAACGTCAGGACAGGATCAGAAACTCCATCTGAACCGCCAGTATAGCAAGTTTGGCAAGTCTCCATATTGTGTGTTTTCATCTCCCAGGAAGAACTGAGCAAATAATAATAGTTCCAGGTTATCTTTCAACGAGAAAGTAAAGCCCGGACCAAAAAACAGAGACCCATCAAAAGGATTGACTATCGCTGCAAAATTTCCATTGAATAAAGGTGTGAAAGGATAAGTGATCTGTCCAAAGATCTCTGCCCTCGAAGGTGTGAGGCTCTGGGCTGTAGTTCCGCCTAGAAGTACCTCTTCATTAAACCTGATATCTTCCGTATTCCCCTGGCTGTTAAAGATGATCGATAGTTGACTGTATAGTTGATTCTTAAATGTGTAATCCCCTGATATCGAAAAAACAACCTGATGCCGGTTGGTAACTGTGTCATCATTACTATAAAAGTATGAAACTTCCCCCCTGAAGGCTCCGCCACCAAGATTCCCGGACCAGCCTGATCCAATGACCCAGTCATTTCTAACATACCCGCCTAAAAACTGGAAATCATACTGCCATTTATTGAACTCATAAAGACCCGAAAACGCCATGGCCTCAACCGAATCCGCCAATTGATAAACCAGCTCCGCATGAGAAGTGTAGCCGGTATAATATTTTGTCCGGACAGCATCACTTCCTGGCCTTTCTTCATAGTCAAAATCAAAATATGAGTAGGCATTAAAAAGATCGTTGGGGTTCCAGATCAGGTTCTTGCCCCAGTTGATCCGCTGCCTTCCAACAGTAGCTTCAAAATTGTTTTTCTGATAATTGATATATAACCGGTCAATGGTGGTGTTTAAAACATAGGAGCCGCCTTCTATCCAGTTAAATGACAGATCAAAAAATCCCGGGTCATTGGTGAGGTTATCGATATAGTCAGAACTTAACTTAATGAAATCACCGTATATAAAACGGTTTCTGATACCTGCCACTATCTTCCAGTCATCCCCGGGATAATATCTCAGGTTGAAGCGGTTATGGATAAGATTATCAATCAACCAGGTCTCCTGAAAATCATCATATGCTACGGTCTGCAGGAACTTGAGGTACCCATCATATGTGAATTTCTTCGGTTTATATCCCTGACCATTTATTTCTGAGGAAAATAACCCGATAAAACAAATGAGAATAAAGAAAGATTTTAAAAAATGTTTCATTATATCAGCTGAAAACTACCTGGATTCATCACTTAAGATCTTCCCGTCCTCAATGGTTATGATCCTTCTTGCCTTTTTCACTACCCTGGCATCATGGGTAGAAAAAATGAAGGTGATCTTCTCTTCTTTATTTAGTTTTTCCATTATATCGAGAAGCGTTTCTGTAGATTTCGAATCCAGGTTGGCAGTTGGTTCATCTGCAAGGATAAATTTTGGCTTGGATGCAAGTGCCCTGGCAACGGCAACTCTTTGCTGCTGACCCCCGGATAGTTTCGAAGGCCGGCTATCAAGGCGATCTCCGAGACCAACTTCCTCCAGTAACTCTTTCGTTCTTTTTTCACGTTCCTTTTTCGACTGGCCCTGAAGTTGCATTATGAATTCCACATTTTCTTTTGCAGTGAGTACAGGGATCAGGTTATAGGCCTGAAACACAAATCCAATATTCCTCAAGCGGAAATCAATTAATTTTCTCGATTTAAGATTCCATATATTCACACCATTGACAACTACTTCCCCGGAAGTTGGCCGGTCCAAACCACCCAATAAATTTAAAAAAGTCGTTTTGCCAGAACCAGAAGGACCAACGATGGCGGTAAATTCGCCTTCCTCTACGGTTAAATCTATTCCATTTACAGCCCTTACCTCTACATGGCTTCCATTATAGATTTTATAAAGTTCTTTGATTTCAATTACGTTCATTATATTAAAAATTAACAGTTCAAAATTATTCAGTTCTTAAAGCATCAGCCGGATCATTTTTCAATGCTTTATAAGCAGGATACAGTGATGCGAGTATCCCGGTTAATATAACCAGGATTGTTACATTGATCAACAAAGAAGTATCAAGACTGGTATAGGTAAATGAACCATATCCGATATCAGAATAGGCATCTCCCCATACAGTTAAATCAATTTTATGCGTTTCGAAATATTTGGAGACCAGGGTGCCGAGAATAATTCCAAATACACCTCCTGTCAATGCAAGAAGAATGGTTTCTATTACGATCATCATAAATACTCTTAGCTTATTCATCCCTATGGCCATTAACATTCCTATTTCTTTTACTCTTTCTAGTACAGCCATAAGCATGGTGTTGATTATCCCAAAGAGCAGGGCAAAGAGTATGATAATAATGAAGATGTACATCATCAGATCCATGGCCTCATTCAAGTAGCTCATTTCGGGACTTAGTTCGAGCCATGACATGACTTCCAGTTCACTGAATTCCTTTTTGATTTTATCCTGAATTCCCGGGACATTCTCATTATTGTCTGCGAGGATAGCTATCTCATGTGATGCATTTTCCGGAAGATTCATGAGTCTTCGAATGTTCCTGTCGAGTACGAAGACATTGGATTCATCAAAGATATTATTCTCGGTATTAAAAATGCCCACAATTCTGAAGGCGCCGGCAGTAATATTATTATCGATATCCTGAAGGGTCAGAACGACTTTTGAACCCAGTTTTACATTCAGTTTATCAGCCAGTTTGCGCCCGATAATTATTGGATTACGACGTTTTTCTTCAAAATAGTTGCCCTCAATCAGCTTAGAATACAGATTTGATACGACTCGTTCATTTTCAGGCGTTATGCCCGATATCTTTACTCCGGAAGCAGTTTCAGCAGAAGCTATCATTGAGAAAATTGTTATTCTGTTACTCACCCCTATTACTTCGGGGAATTCAGATACTTTTGCAGCTACTGAATTGGCATCCGGGATGAATTTAGAAATATCATTAGCTTGCCTGTATTCGGGCAGGTGGATTTGAATATGTGATATTTCAGTCTTGATCACCTTATCTATTCGTTGTATTGCAAGGCCTTTAAAAAATGCCGAGGAGAATACACCGGCACATATACCCAGGGCCAGGGCTATAATAATTACAGTGCTTCTTAATTTGTTTCTCCAGACATTGCGCCATGATATTGAAAAAAGCATATCTATATTTTTACGTTTTTATGCCCGAAGGGCTAAATGTACTTTCATTTTATTTGCAGTTATTACCGGATAGATCGCAATGACTGCGGTGATCACAAATACGGTTATTACCTGGTTATAAAAAACAGATGGTAACCAGGAAAAATACAATAATGGCTCAATACCCATATCTGTAAAGGTCTTTCCGGCATCTCCCGGAATAGGAATTGGATTATTATAATAATAAGCAATGATTGGTATTGAGAAAACAAATCCTACCAATACGCCTATAAATCCAATGTAAACAGTTTCGAAAAACAGGATCGCAGCTAACCTGAACCTTTGCATTCCTATTGCGATCATCACCCCCATTTCCCTTTTTCGGTCGGCAACCATCATCATGATGGTTCCAAAGATCCCAAAGCCAATCACTACATATAGAATTGCCTTCATAAAAACACCTCCGGCCCGGTCAGCCTCTACCATCTGCAGGATCTCAGGATGCATTTCATCCCATGACATGATACTATAGGGTGATGCGATAACTTCTTCAAGTTTTCTTTTGGTTCTCTGAAGTTGGTACTGGTTATCTATCATCAGGACAAATGAAGTGAGCCGGTTCTCACAAGTAAAGAACTCCTGGCAATTGCTGAGTTCCATATATATGGTCTGCTTATTCAGTTCAGGAGAGGGAAATTTAAGGATCCCGCGGATGGGATATTTCCCAGCGGCACTTACTCCATGATACCCCTGCCCAATCATTACGAGTGTGTCTCCCACAGAAAGTTGCAGGTATTTGGCCAGATCAAAACCAACGAGAAGACCATCATCTTCTTCAGTGAGATATTCCCCTTCCGCGATCCATTTACTTATTTCCGTGATCTGGTTTTCTTTTACCGGATCTATGCCCAGAATTATGGATCCCCTGGTGATCTCTTCACTGGATGCAAGGGCGAAGAATTCCAACCTGGGCGCATAATTGACTATATCGGATACCTCTTCAATATTCTGAACCAGCGCCTGGTTAGCCTCGAAAGTATTGTTAATGGTTTTATTATCCCAGTACTTATCGTTATGTACCTGTATGTAACCTGAATAAAACTTAACAATGTTATCGATCATAGAACTATATGATCCCTCCTGCATGGATGACATGACGGTGGAAAGAAGTACGCCGAAAAATATCGAGGCTACAGTAATCAATGTTCTTCTTTTATTTCGCCAGAGGTTCCTCCAGGCCATTACTATATTCGATTTCATGTTTGGTGATTTAATAGATTAAAATGTTTTCTTAAAAGCATGATCAAATCATCTTACCCTTTGCATGTTCTGTTGAGAGAAAAAATTCTCCGGTATCGGATCATCAAAAGTTGCCGATAGGATATTTATCACTGTTTTTTTCCCTTCCTCGTCAGCAGGGATCATTTCCAGGTGTGTGGGGATTTCCCGGTCATCCATTTTCCTTATATTGGACTGATTCATAATATTCACCAGATATTCGTCTTCATCGTAATATTCCACCTTTAGCTGGTTATATTCCTTATCTATCCAGACAATTATCTTACCCCATACCACAGGTGCTTCAGGTTTTGGATTAAGCTCCAGTTTCCAGCAGGAAGTTCCATTTATATCTTCCTCGCCCAGATAATTATGAACATAATCTATCACAATCGATGATTCCCTGACCAGGTCGTCATTTGTAAAATCAGAACCCATCCATGACTGCATCATCATAGAAGGCGGTATTTTGATCATACGTTCAATGGAAGGCACCCAGTTCCACATCTCTTTATCCCTTTTAAGGAATACCTGGCCTTTCTCTTTAGCCGGTGATGTAATCAGGATCAGGGCATAGGTGGTGCTTTTCGACCAACTCTTCAATGTGACAGCCCGTTCCCAATCGGGACGAACGATCTTCATCTCCATTTCCTGGTAGCTGTAGTTTCCACGCATCTTCTGGTCTACCTTCTTAATGATCTCCAGGGCATCTGGAGCCTGTGTAAATCCAGGTATAACCATGAATCTTAAAACGGCCAGGACCGCTATTGCTCTAAAGTTCCTCATTCAGATTTTTATTTTTAATAAGTTCGAAAAATTGATAAAATATTTCATTAAAGTACTTGTCAAGGTTTTTTTCTTTCTTTTGAAAAGAATAAATGATCATTACTCCTTCCATCAATCCGGCGATATGTTTGCTTAATATCTCGGGATCTAAATTGGGATCTATTTCATTGTTTGACTGCGCAATTCGAATCCATCCGCTAATACTGTCTAACCACAATTCGTAAAAGTTACTGACTTTCTTCCTGATATCATCTGATCGGATTGCACTTTCCAGCAATGTGTTATAATAACTGATCATTGGATTTTCCGGGCCGATCATGGTCTCAATCTCAGAAGCAAACTCAGTAAACATGGTTAATATCTGATGTAGATTCGATCTGAAGGGAAGGGCTTTGTTGTAAGTCAGGTCGAAGGAAGCCATGTACGAGAAAAAGTACTTTTCAAGTGTTTCGTAATAAATCTGGTCTTTGCTTTTGAAATAATGATAAAAAGCACCTTTTGACAATCCGCTTGCTTCTACCAGTTCATTCATCGTTATATTTCCATAACCTTTCTTCAATATTAACTTGAGGGCGGTAAAAAGTATATGTTCTCTTGTACTTGTCATTGCAAACCGACCGTTTGGTATGTTCTATTTTAGAATACGTATGTAAATACCCAGGGTTGTGATTTTTTAAACAAATAGAGAGTTGTTGTGAAAAAAGTGGCTTTTAAAAAGGTTTTGTTGGTAAGGTATTTAAACAATAATCGATAGAAAACTATGAAAATTGAATTTTACAGCAGGCGATAGAATGCAGACCATTATTGGCGAAATCCCATCACAAGCAAAAATTGGATTCTATTCAGAAGGCCTGATATGTATATGGAAAGGATACTATCCCTGAGTTAATTCTTCAACTTTCTTTCGTAGCTCTTCACCCCGCAGGTTTTTTGCTACTATGATCCCTTCCGTATCGATAAGGACGGTATGAGGGATACTTCTCACCCCATACAGTTTTCCCGCTGCACTGTTCCAATATTGTAGATCAGATACATGTTGCCATGCAAGACCATCATCTACTATGGCTTTTTTCCATTTTTCAGCATCACTGTCGAAGGAAACCCCGAAGATCTCAAAATTTTTATCTTTGTAATCATTATACAGGTCAACAACATTTGGATTTTCCCTGCGGCAGGGTCCACACCAGGATGCCCAGAAATCAACCAGTATCAATTTCCCTTTTAGATCAGATAATTTCTTTATATTGCCCTCCGGATCTTCCATGATAATATCTGTGAACGGCTGTCCGATAGCTACTTTTTGAAGTGTAATTACATGCTTGTTTATTTGCTGAACATATATGGATTGGACGATTTCAGGAGAGAATCCTTTGGCAATTTCTTCTAATTCATTTACGTCAAGGTCGTAGACAAGAGTTCCCCATACCAGATAGGGGCCCAGGACATTGTCAGAATTTTCTGAAACTACCTGAAGGGATACTTTTTTCTGATCTTCCGAGATCTCGTCGAACCTCTGTTCAAATACTTTAGCCTTTTCCTGATCGCCTTCCCTGTTGGCCTGAAGGTACTTCCTGTAATTGGACCTTAAGCTATCCTCAAATGATTTGATCTTATTATTATAGGCAGCCAGATTATCCTGCATTACAGACCCGGATATTGTTGGTGTTCTAAGGCTGTCGACATGCGCCTGAACCGTAATAGCCGAGTTCTCAAGAAATATCCTCATATAGGGCAAGGTATCGCTGATGGTAATGTAACACATTTCGGGTAATCCCAGTTTCCCCTTAAACTCAAACTTTCCATTGATAATCGATGTTGAATCAAGTGTTACAAATTCACTATTGATCCGTCTTTTCAATACGGCGGTCCCTTCTGAATATCCGGTAACAGATCCGCTTATATTAAATCTCTCATTTTTTGTTTCACAAGAACCTAAAATTAGGAACACAACAACAGCTAAAAATATTCTCTTCATAACTCTATGATTTTATTATGCAATTCAAAAATTGATTTAAATGCTGATTCATGACTGAAATGCATATTCCTATATGCACAAATGCCATATAATTTAAATACAGCATTGAAAAAATGTCTTTTAAGGAACACTTCCGATTTTGGACTCACCGCAAAGGAGTGAAAATTATTGGATAAATTGAAATTTGAAGATAAAATAAAGGTAAACTAGAAAACAAACGACATTTTTCTCCGGGAAGCCTGGAACTTATATGTAGCTTTGCTGTTTTCTGAATTAGCAAAGATGCAAAATATAGAATGGCTCAAGGTTTATAATTTCCAGTTCTGGCTAATGTGCCTGGGATCGTTCCTGTTTTTTGCCAGTTTTAACATGATCATTCCGGAATTGCCGGATTATCTCAGTTCATTGGGTGGCAGCGAATATAAGGGTCTGATCATTGCTTTGTTTACATTAACAGCAGGCTTATCGCGTCCATTCAGCGGAAAATTGACCGATACTGTTGGAAGAATACCAATTATGGTGTTTGGCTCAGCAATATGCCTGGTTTCCGGGCTTTTGTATCCGGTCCTGGGTACGATTGCTGGTTTTTTTGCTTTACGATTATTTCACGGACTATCAACAGGCTTCAAGCCCACAGCTACCAGTGCCTATATTGCAGATATCGCTCCTCCTAACAGAAGGGGAGAAGCTATGGGGATACTGGGACTATTCAGCAGTATCGGGATGGCTTCCGGTCCGGTTATTGGAAGCTATATTGCCCTGTACTATTCTTTGAATGCTATGTTTTATGCTTCATCCGTTCTGGCACTTGCGTCTGTTATTGTTTTAATAGGTATGAAAGAGACCTTGAAAGATCGAGAATCATTTAAACCTCGGTTATTGAAAATCAAAAGTGTTGATATACTGGAACCAAGGGTTTATTCGTCCTCATTTGTTCTCATGTTGAACGTATTTGCATTTGGTGTTATTTTAACAGTGATTCCTGACCTGACCGTACATTTAGGTCTCACCAACAAGGGTGTGTTTTTTGCCATATTTACAGTCACTTCATTGCTGATAAGGATCTTTGCTGGTCAGGCTTCAGATCGTTACGGGCGGGTTCCTTTGTTAATAATCGCATCAGTTATTATTATGACATCTCTCATATTGATATCTCTTTCAGATAATCTGATGCTCTTTTATATTGCAGCTGGTTTATATGGAGTTGGGGTGGGTATCAGCACACCGACAACCTATGCCTGGACGATTGATTTGAGTGAAGAAAAGCATAGGGGAAGGGCACTTGCTACTATGTTTATAGCACTTGAAACTGGTATCGGAGCCGGAGCCTTGATCTCTGCCTGGATATACAATAACAATGCAAATAACTTTCCCATTACTTTTTTAATGTCCGCCTTCATGTCTGTAATAGCACTGATATATCTCTTTTATTATACGATCAGGCATAAAAGACTGGCTGCATTAAAGGTCCCGGCCATTGATACAGGGAAAAAATAATTTAAAACCATTTGCAGCCGTTATTCGTTTTTAATTTAAACTGAATCCTAGTCGTTTATGAGTCAACAATCCAATATATGGTATTTTGAGAATGTGGATCTTTATGAATTATTGTGCCCGCATAAAGTACCAAGTATGAAGGATAATCATTCTTTTCACTATTTTAAAAAAAATGAGTATATATATTTTGAAGAAGAACCTTCAAAATATATTTACATGATCGCGTCGGGCCGTGTCAAGATCGGAACCTACAAGGAAGATGGTAATGAGGTGATAAAAGCTATTCTTGGTACGGGAGAAATATTTGGTGAACTTGCCCTGGCCGGAGAGGACACAAGGCAGGATTTTGCACAGGCCCTTGATGATGATACTGCTGTCTGTCCCATGGGAATAGAGGATATGAAGGAACTGATGGCCAAAAACAAACCCTTGAACCTCAAGATCATAAAGCTCATTGGGATAAGGATTAAAAAACTGGAGCGCAGGATTGACGCGCTTGTTTTTAAGGACGCCAGAACAAGGATTATTGATTTTCTCAGGGAGATGGCCCAGGAAAAAGGTAAAAAAGTTGGATTTGAAGTGATGTTCAGGAATTACCTCACCCACAAAGATATTGCCAGTTTAACCGGAACATCGAGGCAGACCGTAACTACTGTTCTCAATGATCTAAAAGAAAAAAACCTGATCAACTTTGACCGTCGCCGGTTTCTGATCAGGGATATCGATGAATTAAAATAAAAAATCCCGCCTGCCTGCAGTAGGCAAGCTCGAGGCGGGATTTCAATCTATCCTTTATAAAGCTCGTTTTCTGATTCTAATTCTTCCTTATATTGTTCAAGAAAGTTTTTGGTCTGTTCTATATTCTGAAATTCGTATGTTTTTGAAGATCCATCGTTAAGGTAAACTTCAACGGTGATGGTTTCAATTGCTTTTTCACCTTTAAAGTGCATCTCAGTCGGTAATTTGAATTCCTGGCCTTTCTCAAGTTTATGGATCTTAACCTGCTTGGTCCTTTTTGCACCGCAATAGCCGCATTCATATTTTTGCACCATCTCGCCTTCGGATACTTCACTAGCGGGCGTCAGGATATCTTCATGTTTCAGCTTCATCGTATAGAATCCACAAGTATTACATTTACTGGCCTCTAGTCTGCCAGCATATTTTTCTATCTTAACTTCCCCGGTAGTCTCATCGACCCAGACATCATAGTCAACAGAAAAGACATCCTCTTCCGCCTGCATACCTTCATCTAGATGCACGTCTTCTTCCTCTTCACTCAACAGTCTCATTGGGTTGCCTGCTGATGATACTCTTGGTTTAAACCTTAGATGTTTCAATTTCTTATCAAGAGTTGATGGGTAAGAATATTTATACAGCAGATACGAAATATATACGATCAATGTTGAAATACAGAAAGTTATGAAGAACCGTACCATGAACCATACATAATGAACTTCCATGGTTTTCTTATAGGTAGTATTCAACATAAGTAAAACGGCACCGGCGAAAAGCCAGATAGCGGCCATCTGCATTTTAATATCATTCTCAGTCAAATAATCATATTTCCGTTTAAGATCTTTAAATGAACTTAAACGGATCCTGTGATATATTAAAGTTAATACCGAAGCGATCACCAGGGCAATAGCTCCAAATACCATCGCATTATTCCAAATGTTCAGAAACTTCAGATAGATTTCGTTATCCATGATAATTATTTGTTATTTGTTTTAAAATTTGTTTCTATTTTATACGCTTTAAACTTAATCAAAAAAGGAAAAAGTTTCAATATTTTAATTTTATTAAAATGATTTTTAAATGTAATACTTATCAGTATTGTCTAAAAGACATAGCTGACATTTGATTATTGATAATTTCGTCAGTTTATTACCAATTAAATTTCATTTTGTTAAGTAACGACAAAAATTTGTAAATAGTACTTTTCCAAGGTAAAAATACTAATTTTTTTATATGCATTAATTTGATGGTAAATACTGAATATCCTTAAATGGTAACAGGCAACTAATTCAGCTCTAATTTAAAGGGGTTTTGTTAGATGCCAGAAGATATAAGACAGACATTCTAACAGCCACACCATTTTCCACTTGATGAAGAATAATCGCCGCATCGGAATCAGCAACATCACTATTCAACTCAACCCCACGGTTAATAGGACCCGGGTGCATAATGGTGACAGGTTTCCCGATTTTGTCGAGTAATGCTTTACTTATACCATAATAGATGGAATATTCACGTAAGGACGGGAAGTATTTAATTTCCTGTCTTTCAAGCTGTATCCTCAGCACATTCGCTATATCGCACCATTGCAAAGCCTTTTCCACATCCAGTTCAACATGGACACCCAGGGTTTTGATAAATTTTGGCAGTAATGTGTTCGGACCACAAACCATTACCTCAGCCCCCAGTTTTTGAAGTGCATATATATTGGATATGGCAACCCTGGAATGAAGTATATCACCTATTATGGCTATTTTCTTGCCTTTCACCTCCCCGAACTTTTCGCGAATAGAATAAGTATCTAATAAGGCCTGTGTAGGATGTTCGTGCGTCCCGTCACCTGCATTTATTATATTGGCGTCAATATGTTTGGATAAGAAATGGGGAGCTCCAGGGCTTGCATGCCGCATTACGATCATATCAACCTTCATCGCAAGAATATTGTTGATCGTATCCAATAATGTTTCACCTTTCTTTACTGAGCTTGAGGAAGAAGAAAAATTAATTACATCTGCAGATAACCTCTTTTCAGCAAGTTCAAAGCTTAATCTTGTCCTGGTTGAATTCTCAAAAAATACGTTGGCAATAGTTATGTCTCGTAACGAGGGAACTTTCTTAATGGGGCGGTTTATTATTTCTTTAAAGTAGTCAGCAGTTTCAAATATTAGTTCAATATCATTCTTAGAAATGTTTTTTATCCCCAACAAATGGTTTACACTAAGACTCGTCATTCGGTATCGGTTTTATTTATTAACCAAATATTATCTTTTTTTGCCCCTTGAATACTCCATTCAACCTGGACCCGTTGTGATTGCATAGTATTTACACTCTTCCCAATGTAATTTGGTTGTATGGGTAAATGGCGTGTATATTTCCGCTCGATCAACACTAGTAATTCGACCAGTTCGGGTCTTCCAAATGCTGACATGGCATCCAAAGCTGCCCTGATAGAGCGTCCGGTATACAATACGTCATCAATTAATACGACTTTTTTTTCTTCGATAATGAAGGGCATACTTGTGGCATTGGCTTTTAGCGGTTTTTCTCTTCGCCTAAAGTCATCCCTGTAAAAGGTTATGTCCAGGTATCCTAAATCAATATTATAGCCGAGGTTAGCTTCCAGTGTGGCCTTGATCCTGTCGGCCAGGTATATTCCGCGAGGTTGTAAGCCAATTAATGCGGTGTTCTTGAAGTCATTATGGTTTTCAATAAGTTGCTGGCAAAGACGTTGTATTGTAATTTCAAATAATTGATGATCGAGAAGTAATTTTTTTTGCATCAGAAAAATTAAAAAATCAACATTATCAATGCAAACATAAGGAATTGACAACTAATTATATAAAATTTTATTAATAAAAAACACTTTCCTGTTCAGTTTAACTCCAGAGTCTTTCAGATTTTTAATTTTCTGTATTCCGTAAGCATAAAATCTATCCTTGTACCATGCTTCAAGTCCGCCAAATTCAGAATCATTGTTTTCAATTTTATCATCTCCAAATTTTAAATTTATATCATCAAAAGACTTCCCTTCTATAACTTCCTCGTCCTTGATCAGTTTTGATCTGATTATATTTTCATAGTTATATAAAAGGACTATTTCATCTTCCTGCGGATCCACCTCTACAAATTGTTTCAGGTCATAACTTATTATGTCATTGATCTCAAAACTGTTGTCCCAGAGTAATTTACCCTGTTCACCAAAACCGATCACAATAGCATGGGTATATTTATAACCTGCAAAATATGAGTTGTTCTGACCGCGTCTGGAATAGTAATTTGGATAATAATTCGTATAACCCCCGTAATAACTGGTACTATTGTATTTCGGATAGTAAGCTTCTCCGACTAAAATGTATTCATCCTGATATTTAATAATGTCGTGTACCAGTAATCTGTAATTGAATTTGAGCTTTTTTCCCTTAATTTTTTTCCTCTTAATTCTTTCCTGAACCCTTTTTTCCCTTTTGGCTTTCATATAACTGAAGAAATTATTCAATTCCCCGTAATTATAGTATTTCAGAGTTTGTTCTTCATTCTCGTCAATATGAGCAAGAAATATCCCCCGGGAATATCTGAAATTTTTATTCGAATATGTTCCTGCTATCAGGTCTATATCATTGTCGATGGTAATAAACCGGGCATCCAGGAGACTTGTATTATCTTCCGGAATTATTGTGGTATTCTCTATCATTGTCCCGTCATCCTTAAATTGATTAACCACAATAGAATAGTTTTTATTGAGGGTTCTTATGGAAGTTAAAACAGTAAGTACATCACGTTCATCATTAATATGCACATCTACCAGTCTGCTTCTTTCTTCATAAAATCCAGGAAGGGCAAGTGTTTTACCTTCTCGAAAGAAATACTGAAGGATCGTGGGCTTGTTGTTAAAATATCCCCCAAATATTGCCGTATTATTAAGTATTTCAAATTCTGTTAATTGAATGTTCAGGGACCTTTTAACATTGTACTTCTGGTACAAACCTGTGATCATGTTTACTTCAAGAATTATATGATCATCCTTATATGATTCGGGCATTATAAACAGTAGAAAAACCTTGTTCTTATAGTAATCATATCCGTGCAAGTCGTAATTGAAGCTAAGATAAATATCTTTTCTCCATTTCATCATTAATCCCGTATCCAGGACATTTATTTCCCAGGCCATATTTGCTTTTTGCGCCTTTTCTACATTCTTACGAATTAGGAATAATCCGTTCTCTTCTGCTGAGATGATATTGAAGTACTCATCCTGCCAATCTACCTCAACTTCAAACCTTGAGGGTTGCTCAACCTGTGATAAGGCCCGTTGTGCCAATTGCAAATTTGACAGGATAAATACAAATAATATAATCTTTAACAATTGTCTCATTCCTGATTCGAGTGTTTTACAATCCGATTTAACGAATTACTGCATTATACTAATTAAAATTAACAAAAGAATATACAGTATCTTTTATAAAGTAAATATTAATGTTAACTAAATTAGCACATACCTTGTTACAAATTTACATAATAATCTTTGGCGAAAAGTGAATCAAATATAGCAAAATGTTATATCCAATACGATAAGGATGAGAGAAACAAGTGTGAATTTACTGATAGAAGATTACATATAGTTCTTAAGGGTAGAAGATCAGAATTCCCAATAGAAAACTTGGTTTCACTAGGTGTAAACCAGAGGAAATTGCTTATACCCATTATACTCAGTGGTATTCTTACGCCTCTTATTTCCGTTGGGTTTTTCAAAGGGCTTTTTCATCCATTTGTTGCATTGATATTTATTATTGGGGGTGTATTTACTTTTTATATAGGCTGGCTTGGCGAGAAAGTCCTGACAGTTAACCTGATAAATTTTCATCATGATTTTTCTATCAAAGTGATTTCTTATAACCTGAACGAATTTATGAACTTTGTCAATCAGTATTTGCAGAAGGAACCCATTGAAAAGCGGGTCTTGTATATGGAGCTTATTGATGAGAAAGATGATCAAGATATTAAGAAATACATTTCGAAGGATGCCAAAAACAGGAAACTTTTTTCTTTCTGGAATTTAAAAGACAAGTATGCTGAGGGAAAAGTTCCCTCCAATGCAAGCTATATTGTTATTGATCCCCTGAAATCTGGTACGGAAGTCAAGTATACACAGGACAATGAAAAACAATTACTTATTCCCAGGATAAAAGGTGATATTAATCCTGAAGCAGTACTGCGTATCGTAGATTTCGATGAGATCCGAAACCTTTTTGATTGATTGAATTATCAGTTATGCTTACAATAATGTAAGATTTTTAAATATATTAGCCTTTCCATGTTGAAAAGCAAATACGATACAAAAGCCAAAACGTTTGATCCTATTTTACCAGCGATAAAGGAATGGCCGGTAGTCAGACTTGGCAAAAACAGGAAGGAGTTTATAGAGGAGGTCGTAGAAGCAAGTTTTTCTAAAATAATTCAGTTAAGAGGAAGTACGGAACTTCTGAAGGAAGAACTTGAGATTACCATGTTCAAGGAAAGACTACGGGTGAAGGAGAATCCATGGAAGGTTGATCCTGAAGACGAGGCGTTTTTCTGGTCAAATGTAAAGAAAAACCTGTTGCATCTACCCTCTGAAAATGAGCGGGAAGTAACACAGGAGACCCATGATATTCTAAGAGAGATTATTTCCAGATATGCCAATGAAATAGCAGGTAATTTTAAACCATCACACTACAGGATGGCCAGATCCATTGTAACTTTTGGTTTTAGCAGATTATTGAATGCGGCAAAACTCGGATCTTTTATGGGATTGTTCAAAGGAAAGCTCACACTTCAGGATAAAATTCACATTGAAGGTGAAATTGAACAATTGAGAAACCTGGCTAAAATTGGAACAATTGTGATGGTTCCTACACATTTCAGTAATCTGGACTCTATAACTATTGGATTCGTCATTCATACCCTCGGTCTGCCTCCGTTCATTTATGGGGCCGGTTTGAACCTCTTTAATATCGCCTTGTTTGCCTATTTTATGAATAGTCTGGGAGCATATAAGGTGGATCGTCGAAAGAAGAATATGATCTATCTTGAAACCCTGAAGATGTATTCAGGCATGGCATTACAGAATGGCATACATAGTCTGTTTTTCCCGGGTGGTACAAGATCACGCTCGGGTAAACTGGAAAGTCATTTAAAATTGGGTCTATTGAGTACTGTCATGGATGCTCAGAGGTTAAACTACCAAAGGGCAAAGGGTGGTAAGGCGGACAAGATCTTTATAGTTCCAGTTGTATTGAATTATAACTTCGTGCTTGAAGCAGTGAACCTTATTTCCGATTATCTTGAGAAAAAGGGACAGGAACGATATTATACTGAATCTGACCAGTTCTCATCCTCCTACAAGATCCTCTCCTTTTTAACAAAGTTCTTCACACGCGGGGCTGATATGTCAGTTACTATTGGCCGGGCCATGGATTTATTTGGAAACGATCTAGATGAATCTGGTAACAGTCTGGATAAGAATGGTAATACCGTAGATATTAAAGATTACTTCACTACAGATGGAGTTATCACTCAAAATCCACAGCGTGATGGGGAATACACAAGGATGCTTGGGGAAAAGATCGTGGTTGACTTTTATAGGTTTGCTCAATGTTCTCCAAGTCATCTGGCAGCTTTTGTAGGCTTTGAATTGATCAGGAAAAATCACAGCAAACTTGATCTTTACAGTCTTTTTAGAATTCCATCAGAGGATCTTGAGATCGAATATGATGAATTTGCCATGTCTTATTCAAAACTTCGTGATATTATAATTGAATATGAAGGTTCCGGAAAGATAAGGGTAAATCAATCATTGAAAGAGGAAGAGCTGAAAGATTTAATACGTTCCGGGGTTAATAGTGTAGGCACCTTCCACGCTCAGCGGCCATTATTGTTTAACAGGGAGGGAAATATCATAACGAAGGATCTGAAAACCCTGTATTATTATAGAAATCGATTAGACGGTTATGGCTTTGAAGAACACATATAATCCTGTCGGTGTTATCGGTATTGGAAGTTTTGGGACATCTGTTTCAAACCTGCTTTCAAATAATACAGATGTTATATTATATGGAAGAAATCCTGAGCAGGTTGAAAAAGTCCGTATCAATGGTACTAGTAATAATCAGCGGTTAAATAAAAACATCGAATTAACCAATGATCTTGAATACCTGGCCTCGAGATGTTCTATAATCTTTCCCATAATTCCTGCACAAACATTCCGCTCCTTGATAAAGAAATTATCGCCATTTTTAAAACCATATCATATTCTTATTCATGGCACAAAAGGACTGGATTTGAAGGGTGAGCTTTTGGATTTACCTCCGGAAAAGTATATATCCCGCAGCGAGGTAAGGACGATGAGCGAAGTTATAGTGGAAGAAAGTGTGGTCGTTCGCGTTGGATGTCTGGCCGGCCCTAACCTGGCGGATGAACTTGCTCAGGGTCAACCTTCTGCGACAGTGGTAGCATCCAGATTTAATGAAGTAATATTAGCCGGGCAGAAATTGTTGCGAACAGATCGCTTCCAGGTCTATGGCAGTAATGACTTGATTGGTATCGAATTAAGTGGGGCATTGAAAAACATCATAGCCATTGCTTCAGGGGCACTCACCGGATTAGGTCTTGGAGAGAACTCCAGGGGGTTTCTAATCAGCCGGGGAATGGTGGAAATGATTTACTTAGGGAAGGTTCTTGGAGGTAATACGCAAGCTTTTCTGGGATTAGCCGGAATTGGCGACCTGGTAACAACTTGTTCCAGTCAACTCAGTCGAAACTTTACAGTTGGCTTCAGGCTGGCGAAAGGAGAGTCGCTGCATTCGATAATCGAATCAATGGAAGAAACTGCCGAGGGGATCAATACGATTAAAGTCATACGAAGTCTGGTCAAATATTACAAGATAAGGGCACCGATTACTGAGAAATTATACGATGTGATGTTTGAAGGCCTTTCTATGGAAACAGCTTTGCAATACTTAATGAAATATCCGTTTAATGTGGATATAGATTTTCTATAGATTGAGCATTTTCCCAAGTTTAAGAATGCCTGCGATGCTGATTGAATCAGTGATCTTATTATCAATAACCATCTCATATGCTTTTTTGAAAGGGAGTTTCATAATTTCAATCTGTTCTGTATCATCATGCTCGGGGGTGGATTGTAGCAAATCTTCAGCTAAAAATACAAATCCTACTTCATCGGTAACCGAATTGGATGTATGAATTTTTAATATCCTGGTCCATTTATTTGCAATAATCCCCGTTTCTTCAAGCAATTCTCTTTTGGCCGAAACCAATGTGTCAATGGACAAAAGACCACCTCCCATGGGAATTTCCCATGAATATTCGTCCAGTGTATAACGGTATTGACCTACCAGGCAGGTATCCCCATTTTGATCCAGCGGTATAATTCCTATCGCTATATTTTTGAAGCTGACCTTACCATATATTCCTTTATTACCATTTGGATTGATAACCTGGTGTTCATATAATATGATCCAATCATTTTCATAGATCTGCTTTGATTTGAGGGTTTTCCATGGATTTTTAATTTCACTCATTTTTAATCTATAATTATGTTTCTATTTTTATATGCGTAAAATACGAAATAATCATGCTTTTACCATTTTATAGAAAAGGAATGCATGAAGTTGGTTGCGATGAAGCTGGAAGAGGTTGCCTGGCCGGACCGGTAGTTGCAGCAGCTGTGATCCTGCCATCGGATTTCAGGAATCCCATCCTGAATGATTCGAAGAAACTTTCCCGTACTAAAAGGGAGCAGCTCCGGGACATTATCTGTGATTCAGCCATAAGTTTCGGGATAGGAATTGTTGACAATAATGAAATAGATGAAATCAATATTCTAAATGCCTCGATCAAGGCAATGCATCTGGCGCTGGACCAGTTAAAGCCCGGAAGTTTCGATTTGATCTTAGTAGATGGTAACAGGTTTAACCCCTATAAATCAAAGGATCACCAATGTGTTATTAAGGGTGATGGTATATATATGTCTATCGCTGCTGCATCGGTTCTCGCTAAAACTTACCGGGATGGACTTATGGAGACCTATTCAGACATATGCCCTCAATATGGTTGGAATAAAAATGCAGGATATCCAACGCAGTATCATCGAAAGGCCATTAAATTACATGGAATTACCAAATATCATCGAAGATCTTTCAAGTTATTAAATGATCAACTGGAATTATTTGAAGCCCCTGTTGGAACATAGAATTATCTCCGTGCTGAATTATGTGGATAAATATTGACTTTCTAATCAAGCTTCATTTATTTATTAAGCCACTCCTTGAAATCACCTGATTTTTCTACACTCACAATAGCTTCCATTGAGAAGGGAAGTGGTGGTTCAATTTCTAGTTTTACCCGACTTTTGGTATGGCTTGTCATTTTGGTGATTGCATTGAAGTTGACTATAAACTTCCTGTTTATTCGAAAGAATTTCTTTGGGTCAATTCTTTCCTCAAGTTCAGATAAATTGAAATTAATAATATGCTGTTTCCCTGATTTAGAAACCAGATAAGTATATCGGTCCTCACTGAAAAAATAGGCAATTTCTTCTGTGGGGATTGACAAGTAAGTATCTCCATAGTTAACACGAAACCTTTCCTGGTATTTTTCACTCCTACGGATAAGCAGGTTTTTAAGTGCTACCAGTTCAGACAGACTTATGGCGGAATTTAATTTTTCAAATTTTTCAATGGCATTTTTGAACTCTTCAGGTTCAATTGGCTTTAATAAATAATCTATACTAAATTCTTTAAATGCCTGAATGGCATATTGATTATAAGCTGTTATGAAAATGATGGGTATTTCCTTATTGATTTTTTCAAATATCTCGAAACAAGTTCCGTCAGAAAGCTGAATGTCCGACAGGATGAGTCCTGGATTATTATTCTGCAACCAGGTGGTAGCTCTTTTTACAGATCCTATTATTTCCAGGATCTCATAGTCAGGCCTGAATTTCAATAGAATTTGTTTGATCTCATTAGCTGCAAGGGGTTCATCTTCCAATAAAAGAACTTCAGTCATTATCGTTATTATTTGGTGGTAGCAGTGGAATCAGGGCTATATATAGTCCTTCTTCCGATTTGAATATTGGTTTTTTGTCAGAAACAAGTTTGTACCGCTCCATGAGGTTAATTTGTCCGATTCCAGAGCTTTCAAACAGATTATTTTTTGGATGTAATGTATTTGATACAGTCAGATAATCATCTGCCTCAATGTATACATTAATTTGCATCGTATATTCTTCTGAAACAGCGTTATGCTTAAAAATATTTTCAATCAGAATTTGCATCGAGTAACTAGGTATTAAATATTCCAGGTATGATTCCGGAATTTTCAATTTCATGTCAATCCCATTTGTAAATCTGATCTTTTGAAGAAAAATATATTCCTGAATAAACTCTAATTCTGATTTTAGGGTGCTTAAGGTATGATCGCTGCTTTTAAGTAAATATCTGTATACATGTGCCAACTTCAGGATATAAGTCTTGGCCTGATCATTATCATTAACCAGTGCACTAAGTATATTTAAAGAATTGAATAGAAAGTGCGGATTTATATGAGAACGTAGATTTTGTAGCTGGGATTTTATTAATTCTTTTTCTTCTTTTTCTGATTTTATCAACAGCTCTTCTCTTTCCTTAGTCAGGATTTTATTATTTAATTGCAGGTGATAAGCTTCAAAAGCTTTGTTAAGGATAATCTTTACCTCATCGGGGTTTATTGGTTTAGATATATAATAAAATATTTTTCCTTTATTAATGGCTTCTATTGTAGATTCCAGATCAGCATAGCCAGTTATCAGTATACGTAATGAATCAGGGAAACGATGAGAAACTTCTTCAAAAAATTCAGATCCTGTGGTCTTAGGCATTCTCTGATCGCTAATTATGATCGGAATCTTCGGATAATTACTAAGAATTTTCAAACCCTCGGCAGCAGATATGGCCAGAACAATTTTAAAATCTCTTCTGAATGATGCTTTAAATGCATCCAGATTATTCTGCTCATCGTCAACGTATAAAATATCGTAATTATCCTCTTTCATTAAGCCTTTAAGAAACTAGTTTTATTACTAAATTCAAAAAAAAATCCCGCTTTTAGCGGGATTAAAATGATATATCGTTTTGCCGGATAAAATTATCTGGCACAAAATTCTTTGAGAAGTTTCTGGCGGCTTGTAGACTTCAATTTTTTGAGTGCCTTTTCACGAATTTGCCTTACCCTTTCTCTAGTCAATCCCATTCTCTCACCAATTTCTTCAAAATTCATAGCGTGATCGTAATCAATTCCAAATGACATTTTAATCACTTCCATTTCCCTGGCATCAAGGGTATTCAAAGTCCTTAATGTTTCATGCTTAAGGGATTGTGTATATTCCATTTTGAAATCTGTACCTTCTATAGCGCTATTTTCCATCACATCGTAGAGATTTCCTTCTCCGTCATCACCAAAAGGTGCATCAAGCGATGTCTTGTTAATATCAGCATTCAAGGTATTGTAGATATCCGAAGGTTCCTGTTCCAGGATTTCAGCTAATTCTTCAGGGGTTGGTTCTCTTTCGTATACCTGCTCAAAGGAAGAATATGCTTTCTTGATCTGATTAAAATGGCCTTTTTTGTTGGCCGGTATCCTGACAATTTTAGAATGATTATTTATTGCCTGGAGGATTGACTGACGGATCCACCACACAGCATAGGAAATAAATTTAAATCCTTTTGTTTCATCAAATTTCTGGGCAGCTTTAATCAGCCCTATGTTCCCTTCATTAATAAGGTCATTTAACGGTATATTTCTGTTTTGATATTGTTTCGCAACTGAGATTACAAATCGGAGATTTGCTTTGACTAATTTTTCGAGGGCAACATTGTCGCCAGTTCTTATTCTTCTTGCTAATTCTGCTTCTTCTTCCGGGGTGATTGTTTCTTCTTTACTTAAATCATTGAAATACTTTTCAATTGTATGACTTTCTTTTCTGTTGGTAATAGATTGTGTAATTTTTAACTGCCTCATGTTAAAGTTTTTGTTTTATATCACGTTTTATTACTGTAATTCATATCTTGACAAGGAAATTTTGGTTGTAAACGGGTATTTTTTCGGTTGAACATGCAGAATAGCTGAATAATAATTTGCATTTTTCCAACAATAAACCAGCACAAATCCAAGATATATTCAATTTCCTAATGTCTAATACTCAGCCCTTTAAGGAACGAAAATAACGAAACTTTGTTGCCGTTTTTTATGATTATTTTCACAGAAGACTGATAACGGTTCAAAGAATGCAGCCGCAAAGTTAAGATTATAATTATTAATTGCAAATAAATTTGTTTTTTTTTGATTTAATCTATTGACTGTGAAGGTATTTCAGATTAAGCAATTAACTTTTCTCTTTCAGATATCCTTCAGCAAAAACGCGGTATTTGTCAAAGATCAAACGTACACTCCCCTTGATAAATCTTTCGTTCTCTAAGGAATTTATATCAATTAATCCACTATTGTAACCTTGCCAAACGGTCTTATTCATTCTTCTGTCAACCAGAAGTATCATTAACGTGCCTTCTTGAAGGCTGTATTTTACTTTATCAAATTGTTCTTTTACAAATCCATGTTCTTCAAGCCAAACTTCAATTTCAGGTTGTTTCCAACCATTGAACTTGAAGTTGTCATAATACATTCTGAAACCGATCAGTAGATTAGGTTTGTTATCAGAATGTTTGTATCCGAGAAGAGACATACGATTTTTTATCGTATTCATAATAAGATCTTCAGGGATAAGACTATCCGAATCCAGCCGTTGTTGATTTATAAAAGAATAAGTTTTATATTTTTTAAAGTTACCCGCATAACTATAATCAGATTCAACCAGGTAATCTTTTGATCCAAAACACGATGCCAAAGTGAAGAAGACAAGGATAAAGGGATAACTTAAGTTTTTCATTTTCAGTTAAACTAGTTCAATGTAGTAGTAAATATTTTAGTTCAGTTTCTCAATTTACGATAATGCGAATTATAAACCAATCGTGATGTACAATTTAATTTACTAAATCATCATATCCTGTCAGGAATTTGACATAAATAGACAAACTTTGTAATTAAAAAGCATTGAAACGTTTAATGTACAACCTTAATCTTCAGAAAAATGTTTTAACAATTTGCGATATTTTGAAAGGACATTTGCTCTTGAAACAAATCCAATATATTTACCCTCTTTAAGGACTGGTAAATTGAAATGACCACTGGATTGAAATTTCTGAACGATTTCTTCCATTGAATCGTCTGGAGAAACAAAGTTAACGGGAAAATACATGAGGTTGCTGACCTTAGTCGATTTATATAATTCAGGTTTAAAGATTACGTGCCGAACATTATTTAAGTGTATTATTCCCTGAAGGTGATTCTCCTTGTCTAGAACGGGGAAAATGTTTCTTTTGGAGTTCTGAATGACCTTGACCAGATCGCCAAGCGTGGCATCTTCATCAACTGTTTTAAATTTTGTCTCGAGAAGATCCTTAACTTTCATAAGCGATAAAACAACTTTATCCTTGTCATGCGTAAATAGTTCACCACGCTTTGCCAGTTGATAGGTATATACGGAGGTTTTTTCAAAAGTACTCATTGTGCCATAAGACAAAGTTGCGACAATCATCAAAGGGAGGAATAACTCATAGCCTCCGGTGATCTCAGCAATAAGGAATATGCCAGTTAAAGGAGCATGAAGAATACCTGCAATAACACCTCCCATCCCAACCAACGCAAAATTTGCATGGGACACATTAAGTGAGAAAGTCGTACTCAATATAAAAGAAAAAAGAAGCCCGGCGTGAGCCCCGGTGAATAGGGATGGGGCAAAAATACCCCCAATACCCCCCCCTCCGAACGTAACTGAGGTAGCGACTCCCTTAAATAACACCAATGCAAGAAGAATGAAGATGATCACACTATTATTGTCCTTGTAGACAAAATAAAAAGTATTATTGAACAAATGATCAAAGTCCGCATGCAGGCTAGCGTTGATTGCTTCATATCCTTCACCATAGAGTGAAGGAAGCAGGAAGATAAGAAGTCCAAGAATACCTGCTCCGAGAATGTAGCGTAAGTACCACTTGTTAATTTTCTCAAATTTTTGGGCAATAAACAAATACATCTTGGTAAAGTACAGGGATATAAATCCACACAGAATCCCCAGAATAATGTACAAATGGATATCAGATAGCGCAAATGCGTCAACCACTTCAAAGGGATAGATTACTTTTTGGCCAAGAAAAAAATAAGAAGTTACAGCACCCGACACAGCTGCAATTAACAATGGTAATAATGAAGCCATGGTAAGGTCGAGCATCAGGACTTCCAGGGCAAACACAATAGCGGTGATTGGTGCTTTGAATATAGCTGCCACCGCCCCGGTAGATGCACATGCAATCAACAGGGAAATATTTTTATAATCGAGCCTCAGGAACCGCCCTATATTTGATCCAAATGCAGCCCCGGTCGAAACTGTAGGCCCCTCCAATCCTACTGATCCTCCGAATCCAACAGTTATTGAACTTGTTATTATAGAAGCATATATTTGAAAGGACCGTATGATTCCATTGTTCTTAGAAATGGCATATAAAACATTGGGTATTCCATGTCCGACTTTATTCCTGATGATAAATCGGATTATCAGTGATGACGCCAGAAGTCCAATAGCCGGATAAACTATGTACATGATCTGGAAGTATTGATCAGAAAACCCCTCTGTCAGTAATTCCTGTATTATTCTCACGGAATTTTTAATAATTACCGCACCCAATCCACCAGCAGTTCCAGCTACAATACTGAGAAGGATCATAAATCTCCTGTCAGAGATACTTCGTTTCCTCCAGAGTAAAATTCGGGTGATCAGTGGTAGTCTTTTCATTTTTCAGGCGATCGCTTATAATGCGTCATGGATTCAAAATTACTTGGAGTTTTTAAGAACATAAAAAAGATAGAACATTTCTATTGCAATCTCCCTGCTTTTTTCGAGATACAGGTCTGATGCATCAGAAGTTCCATCATATGCAGCGGGGTCAAAATAATAGAGAGATGTCCTGAAATTATTTCCCTTGACTACGGGCAGGTTGATATCAGCATTGGAACATATTATAATAGAACCGAAATTTGTTCCCGGGTTCGATTTATCATTGTATTTAATGGATTTCAAAACCAATGGTTTAATGTTGTAGGAATATTTTATTTCGTATGCCGGGTTATTTCCCCCCTGGATCTTGTAGATTATGAATCCGGCCTTTTCTAATGCTTTTATGGCATTTTGAGAAATTGCAGAGGCATTGATTCCTCCGGAATGGATTTTAATATTCTCAATATCATAATAATAAGAAGCAGCTGTCGCCCAGGTATGGATGAGTATTGACCTGGCCTTTTGATCGGTCTCTATGAATATGATCTTTGCTGAACTGTTCAATTGTTGCGCTCCTATAATATAACTGGCAATTTCTTCAAGTACAGCCTTCCTCTCAAATGGTATTTTATCATAATCAGGGTACAGATCCCTTGCATAATTAAACAATATTGGATACAGTTTATTAGGACCGCCTGAAGATTTCTGGGAAAAGGAAGAAAAGGACAGGAGAAATGCAAGAAAAAATAGAAGAATCTTCATTGAAAATCGTATTTAACAGGTTTTAATTACGATAATAATAATATAAATACATTATTGATTATTTTGAACCGGAATATTCTTCAGTATTATCAAAATATTAATTTTTTCGAATATTTTTATCACATTTAGTAACCACTTTTTGGCAAGACGTTAATTAAGTACTAATTTCGCATCATTGAATTGGAGTTTATAGTTTCTAACAAAACTTGAGAGAAGGTGGATATTTTTAATAAAAGAATCAATAACCAGAGTCCCCTTGGTCATTACGCACATGTTCAGCCGGGATATTTCATGTTTCCGAAATTAGAAGGGGAAATAGCACCAAGAATGTTCTTTAGAGGGAATAAGGTGCTAACCTGGAGCTTAAATAACTATTTAGGACTTGCCAATCACCCGGAAGTGAGGGAGGCGGATGCACAAGCAGCCAAAGACTGGGGCTTAGGCTATCCCATGGGTGCGAGAATTATGTCCGGTAATTCCAAATACCACGAACAATTTGAAAATGAACTTGCCGATTTTGTCCAAAAAGAAGCTGCTTTATTATTGAATTATGGATATCAGGGTATCATGTCTATTATCGACACATTGGTTGACCGCAAGGATGTTATTGTTTATGATGCTGAAGCGCATGCAAGTATAATCGATGGGGTCAGATTGCATATGGGTAAAAGATTCGTCTATCATCATAATGATATGGAGAGTCTTGAAAAGCAATTAGTCAGGGCTGAGAAAATCTGTAAAGAGACCGAAGGTGGTATATTGGTTATCACAGAAGGTGTTTTTGGGATGTCTGGAAATAATGGGGATCTGAAGGGGATTGTTGCTTTGAAAGAAAAGTATAGCTTCAGGTTGCTTGTTGATGATGCTCATGGATTTGGAACCATGGGGAAAACGGGAGCCGGCCTTCCTGAAGCTCAGGGTGTTGCGGATCAGGTAGACCTTTATTTTTCTACTTTTGCGAAATCAATGGCCAGTATAGGCGGATTTGTTGCAGGTGAGAAAGAAATTATTGAATACCTGAGATTTGGTATTCGATCCCAGATTTTTGCCAAATCGCTTCCCATGCCATTGGTAATTGGTAATATCAAACGTCTTGAATTACTTAGGACAAGGCCAGAATTAAAAGAAAATTTATGGAAAATAGTTAATGCCCTTCAATCAGGATTAAGAAAGAGAGGATTTAATCTGGGCACTACAGAATCGCCGGTAACACCCGTATTCTTAAGTGGAGGCATTGTTGAGGCAGCTAACCTGATCCTCGATATTAGAGAAAAATATAAAATATTCTGCTCTGTAGTAATTTACCCGGTTGTTCCAAAGGATGTGATAATGCTTCGGTTAATACCTACAGCAGCACATACTTTAGAAGATGTAGATGAAACAATTGCAGCTTTTGAAGCTATTAGCCAGAAATTAAAAAGCGGTCACTATCAGCATGATGGTGTTGAGGCCGTTATTAATGAATAATAAAAAAAACAGGCTTATTTATTGATTTATAACTATTTTCATTAAATTGCCACAGAAATTATCCATTTTAATAACTAATAAATCATATAACATATGAAAAGATTTGATGAACTTCGTGATTTAGTAATGAATTTAGAGGCTGATTTCCAAAAATTTTATGACAAAGGTAATTCAGCAGCCGGCACCCGAGTAAGAAAAGGAATGCAAGAACTTAAAAATTTGGCCCAAGACATCCGAGTTGAAGTTCAAGATATTAAAAACAAGGGATAGGGAAAACCTCTAAAAAATTATTGAAATCCCGCTTAGGCGGGATTTTTTATTTCCAATAATGCAGATTTTATCTTTGCCTGAAGTTCGCTGCTGGCTTTATACAGTGGTGGGCGTACCTCTCCCGAACAAATCCCCAATATCTCCATCAGGAATTTTACCCCTGTAGGATTACCTTCCGCATACATCAGTTCATTCATCCTGGTAATTGTATATAAAATCCTTTGTGCATCAGAATGCTGATTATTTATCGCATAATTAACAATATTACACATTTCATTGGTAAGGGCATTTGCCAGTACACTGATTACACCAACCGCTCCAATGGAAATTAAAGGCAATGTAAGAAAATCATCTCCTGAAATCAGAAGAAAATCATCACTGCTGAGCTTAATTATTTCAACAGCCTGTTTAAAATTACCGGAAGCTTCTTTCACACCAATAATATTCGGATGCTGCGATAGCACCCCTGTGGATTCAGCAGATAAGTTTACAGAGGTTCTGCCTGGCACATTGTATAAGATAATTGGCTTTGGAGCTTTGTCAGCAATTACCGTAAAATGATTAATCAAGCCATTCTGTGATGGTTTATTATAATAAGGGCAGACTGATAAAATTGCATCAAAGGATTCCCCCGAAAGTGCATCAATCTGTGACAGAACTTTGCGGGTATCATTTCCTCCAATTCCGATTACTACAGGTTTATCAGTGTTGACCTGATTAACCTTATTTAAAATCTCAATCTTCTCATTTTCATTGGTCGTTACAGATTCGCCGGTCGTACCTTGAACCACGAGATAATCAATACCCTCAGATATGGTGTGGGTAACAACTTTTTCAAGTTCATCAAAGTTCACTTTCAGATTGCTGTCAAATGGCGTGACCAGGGCCACACCTGTTCCTTTAAATTTATCATACATTGTTTATTAAAGCTTTGGTATAATGCAGAATTTCCTGGCAAAGTTTATCAATACCCACAGTTCCCCGGATCTGTATCATGAAATCATATAGATCCTTTTTTGTATGATCAGCCCGGGAAACACGGCATCTGGCATTACTTAATGCCATAATGTTTTCAATATAAACATTTGGAAGTGTATCCAGATGATACAGAAAATCAAACCTGAGGTTTTTAAAATTATTCAGTTTATCACTTTTTATTTTGCCAAAATTATCAAAATCTTTTTCGCTGAAAAAATTAACCTTAACGGGTACTATTTTAAGATCAACACGACTGTAGCAAAGTGTTTGGACTTTTTTTCCTGAAATTTCCATTTCCTTTGCGAAATCGTTAATGATCTCTGCTTTCCTTTTTCCTTCCCATGAATATATGATGCCAATAGATTGGGCTTTCCTGAAAGAAATATTATCCCTGGTGACAGTACTCTTTTTAATAGCTTGCCTGGTTTTACGTTCTACAAAAAATTTCTTATAAAACATGAATAATTATTCTTTCAACATTTCCATAAACTCCGCTTCTGATACGATTTTAATGCCAAGTTCAGTAGCTTTCTTTAACTTGGACGGCCCCATTTTTTCACCTGCGATCAGAAAATCCAATTTACCTGAAACCGAAGATAACACTTTTCCCCCATGTTTCTTAATGAGCGTTTTTAATTCTTCCCTGCCGAAATTCTGAAAAACACCAGACACCACAAATCCTTTTCCTTGAAAAGACCTGCCTGTGTCATCATCTTCGTTTTCTTCCACGTGTAAATTCAGGCCCTGTTTTCTCAGGTTTTCAATTAATTTAATGTTTTCAGGCTTATTAAAGAATTCAATTATGCTTTCTGCAATTTTCTGACCGATCTCAGGTGCTGATATTAAACTTTCGAAAGAAGCCTCCTTAATTTGGTCAATATCCTTAAAATGATATGCAAGTCTTTCGGCGACAGTTCGCCCAACATATCTTATACCCAGCCCAAATAGAACATTTTCAAAAGGTCTGGTTTTTGAGTTTTCAATTCCATCCAGCAGATTTCTGGTTGATAATGCTTTAAATCCTTCAAGTTTCAGGATATCTTCTTCAAAAAGGCTGTACAGGTCAGCGACATTTTTCACAAGACCATTGTTATACAGGGCAGATATTGTTTTTTCTCCCAGGGAGTTTATGTCCATGGCATTTCTTTGAATAAAATGTTCTATTTTACCCAGGATCTGTGGCGGACAGTTCTCATTATTTGGGCAATAATGGTTGGCTTCCCCTTCAAGCCTGATAAGGGTGGTGCCACATTCCGGACAATTTGTTATAAAATCAATATTGGTTGTATCATTCCCTCTTTTAGTATAATCAACACCAGTAATTTTAGGAATAATTTCACCACCTTTCTCGATAAATACATGATCTCCAATCCTTATGTCAAGCCGTTCTATTTCATTGGCATTGTGAAGGGAAGCACGTTTAACGGTAGTCCCGGCCAGCACCACCGGCTCCAGTTGTGCCACCGGTGTAATAGAACCAGTCCTGCCTACCTGGTAAGTTATTCCATTCAGTTTTGTTATGGCATTTTGAGCTTTGTATTTATAGGCTATAGCCCAACGCGGAAACTTGGATGTAAAACCAAGCTTTTTCTGTAGATCATACCGGTTAACTTTAATAACGATTCCGTCAGTATCGAGCGGAAGATCATTTCTTTTAAATTCCCAATCCCCAATAAATTCAAAGATCTTTGCTAAATCCTTACATTTACTGTATGTTTTTGATGTTTTAAATCCCCATTCCGAGAGTTTGGCCAAAGCTTCGAGATGGGTTTCAATACCGATGTTCTCGCCCAGAAGCCCATAAAGGTAGCAGTCAAGCTTTCGTTTGGCCACAATGGATGAATCCTGCATTTTCAAAGTTCCTGAAGCTGTATTTCTAGGGTTGGCCAATAATGGCTCATCATTCTTCTTCCTTTCCAGGTTTAATTGGTCAAAAACTTTACGCGGCATGAACACTTCACCCCTGACTTCAAACAAATCCGGATAACCGCTTCCCTTCAACTTCACTGGCAAATTTCTTATCGTCCTGACATTAGCCGTAACATCATCCCCTTTTTCCCCATCACCGCGTGTTACAGCCTGTGTTAGGATTCCCTTTTCATACATAATGCTGATCGCTATTCCATCGAATTTAAGTTCACATATGTACTCAACAACATCATCATCGATCATTTTATGTATCCTTTTATCAAATTCCCGGATATCATCCTCGGAATAGGTATTCGCTAAAGATAGCATCGGAAATTTATGATACACAGTTTCAAAGTTCTTAGTAACTGTTCCACCGACCCGCTGGGTAGGGGAATAAGCATACTTATATTCCGGGAACTCAGCTTCCAGCCTGTTTAGTTTTTCCAGGATTTGGTCGAATTCATAATCAGAGATTTCAGAAACATCTTCCTGATAATATTTATCGTTATAGTAATTGATTTTATCGATCAATTCTAAAACCTCTCTATGAGCCTGTTTTTTGTCCATAAAACCTTAATAGTTTTTCAGATTAAGATTATCATAACAAATGTATAAAAATAAAAATGTATTTTTTACATTTACATTGACCCTAAGTTTATGATTATATGCCACGTAATAATGAGATAGAAGGAGATATACTGAAGGAGGCCAATAAGTTATTTTTTGATAAAGGATATAAAAAAGTTACCGTAGACCAGCTTGCTTCAAACTTATCGATAAGCAAAAAGACCATTTACAAGTATTATGAAAGCAAACAGGATCTGCTGGAAAAGACATTTGAAAACTGGAGTTCAAAAATAACGAAAGAAATCAATGAGATACTGGATCAGAAAGATTTAAGTTTTATAGATAAACTCAAATCCATGATGAGTCATATCGGGGTATCGATGGGAAGAATGAATTCTGATCTTATTATGGACATTCAGGAGAACGTCCCTCATTTATGGATCAAAATTAACAATTATAAGCATGAAGCCGCCTTTCTTCGATTCAAGCGACTCATTGATGAAGGAATTACTAAAGGTATGATCAAAAAAAATATAAACAGGAATCTAGTAGTTGCACTTTATGCTTGTGCTATTGAGACCTTGCTGGACCCTAATTTCCTTAATACCTTGCCGCCTGATATGAAAAAGAAACTCCCAAAATACCATTCTGATATTTTTGATCAGACCTTAAAGATCATATATGAAGGTATACTAACGGATGAGGCCCTGGATTCTTTCAGTAATTCTAAATAATCATCAGTGAAATTAATCGCCATGGAATATAGTTTGAGTTCCCAATAATCCCTTTTATTTTCTCTGAAATCTGTCAATTATTTCACAGATAAAATTGATCTTATCATCCGTAAGTCCGGGGTAAATGGGTAAACTTAACTCTCTTTCAGATATTTTTTCTGTCTCGGGTATGGATCCTTTGGAATATCCCAGATAACGCATGCTGTTATGGAGGTGTAAAGGGGTGCCATAGTGAACGCGTGTTTCTATTCCGGCCGCTTGGAGGTGTTTTCTCAAGGCTTCCCTTTTTTTACTTAGAACTGGAAAAATATGATGGGCAGGTAATGCAGATCTTTGATATTCAGGTAATTTCAAACCAGGAATGCCTGCAAGGTTAATCCTATATTTCTCAGCAATAGATCTCCTTTCATTAATCCAGATATCCAGCCACCTAATTTTAATGCTGAGAAAAGCTGCCTGCATTTCATCCAACCTTGAGTTATACCCAATTGTAGTATGCTGACCATCATCAGTAAATCCATAATTCCTTAAAGACCGGCACCTGTCTGCAAGTTCTCTATCATTTGTTGTAATAATGCCTCCATCTCCCAAAGCACCCAGGGTTTTTGTCGGATAGAAACTGGCTGCATTTATCCGGCCAAATGATCCGGTTTTCCCCCCTTTAATTTCAGCCCCCACCGATTGAGCAAAATCTTCAACAATAACTAATTCTTTATCTTTTATATGTTTTTGAATTCCATGGACATCAACAGGGCAACCATATAATTGGACAGGGATAATGGCCTTGGTTTTAGTACTGATCAGAGATTTAACAGATTTGTAATCCATTAAGAAAGTCTCAGGATTTACATCAGCCAGAACAGGCTTTGCACCAGTATGTATCACGGCAAGCAGGGTGGCAATAAACGTTAAGCTGGGGAGAATGACTTCATCACCCTTTTTCAAACCTAACGATTCCAGGCTAATCCTTAAGGCGTCGAATCCATTTCCAACTCCAATTGCATATCTGACACCAATATATTCCGCAAATTCATTTTCAAAAGCAGCAAGATGCCGGCCTAGAACATACCATTTTGAATCCATTATTTCCCTGAAGGCTAAACTCAGATCCTCACCGGTATCAGAATTCATTTTATCAAAAGAGAAATACGGAATTTCGTATGACATATATTATCTATGGGTTTAAGACTAAATTCTATTTCAGTAGAATTATAATAAAATTATGCAATTTTTCGTGTTAATTATATCTATGTGGATTATTAAATATGTAGAATATTAAATGATGCGTATCAGGAAAGTACAATTATTTGTTTGAATTTTCTATGTTTTAATGATGCATTAATTAAAGTTTTTTTCTAATATTGAGTAAAATTAATTTGTTCAACTTTTTATCCCATGCTGAAAAGCTTATTCCAGCTGCTTAACGTTCAGAAGACCGATGAGGAGCGTCCTGCACTATTATTGCTGGGTTATGGCTTCTTCATGGGTGTTTTTCTGGCCACTTACAGGGTTGTGGTTGAAACCCTTTTTCTGAATACCCAAGGCGAGAATCTTAAACTGGCCTTCTTTGTTTCAGGGATATTGGGTGTTTTTTCTACCGGGCTTTTTACCATATTACAGAAACATATTTCTTTTAAAATACTCGCTGTATTTAATTTAATAGCTGTATTTATATTCATAACTGGGGTGTTTACAGTTCTTGCCACCCAGACAAGTCCTGTTTTTATTTTTATCCTTTATGTAATGTTGTTTCCCATCACCTCTATTATGCTTCTTTGTTTCTGGGGATTGTTCGGGAGAATTTTTGACATAAGACAATCGAAAAGAATAATCGGAAGTATTGATGCGGGGCAGTTGATTGCCACCATATTAGCTTTTATAGCCGTGCCTTTTTTTATAGAATTCATAAGCAATGTAACAGACCTATTAATAATAAGTGATATCAGCATTGTGGCCTGCCTGTTTTTTCTTGTCTTTATAAATCGGGAAATACGTTTTGCAGAAGTGGGAGAAAAGGAAGGTAAATCTGATACTATAAGATTCAGTAAATTGTTCAAGGACAATTATGCTATAGTTTTATCCCTTTTTATCGGGATCTCGATCATCTGTTTAACATTTGTGGATTACACATTTCTTAAAATAACAGAACAGCAATACCCTGAGGAGGTAAGTCTGGCAAAATTCCTTTCCTATATGTACATGTCGATCATGGTGTTTACTCTGATCATGCAGACATTTATTAATGAAAGGCTGATCGCCTCCTACGGATTAAAAACAGCGTTGATTGTCTTACCTATAATTCTTGGTGTTTTTACCCTGGGAGCAATTATTACAGGGAACATGTTTGGTTTTCTTCCAGATTCAGAAAATTTTATCTGGTTTTTTCTGTTTATTGTCTTAAGTAAGTTCTTTTCAAATTCCATCAGGGAAGCATTGGAGATTCCTACTTTTAAAATCTTCTTTATGCCGCTTAAGATCAATATTCGTTTCGATGTTCAGGCTAAAATTGAAGGGGTCATCAATGAATCATCCAGGTTACTCGCAGGCACTATGATTCTCATAATCGGTACCCTGTCCTTCCTGGACATCATTCATTACACGTATTTTCTTTTGGCAATTATTGTGGGATATTTCTTTGTTACAGGGAGATTGTATAATGAATACAGGAATAATGTGAAAAAGAAACTGGAAAGTCACGAGGAAGAAGCGGGTGAAGATGAAAACGAAAGGTTTGAGATCAATACTGTTCTAAAAAATATCGATACTATAGGTGATCCGGGGATGAAGATATTCTCGTTGAAAGTTATTGAAAAACTGGATACTGAGAAGTTTATTGATTTTCTGCCAACGCAGATAGATTCTGACCATAAAATTATGAAAAAGTTTGCTCTGAGAAGGTTGAATGAGGTAAGGAATTTGTCCGGAACGTTGAATCCTAATAAGATAAAAATTATTGAAGATACCGATAAAGGGAAGGAAGATATCAGCAACTGGTTGAATAAGTTGCTACATGCCACAGATGATTTTCCACTGATTGAGAATATCTCCCGGTTAACTAAATCGGATGAAGTAGAAGACCGGATCGATGCGATAAGCATGATCCGGTCCAATCAGGGGGATGATGTAATTCCTTATTTGATTGAACTGCTGGTCGATCTGAATTTCAGCGTCCAATCCCTTGCTATAAAAGCTGCAGGGAAAATGAAAAGGAGCGACCTTTATCCCTTCCTGATAGATAAACTATCATCGCCCACCTATGGCGATCTGGCGGTAAATGCCCTTGTTGAGATAGGAGATGATATAATACAATATCTGGAAATCGTATTCCAGAAAACAGATCAGGATCCTCAAACACAGCACAGGATAATCAAGGTATATGAAAAGATGGGCAATGATAGATCAAAAGAGGTTTTATGGTCAAAGATCGATTATCCTGACAAGAAGGTTGTATCTCAGATATTGCTGGCCCTGGCAAATTCCGGATTCAAAGCTGAAGGTTATCAGTCAGTAAGAATAAAGTATGTAATTGAATCAGACATTAATGATATCATCTGGAATATTCATGCATTGGATAAGATCCAGGGTACAGAAATTGGTAAAATGATCCGGGATTCCATAAAAGAAGAAAACAACCATCATTATCACCATATATATATGCTTCTGTCTATGATCTTTGACCCCCATTCAATTCGATTGATACGATCGAATATTGAAAGTGGGACCCACGAGGGTATTACTTATGCGATTGAGTTGTTGGATGTATTGTTAGCTGAGGATCTGAAAGACCGGCTTATCCCTCTATTTGATGATATATCAAATCAGGATAAGATAAAGAAATTGCAGGTTTTCTATCCACATATGCTCGGTGATTTCATGGATGTGGTCAAACAGATTATTAATAAAGAGTTCAACCAGATAAATAGATGGTCTAAAGCACTTTCGATATATTGGGTTGGGATACATAAAGTTGACACTATGCTTTATGAGTTGATCTCCAACTTATTTAATCCTGACCCCTTAATACGAAATACTGCAGGTTGGTCATTGTATCAAATAAACCCCGATTACTATGATGAGCATTCGCAGAGGATCGATAAGGAAAGAAAGGCAGATATTGACAGCATGATCCTTGGAAAGGAAAGGATCCGAAATTTGCATTTTAGCAAGCCACTCACCATTGATAAAGTATTCTTCCTGACTAAAATCAGGATATTCAAACCCATGCCAACGGCATTTCTTGTAAACCTGTTGGATTATACTGAAGAATTATATCTCCGCAAAGATCAGAAATTGAAAATCACCGAAGAAACGAATAATTACTTTTATATAGTGTATGATGGTTATGTGAATCTTTTACAAAAGGATATTGTCATCAATAATCTTGCTGAAAGTGAATTCCTGGGAGAGATCCTTATTGAGGATATTGCTGAAAATGACCTGGTGTTACACCCATTGGTGGATACTGTATTCATCAGGATTTTCAAGGAGAAATTATATGAATTACTCAGTAACGATCATGAAATCGCATTGGATTTCCTGCATTATTCATCACTTGGCGCAGGATTGACATTAAAGGATCTGAGTAAAACTGCTTAGTAGTTAAAGCATATTTTGAATGTTATGGGAAATTATATTTTTTTGAGAAAATCATCAAATACTATTGGTATTTAGATAAAAAATTGTATTATGGAGCACATAATGTTTAAGCCAGTTCAATTCTGATGGTTGATTACCAGATCATATTACTATATGCAAATCTGGACGATAAACCAGACAGTCATTCTTCCAGAGGTTGGGTTAGTATTTTCCTGAAAAATCTTGAACGATTGTTAGATCGATTGTCCGGAGAAAAACACTCCATTATAAAATTGTCTGAATACGATCTTGATCCGGATTCCTTTCCTCTTAAATCCTCTATAATAATACCAGTATTTTCCAATAACTTTCTACAGGCACCAATTTTTATGAGCTATTTGTCCGTTCTTGAAAAGGAAGCCACCAAGAAGAGTAAGTCCTCTGCCGATATAAAGTTTATAAATGTTTTTAAAAACCGTATTCCTATAGAAGAAATACCTCATTATTTAAAGCAGAATAAGTTCTATAATTTTTTTGAAATCGATTCACTCACTGATTTTGTTACTGAAATATTATATCAGGATGATCCCAATAAAGATCATGAGTATTGGATGAAGATATTTGATATTGCTGCTGATATAAAAAATATCATTGAATCCAATAGTTCACCGGTGAAAGAGGCTGAAAAGTTGGTCAAAAACCTTAGACCTTCAGGAATTTATATCGCGCAATCTGGTATAGACCAGTATAATCAAAGAGACAATCTCTGTCGGGAATTGTCCAGAAGTCAATATGATGTATATGAGCTGGATTCAATTGAGGGATCATATGATGATGTCGTTAAGCAGATAAATGAAAAATTAAGCAAATGTCAACTGTCAATCCACCTTGTTGGTGAAGATTCCGGTGCATTGATAAAAGACAGAGGATTATCAATTGTTGAGATAGAGAATCAATTAGCATCTGAGCACAGTAGTCAGGTCAATGATAAACCCGGCGTGAAGTATTATGAAAGATTTAATAGGATCATATGGATTTCAGAGGATCATGAGAATCTAACCATTAAGCAGAAGATCTTTATTGATAATCTTAAAAAAGACTTGGTAAATATTCAATATGCTGAGGTAATGGATTGCCCTATTGAAACCTTAAAAGGTTTTATAGTCGGAAAAATAAATGAAAATAAACGGGGTCGGGAACAGGTCATTACACCTGAAGTTGAAAAAGGTAAAAGTATATATCTGATATGCGATAAAACTGAGCGGGAAGAATGCAAGCCAATCAGCAATTTCCTTAAAGAACAGGGTTTTAATGTAATTCTTTCAAATTTCGATGGAGAGATCCTGCAGATCCGAGACAAACACCTTAAAAACCTGAAAGAATGTGACGGTACCTTGATTTATCATGGGAGAAATAATGAAAATTGGGTTAAAAGTAAGTTGTTTGACAGTGTTAAAGCTTTAGGTCTTGGTAGGAGTAAAGATAAAAATCCCACAGCGGTAATTGTTGACTCAAATAAGAAAGTTGACCTGGATCTTTATTTTAACAAGGACAATTTGATCTTATTAAAGAATCAAAAGGTCAATAAAAGCTCATTTAAATCGTTTCTTAACCAGCTTGATTAACCAATGAATGTAAAGGATATAGAAATAGCTCTTTCAGGAAAGGTTAAAGACACTAACCTGCTAAATCCATTTCCTGGGTTAAGGCCTTTTGGATTTGACGAAAGTCATTTATTCTTTGGGCGAGAGGGACAGAGTGATGAAATTCTGTTAAAACTTGCCCGGAACAGGTTTGCAGCGGTCATTGGAGCTTCCGGAAGTGGGAAATCATCTTTAATGTATTGTGGTCTTATCCCTATTTTATATGGTGGATTTATGACTGACGCAGGGTCTGACTGGATTATTATTTCCTCCAGGCCGGGTAACAGCCCGATCGAAAACCTTTCAGAGGCCATTGTGAAGCTTAATGAATCTTACGAAGAACTTACAGAAGAAGAGAGATTCATGGAGTCTACTCTGACCAATGTGATATTGAAAAGTTCTTCCATGGGCCTTGTAGATGCGTTGAAGCCCCATTCATTATCAAAATCTTCCCCAACAAATTTCCTGATCTTGATAGATCAGTTTGAGGAATTGTTCAGGTTTCTAAAAAGCGAAACAGATGAGGAATCAGCAAATCTATCTGCTGCTTTTGTAAATCTCTTATTGAAATCTGTTAGTCAGACTGAATTACCTATTTATGTGGCACTCACTATGCGCTCTGACTTTATTGGTGATTGTGCACAATTCCCTGATCTGACACAAATAATAAATGAAAGTCATTATTTGATCCCGCAAATGACAAGGGATCAGCAAAGGATGGCCATTGAAGGTCCTGTTGCCGTTGGTGGTGGTAAGATTACCAGAAGACTGACCCAGCAGCTTTTAAATGATGTGGGCAATAACCCCGACCAGCTTCCGATTCTCCAGCATGCTCTGATGAGAACCTGGGATTACTGGACACAAAACAGAGAGGATGGTGAATCGCTTGATCTTCGGCATTATGTAGCTATTGGAAAGTTAGAGGAGGCATTATCCCAGCATGCCAATGAGACATTTGCTGAATTGGATAAGAGAGAAAGGGAGATCTGTGAAGTAATCTTCAAATCCCTTACGGAGAAAGGCAGGGATAATTTTGGTATCAGACGAGCTGCAAATATTGCGGAATTAGCACAAATTGCTAATGTTACCGAGGACGAAATTATCAATGTAGTTGAGAAATTCAGGCGACCAGGCCGGTCATTGCTGATGCCTCCCGCTAATGTACCTTTACGATCAGGCACCATCATAGAGATCTCTCATGAAAGCCTGATGCGTATATGGGACAGGTTGAAAAACTGGGTTGATGAGGAGTTTGAATCTGCTCAAATGTATCGCAGGTTGTCGGATGCAGCAGCCATGTATCAGGTGGGCCGTACAGGTTTGTGGAGACCTCCTGATCTTCAGTTGGCCTTAAACTGGCAAAAGAAACAGATACCTACGCGTGCATGGGCCCAACGATATAATCCTGTTTTTGAAAGGGCCATGCTCTTTCTGGATACAAGTAAAACTGCTTATGAGAATGAGCAGCGAAGTAAGGAATTGCTTCAAAAGAATATGCTTCGCCGTGCCAGGAATGTAGCCATCATCTTTGGCCTTTTATTGATAATTTCCATAATATTCTTCGTTTTTGCCCTCATTCAGAAAGTGGAGGCAGATGAAAAAACCAAACTAGCCTTAGAAAATGCCCTGAGAGCCAACAGACAGATGGAAATTGCTGAGATCAGGCTTGGTGAAGCAATTCGTCAGGAACAGAAAGCAAACTATTCGGCTCATATAGCCAGGGTTCAGCAACAGGAAGCAGAAACCCAAAGGCAGCTGGCCGAAGCACAAAGACTAATTGCCGAATCAGAACGTCGCAGGGCACAGCGTGAACAGGAGAATGCGATTGCAGCTGCCGAGGTGGCGGACCAGGAAAGGGTGAGAGCTTTGGAAGCCCAGGACCGTGCTGAAATGGAAGAATCTAATGCATTCAGGTTAAGAATGCTCTCTATTGCCCAAGGCATGGCAGTAAAATCTCTGCAGATCCAGGATAACCAGCTTGAAGGTCTTGTGGCACAACAGGCATATATGTTCAATATGAAGTATGATGGAATAAAACATGACCGATATATCTATAATGGATTATACTACGCACTCAAAAACCTGCAATTTTCCGAAAACGATAGTATTTATTCCATGCATCAGCATGAGGGTAATGTGCGGGGTCTGACATTCTCTTCAAACGGCCAGAATATCTACAGCGCAGGAACCGATGGTAAAATACTTAAGTGGGACTATTCTGATACAAAAGCGATTCCTGAAACAATTTGGCAAAATGAAACGAGAAACAGGATAGTAAAAACAACAAATGACGGCAAATGGCTCATAATAGGAAGCGACATGGCCGGGATCCAATTGCTCAATCTTCAAAAACAAGATTCAAGACCTGTAACGCAGGCAGGGCATCAGGGACGTGTCCACGACGTTGTTATAGCAGATAACAGCAAGTTCTTCATTAGCCTAGGCGATGATAAAACTTTGAGAATTAATGATTTTAATAACAGCAAAGTGTTAAAGACCTTTAACATTGAGTACAATAATATGGATATGAGCATCAGGAGTGGAATCCTGGCATTATCCAGCAGATCAGGAAAGGTTATCCTTATGAATGCTTCTAACGTGGATGAGACTATTACCTTAATTTCCGATAAGAAAAGACCTGTAAATTCGTTGGCCTTTCATCCGGAGGAAGATATACTCGCCATTGGATTTGAAGATGGCCTTGTTAGTTTATATGACATAAGCAAGGGAATGAATCGGGTCAGGAAAATTACTGATTTACCAGGGCATAGCTCGGGCATAAGCAGTATATCCTTCAATGAAGGAGGGAATTATCTGGCTACTTCCAGTTTCGATGGTTCGGTCCAATTGTGGGATTATTCTAATCTCAATAATCTGCCACTGGTACTTTCCGATCACGATGCACAGGTATGGAGCATTATGTTCAGCCCGGATGGCAATTATCTTTTTGCAGGATGTGAGAATGGAAATATCAAGATTTGGCCAACTAAGGCAGAAATATTATCAGTTCAGATATGTGATCAATTAGAACGGAATATGACCAGGGCGGAATGGGAAAGATATGTGGCAGAAGATATAAATTATGAAGAAACTTGTTTGACGCAGAATCTTCCTTAAAAATCGATGATTGGGTTTTTTAGAATAGATATTAAGCATTTTTGCCAATTGTTAATTGTTGCAGTTGGCTTATTTTTTGGGCTTGACGTTCAATCACAGGATGTTTGTACCCGTAATCTGGAGGATGCCCGTGAAAGTTTCGGCCAGGGACGATTTATTGAGGTTGACTCTCTTTTACGAAAATGTATTGATCGCGGATTTACAAAACAGGAGCGCATTGATGCACTGGAACTACTGGCCTTGTCTAAACTGTATCTGGATGATATGGAGATGGCTGATTCAGTTTATCTTGAATTATTGACGGTAGATCCGGAACATACAGTGAACCCACTAATTGATCCACCTGATCTGATCTTTTTACATCAGAGTTTCAGGACAGAGCCTTTATTTACATATTCGGTATCAGCAGGATTAACCTATTCTTCTCCCGCTGTAATCCATAGTGATTTTATTTATCCCATTACCCTGGTAAAATACAATGATCAGCTACCTCTTGTAATGGATCCTGTAAAAGATTATCAGGGAAGCATAGGGTATATTTTTGGAGTCAATATGGATGCGGTAGTTTACAGAAGTATCTATGTCGGGATGGGATTAAGTTATTCCAGGACAGTATTTAAATACAAAGCTCAATATCTTAGAGATATATATGCATCCTTTGATGTAGAAGACCTCTATTATGAATCTACGTACAAACAAAACATGGATTGGATATCAGTCCCCGTATATATTAAATACCAGTTTGATAAAATCAAGTTTAAGCCATATTTGCTAGGTGGAGCTTCCTATAATGGATTGATAAGGTCAAGGCAGAACGATCTGACCCGGGAGAAAATTGCCGGAACTCCTGAAACAAAATTGGAGAGGGGGTCAGCCAATGACATAGGGTCTAAAAATAAAAATAATTTCTCATTAAACTTAGGCCTTGGCTTTATGTACAAAACAAATGGTATTGACTATATCGTTGTGGAATTCCGCTATTCAAGGTTTTTAAAGAATGTTTCAAGCATGGATACGAGGTACGGTGATATCGATAATCAAACCAATATGATTCTATATGGAATAGCCTTGGATGATTACAGCCTAAGTTCTTTTGATTTGACTTTTAAGTTCTTGAGGCCGTTTTATAAACCAAAAAAAATTAGATAAGGCCTATATAATAAATGAGAACAGGATATAAAAACATATTTCTTTTTCTAATAGTGCTAATGTTCGCATGCCTGAGTTGTGATACTTCGGAGAACATATCACCAAAGAATACTGAGACATTCATCCGATTGTTTGGTGGCGAGTTTCAGGATAAAGGGATAGGTATTACACCTTTGCCGGACAACCAGATAGCCATACTTGCTTCTTCTACTGAGACAACAGTAACTGCAGGGGAACAATCTGACAGGGATATAGTAATAATTTTGACAGATTCTAGCGGTACCTCAGCTGAATTATATGCCCTGGGGAATGCTGGCTATGATGAATCTCCAGCGGGTATGGTGTATCATGATGGTGATCTTTATATAGGTGGGACTACTAACATAAATGGAGATAATGATTTTCTGTTTTTAAAATTTTCACTCGGCAGCAAGTCTGTAACTTCCTATACACCCATTGGTCAGAGAGATACGTCTGAAGTCTGTTATGATATCGGATTATTCGAAAATACTTCGGTTGGAGATGGGTTAATATTGGTTGGTGAGATAGGCATTAATGATACCACCCAGAGTTATGACACCTGGGTAAGCTTGGAAGGTGATTCTATTGGATCTTTAATACCAAGTTCCAGGTATGATGGACGTTCGAAAAGTGTTGTACCTTTTGATGCGAGTAATTATTTAAAACTGGGTGAAGACCAATCAATGGGACTTAATACTCAGAATCTTAAATTATCCAGGGTGCAATATTCAAATGGTGTAGCAGGTGATTCTAGGGATATAACATCCTCTGAGAATTTCTATAGCGCAACCAGGCTATTATTGGTAAATCAAAATATCGTATTGAGTAGCGGGTACCAATCCTCAGATGAAATTACAAATGATTCACAGGGAGTTGTATTATCTGAAAATCAAACAAGTCCTAATTTTCCTGGCTCTGGTGATGGAAATTATGTATTTTTGGCTGACCTTCTGATGTTAACCACTGACATAATTAGATCGGTTGATGGCGGGTATCTGCTTTTGGGTACAGATTGGGAAGGAAAAGTTATCAGACTTGTTAAGTTAAATTTTAACCTGGATACCATTGAGTGGAGTGAAGAGTATGGTACAAATGGAGAGTTGGATGAAGCAGGATCTATTTGTCAATTTCCGGATGGCAAGATATTTTTTACAGCCTCTGTCAGTTTTCAAATTGGTGGTTCGAACACTAAAATTGTATTATACAAAACCACTGCTAACGGCCAACTTGATTACTAACAGATTACTAATATAAATTTTTTTATATTTTATTGCACTTTCGAACAATATAATCCAAAATCCGAGGTTACCTAATTACCAGAAAACATATTTAGAATTGAGGTAAAAGATGATATAGAGGGAGAAGAATAGATACTTTTAATGATTGTCAGCTTGCTAACTAATTTTTATAGGCGCTTTGCGCTGTTTGTCATATTAATATTTCTGGCATTATCCGCTAATGGGCAATGGCTGGCAGGCTATGAATATCGCAAATCCATTACGATTCCCGATGCTAACATTATCGGTGGTCCCCATACCGGTTTTCCTCTATTAATTGATCTGTCATCTGATGCTGATGTTATTGCAAATGCAGATCATCCCAACGGTTATGATATCATTTTTACAGAGGATGATGGGTTGACACTGCTTGACCATGAAATTGTAGTGTATGATGCCACTAATTATAAGGCTTTTGTCAGGATGGATCTGCCGGATCTTTCAGATAAAACGATTTATGTATATTATGGCAATCCGACAATAGGTACTGATCCATCGACATCAGATACATATTCAGGCAATTTCCAGGCAATATGGCATATGGAAGAGGAACCTCAATCAGCATCGGTATTGGATGCCACACAAAACAGTAATACAGCTAACCCGAATAATTTTGGTGTAGCCTCCTCAGTTGGGGGAAAGATAGGACAAGCCATTAGTTTTAATGGAGCAAGTAATCATTATTTGGATGTTAACAACAGCTCAAGTATAAATCTAAATGGAAATCAATTTACTATCCAGGCCTGGATCAATGCACCTGATAATACCACCGACAATGCTATCATGGCGAAAGGGCAGACTGATGGTAATGAACAATATATGCTGGGTATTGGAAGTGCAGGATCTCCTGATTATGTTATTCACCGTTCAAGCATTAACGGGATACAGTATAATTTCACCGACGGTTCCATAACCGCAGGATCATGGCAACATGTAGTATATGTTTATGACGAGAACTATCCAATTCTCTCAAGACTTAGGGTGTATGTAAATGGTATTCTCGCAAACAGCCAGAACTCTTTTGGAGGGAATGTTGATGCCAGTGTTTATCCCTTACTCATCGGGAAACGCTTATCCTCGGCAAATTATATCACGGGATTGCTTGATGAATTGAGAATTACTGATGTGGCGAGGGATATTAATTGGATTCAGACTGAATTTAATAACCAGAATACGCCCGTTGGGTTTGTTAATTATGGCGGAGTGGAAGGACCTGGACCATTACCAGATGTATTGGCTACTCCAGCTTCAGAAACAATCTGTGCAGGAGGGACTACCAATATTACCTTCAGCACGCCAAATGCAAATCCGGTAACATCTTACCAGTGGACTGCAGTTTTTGATTCCGGGATATCAGGGAACGCTTCCGGAACCGGAAATTTATTAACTGAAACTTTAGAAAACACAAATTCAACGGTCGGGATAGCTACCTATACTGTTACGGCATATAATGGTATTTATCCGGGATATTCAACCAATGTGGTAGTTACTGTAAATCCTAATCCGGAAAAGACTGTAACAGCTTCTGAAAGTACAATCTGTGCAAATACCTCGACTTTTATCGTGGTTGATAATTCAGAGGCAGGAACCAGCTATCAATTACGCGATGCTGCTGACAGTGATATTGGCCCCCCCCAAAATGGTACCGGTGGATCTCTATCATTTTCGACAGGTGATCTAGCCTCTACGACGACATTTAAAATTGTTGCTACCAATTCGGGAAACTCTTGTTCAAGAGAATTTGCGGATCAACCAACGGTTACTGTGACTGCTGCTCCCGCAGCTCCTGCGGTAACTTTTACACCCACGGTATATTGCGTTGGAGATGTTATCTCTTCGCCATCTGTGGTAGGTTCTAATATTCAATGGTATGAAGATGCTGCGTTGACCATTCCTGTAGCGGTCAGTACACCCGATAATCCGGATGTTGGGGAATTGGGCTTTTCAAGTGCGGCGCCGAATATTACTAACCGCTATGTGACACAAAACGTTGGTGGTTGTGAGAGTAATCCTGAGATTGTTACTTTGACTGTAGTTCCAGATCCTGTGGTCTATGATATAGGAGGCGGGGGAACATATTGTGCAGGTGGTAGTGGTATAGACATCACCTTATCCGATTCTGAACTAGGAATGAGTTACCAGCTGTATCGTCAGGCCGGACCTGATGTGGCTGTTGGTGATCCGATTGCAGGCACAGGAAATGTGCTTTCAATGGGTTTGCAAACCGTTGCAGGCACCTATTACATCGCAGGGAGTAATAATCAGAATCCATCATGTACCTCTACAATGAATGGTACAGTCGATGTTATCGTCAGACCTTTGCCTATTATATACGATGTTGAACCGGTGGCAGGAACATCTTTTTGTTCAGGAGGAAGTGTGGATATACAAATCCCAAATTCTCAGACAAATATAAATTACGAAATATATAGAAATGGTACTCCTACAGGTGATGTTAAACCAGGGGCTACAGGTTCATCTGTATCCTG